>JAXIOW010000043.1:0-21773 GCA_045403215.1 Nitrospirales bacterium | reverse complement strand
GATGCATCCGTACCCAGGCGAGATTTCGCCAGGCTCCAAGTTCTTCCTTTCCGAATACTTCACTTGGCGTAACGAGAGGAAGACCCCCGCTATCTTCCAAGCGTTCACACGGTTCGCCCGCGAGAGGGTAATCTTTGACGGCGCTGTCTAACATGCTAGGGCGGCAAAAAGGCGTCAGGCTACCTTAGTTGCGGCAGAATTCGGGTGGCTGCTGGTGTTCTAAGACTTCTCAGGCTCTGCAGAGAGCAGGTAGGCGATAATCAACCTGGCATCCGCGATCGGGTTGGACGTAAACGGCGCGGTGTCCCGTTGCGTGATCTTTGTGCTGAGCCGCTCGGCAGCCTGACGGATGGGGAGGGGAAAGGATTCCTCCTGTTGAATCTGTCGTAGGTGGTGCATGGCGTCTCCACGCCAACCAGGCCGCGGAAACCGCTCCAACGAGGCTTCCGCCGCCAAGGCGACGGCCCGGCGAGCGCAGACCCGGGCCTTCCCCTCGTTGGCTTCCCGCAGCGCCGCCTCAGCCATCGCCAACTCTTTTTCGATCTGCTCCAATCTGACCCCATTTATCATGGGCAATTTGCGATATCAAGTTGCAGACGATAAGATGCCTGACGTTTTGAATCAGTTTCGGAGGGACTGATGGATCTCAATGCGTTCCGGCAAATGGTGGCCAAGAATCCCAAGGGCTTTCTGGGACGCTACGGCCTTGGTAACAAGATCCTGCAGGAGGGCGGGAATCTCGAGGAAGCGGTCGAGCACCTTCACGTCGCGGTCCAGCTCGATCCCCTGCATGTCGCCTCGTACCTTGCGTTGGGCCGTGCCTTGGCGGCCCTGGGGCGGAACGAGGAGGCCAAGCCGGTGCTCACAGCCGGCATCAACGCCGCCGCCTCTGGCCGCTCAAGCGGTGGGGCAGACCTCATTCCGGAAATGCGCGCGTTGCTTCAGACACTCGGTAGCGATTAGGGAAAAGTAGGTTCGGAGTCGATTAGGGGAGCGCTTGGTCCGGTTCCCAGCCAGGGGATAAAAATGAAATCGCGCGGAACAGAATCAGAGGCACGCTTGACATGGCTTTCATGAGGAGCGATATTGCTTGTTGTGCTGCAGCGCGCTGAGTAGCGCGCCAATGGAATAAAGGGGTTAGACATGTCGAAGGTAAAGGAAATCCAGGCCGCCATCGAATCCCTCTCGGGAGAGGACTACGCGCGCTTGAGGAAGTGGTTTTCCGAACGAGATTGGGAGAAATGGGACCGCCAGATCGAGGCAGATTCAAAGGCGGGCAAGCTGGATTTTCTGGTCAAGGAAGCTCGTTATGAAAAAGCAAAGGGAAAGCTCAAGGAACTCTAAGTGCATCGGACGACAGAGCGCTTTTGGAAGTGCTTTGAGAACCTTCCGGAGTCCGTTCAGAAAGCATCGAAAAAGAACTTCGAGCTCCTGAAATCCAATCCGTCGCATCCTTCCCTCCATTTCAAGAAAGTCGGTAAGCTTTGGTCGGTCAGAGTCGGTCTGACGCACAGGGCCCTTGCGGTCGAAGATGGCGACGCCTTCATTTGGGTCTGGATCGGGCCGCACGATGAATATGAGGCAATCATTAAAAAGCAAGGCTGAAAAAGGGGCGAACCGCAAACCGTTTGTTGTGCTCGGGATCGATCTCGCCGGGTCGCCGCGCCGCGCGACAGGCCTGTGTCTCCTTCGCGGCCTGCGGGCGCACACGCGCGTCGCGTTCAGCGATGACGACATCCTGAACACGGTGCATCAAGCACAGCCTGACCTCGTTCCCATTGATGCTCCGCTCAGCCTGCCCAAAGGGCGACGGACAATCCATGACCGCTCAGGAGGGCATTTTCGCGAGTGCGATCTTGCGCTGCGACGACGTGGTATTCGGTTCTTCCCCATCACGCTTGGTCCCATGCGGATGTTGACCGAGCGCGGTCTGGCGCTTAAAGCGAAGATACGGGCGATGGGCTATCGTGTTATTGAGTGTTATCCCGGCGCGGCGCAAGATGTGTGGGGTATTCCCCGGCAGCATCGGGACCGGAAGGAGCTGCTGGCCGGGCTGAAGAAACTCGGCGTGAGAGGATTGACCAACTCGGCAACGAGCGATGAGCTGGACGCCGCGACGGCGGCTCTGGTAGGTCAGTGGGTGCTGTCGGGCCGTGGAGAGATGCTCGGCGGCGAGGATGGGATCGTTATTCCTTCGCTGTGCTAATCTGTTCTGATGGAAGGAGAAGCTTGCATGGCTGCTCCCCGCGTCGCGCTCCTGTTCGATTTAGACGGCACGCTGGTGGACAATGTCTACCAGCATGTCTTGGCGTGGCGGGAGGCCTTCGAGCAGGTCGGGATCGAGTTGGCGGTCTGGCGCATCCACCGCCAGGTCGGCATGAGCGGCGGCCTGTTCGTGAACGCCCTCATGCGGGAGATCGGTCATCAGGTGACCGCCGAAGAGGCCGAGCGGATCCAGCGATTGCACAGGGAAGCGTACAGCCGGCAGGTTCACCATGTTCGCCCGCTTCCGGGCGCGCGCGACCTGCTCGCCTCTCTCTCTCGGATGAAGGTTCCGCATGCGATTGCGACGAGCGGCTACATCGAGACCGCCCAGCATACGCTGAAAGTGCTTGAGGTCGGTCCCGACGTGCCCATCGTCACTCGCGATCAGGTCGCCCATGCCAAGCCCGATCCTGACCTGTTTCTCGCCGCGGCTGAGCGACTCGGCCGGCCGATCAGGGACTGCATCGTGGTTGGAGACAGCGTATGGGACCAGCTTGCCGCACGACGCGCCTGGGCGCTCAGCGTCGGCCTGCTGTCTGGCGGATACGGAGAAGACGAGCTCGTGCGCGCGGGCGCGTATCGTGTCTATCAGGACCCGGCCGACTTGATGAAGCACCTGGACGAAATCGGCATCCGGGTGGGGAATTAAAAAAGAAGTGGGGTCAGATTCGATTTTGCTTTGTTGTTCCAATCCGTGTAAGGATTTAAATCGAGTCTGACCCCATTTTCAGGAGGATGACATGTTCGGTCCGATTACACTCCCATTCGGGGCCAAAATGCTGTTCAACACCGTCAAGCTCAAGCCCGGCGTCAGCTTCGAGGACGTGGAGCTGGCCGTCGGGGAACTCTGCAGCGTCGTCAAGGAAACCTACGGCGGCGACAAAGGGGGATTCATCGGCGGGCAGGTGTTCAAGTTTTCCGGCTTCGTCTCAAACGAGGGATCCCTCAGTGAATCCGGAACCGCCGATGATCATTACGCCATCGTCACCTATTGGCGCTCATTTGAGGATCACGAAAAATCCCATGCCGATGAAGTCTTCAACAACAAGTTCGCCGCGTTGGCCAGCATGTGCTCCGACACCAAGGAGCTGGGGTACGACATGCTGTGGCAGGGCGCCCCGAAGGCTTGAATAGATTGCGCGGTAGAGAGAAGCGGTAGGAGCTTCTATGCGGTCGTTCGGCACTGCGACAGTTGCGGTCCTCTTGTGGCTGGCAGTTGCACTTGCCATCGACAGGTGGCTGCTTGCGCCTTACTGCGCTACGTGCGCGAGCGCTCTAGCGCTCGAGCTGAAGGTCCGGCTACCTGCGGCGGAGTTGACCTACCCGCCAGTCAGCGTTCTGGTGTTGATTGTCCTCCCTATGCTCGTACTGGCGCTTTTTTTGGTGCCGTGGCGGTACCTGCGCTCGGCTTCTGCGTGGCGGGAGTCTTTCGTACACTGGTGCCAGCCTTGGTTCTGGCTCCTCATTGCAGTCGTGCTGACCGTTGCTGGGGAAAGCCTCTATCTTGTGGTGAAAGACCAATTGCCGAAAGCACTCACGGCTGTGGCAGATAAGTTCTCCATTACGGCCACCTTATCTGTTTTGAAGGACTACAAGCCTCTCTCCCTCACTGCATCGCTGTCCGGCATCCTTGGGTTCGCGCTTGGAACCTTCTTGTTTCTGGCCAAAGGCGTGAAGGACGTGCTTAAGCTGCCAAGCACCTAACAACGGGGGAGAGCGGGGCGGCTATACTGGGTACTTCGCCGATCCAGACGGCTTTCCCTGGGAAGTCGCCTGGAACCCCAACTTTCCCCACGTCTAACAGCAAAAAGGGGACAGGCTACTTTTTCTTTCCTACTTCTTTCTCCGCCCGCCCTTCATCGCCCGTTCCATCTCGCGGCCGGCCTCGCGCTGCTTGATGGTCTCCCGCCGGTCGTACTCCCTCTTCCCGCGGGCCAGCGCGAGCTCCACCTTGGCGAGCCCGTGCGGCGTGAAGTAGATCCGGAGCGGCACGAGCGTCAGGCCCTTTAGCTGGGTCTGGCCGATGAGCTTGCGGATCTCCTTCTTGTGCAGGAGCAGGACACGCGGGCGCAGGGGATCGTGGTTCATGATGTTGCCGTGGCTGTACGGGCTGATGTGGCAGTTGTGCAGACGGACCACACCCTTATCCACGCTGGCGAAGCTGTCGCGGAGGTTGGTCCGGCCCTCGCGCAGGGACTTGACCTCCGTGCCCTTGAGCGCAATCCCCGCCTCGAGCTTCTCCTGGATCGCGAAGTCGTGGTAGGCCTTCCGGTTGGTCGCGACGACCTGCTCTCCCTGCTCTTTCTTGTCGTGGGCCATGCGCTCAGGGCAACCCACTATACCATTCCCCCGCGTTCCTTGACACTCCGAAGCCCCTCTCCTACAATCTGACGCCACCACCCGAGGTGCGCGTGAAGCCCCAGATCCGCCGCTGGTTTGAAGAGAGCGCCGAGACGAAGCTGAAGTTCGTCGCGGAGCACGCCGACCGCATCCAGCAGCTCGCCGACCTGCTCGTCGAGACCTTCCGCAAGGGCAATAAAGTATTGCTCTTCGGCAACGGCGGCAGCGCCATGGACGCCTCGCACCTCGCGGCCGAGTTCGTCGGGCGCTACCGGCGCGAGCGAAAGCCGCTGGCGGCGATCGCCCTGTCGGCGGACCAGGCGAAGCTCACCTGCATTGCCAACGACTACGACTTCTCCGAAATCTTCGCCCGGCAGGTCCAGGCGCTGGGCCGTCCCGGCGACGTCGCGATCGGCATCAGCACCAGCGGCAAGTCCCCGAACGTCCTGAAGGGACTCCAGGCGGCGCGCGCGCAGGGGCTTGTGACGGTGGGCTGGACCGGCGGGACCGGCGGCCAGCTCGTCAGCCTCGTGGACCATCCCTTCGTGGTCCCCTCCACGACGGTCGCCCGCATCCAGGAGACGCACATCACGCTCGGCCACGTCCTCTGCGAGCTCGTCGACGAGGCGCTGCTTGGCAAAGAATAAACCGCGCGAGACCCCGCCACTCCGCGTCCCACTCGTCAAGCCGCTCGCTCTCCACAAGATCAAGACGTATCCGCTGGCCAAGCGGCACAGCAAGGTGAGGCTCGGCGAGTCCGCGCGTCCGTGGCAGCCGGGCGGCACGGTGACCGATTTCCTTGTGGGACTGCCGGACATCCTCGCCGCGCGCACGCTGCGCGACGTCATCGAGGCGATCGTCAAGGCCCGCCTGGCCGGCAGGCCGGTGGTCGTCGGCATGGGCGCGCATCCCACGAAGGTCGGCCTCAATCCCGTGCTCGTGGACCTGATGGAGCGGCGGGTGATCACGGCCCTCGCGCTCACCGGCGCGGTCATCATCCACGACTTCGAGCTGGCCTTGATGGGGCATACCTCGGAGGAAGTGGACACGGAGATCGACACCGGGCGCTTCGGGATGGCCGAAGAGACCGGCCGCTTTCTGAACGAGGCGATCACGCGCGGCGTGCGGAAGGGCCTGGGCATCGGCGAAGCGCTGGGGACCTGGATCGAGGAGCGGCGCTTCCCGAACCGGAAGACGAGCCTCCTGGCGGCCGGCGTGCGGCTCGGCATTCCCGTCACGGTGCACGTGGCGATCGGCACCGACATCATCCACATGCATCCCGCCGTGGACGGCGCGGCGATCGGCGAGGGCACGCTGCGGGACTTCCGCACGTTCGCGGCGGTGGTCGCCGGTCTCGACGGCGGCGTGTACCTGAACATAGGCTCCGCCGTCATCATGCCGGAGGTCTTCCTCAAGGCCCTCACCCTGGCCCGCAACCTCGGCCACACCGTGGACCGGATCACGACCGTCAACATGGACTTCCTTCCGCACTATCGCCCGCTCACCAACGTCGTCCGGCGGCCGACCCAGAAGGGCGGCGCCGGGCACATGCTGATCGGCCACCACGAGCTCATGGTGCCCTTGCTGGCCGCCGGCGTGCTTGAGCGACTATTCGAACGCCGCTCGCCCAAGAGCTCGCGGCTACGGAAGCCGCAGGCGCTGCGCCGCGCCAAGCGCTGAGATGGCGGAAAGCGGCGAACGCGCCCAGGTCGTCGAGGCCGCTGGCGTCATCGGGCTCGCCACGCTCCTGAGCCGCATCCTCGGTTTCGCACGCGACATGGTGCTGGCGCGCCTGTTCGGCGCGGGCCACGCCGCCGACGCCTTCTTCGTCGCCTACCGCATCCCCAACCTTTTGAGAGAGCTGTTCGCCGAAGGCTCGATGTCAGCAGCCTTCATCCCGGTCTTCAGCGAGTACCTGGCGCAGCGGACCAAACGCGACGCCTGGGAACTGGCTAGCGCCGCCTTCACGACCCTGCTCACCATCCTGACCGGCGTCTGCGTCCTGGGAGTCCTCGCGGCGCCCTGGATCGTGACGTTGATTGCGCCGGGGTTCAGCGGCGATGCGGAGCAGCAGGCGCGCACCACCCTGCTAACCCGGATCATGTTCCCGTACCTGTTGTTCATTGGGCTCGCGGCGCTGGCGATGGGCGTGCTGAATTCGGTCCGGAGCTTTGCGGCGCCGGCGTTCTCGCCCGTGCTGTTCAACATCGCGATCATCGCGTGCGCCTTCCTGCTGGCCCCGCTGTTCGACGAGCCGATCCTCGCCGTAGCCGTCGGGGTCGTCGTCGGGGGGCTCGCCCAGTTCCTGAGTCAGATGCCGGCCCTGCGCCGGGCGGAACTCCTCTTCGGCTGGCGGTTCGACTTCGCCCATCAAGGTGTGCGCCGGATCGGCTGGCTGATGGCGCCGGCCTTGATCGGCCTGTCGGTCACGCAGATCAACATCCTCGTGAGCACGATCCTGGCGTCCTACTTTCCGGGCGGCCCGACGTACCTGTTCTACGGCATGCGGTTGATCCATTTTCCACTCGGGATCTTCGGCGTGGCGCTGGCGACGGCGCTCCTGCCCTCCCTGTCCACCCAGGCGGCGAAGGGCGAATTGGACGCCCTGCGGGGCACGCTGGGGTTCGGGCTCCGGCTGATCTTCTTCATCATCGCGCCGGCGATGGTCGGCTTGATCCTGCTGCGCACCCCGATCGTGCACCTCTTCTTCGAGCACGGGCGGTTCACGGCGGCCGACACGCAGGGAACGGCGGCGGCGGTGCTCGCGTACGCGGTCGGCCTCTGGGCCTTCGCCGGCGTGCGGATCGTCGTGTCAGCCTTTTACTCGCTCCAGGACACGCGCACGCCGGTGCTGGTGGCGGCGCTCGCCCTCGGCGCCAATATCGCCCTCTCGCTCCTGCTGATGGGGCCGCTCCGGCACGCCGGGCTCGCGCTGGCGACGGCCTTGTCCGCGATCCTGAACATGGGCCTGCTGGTCGTCTTCCTCGCGCGCCGGCTTGGCCCCTTCGGCTGGGAGGCGATTCTCCGCAGCCACGCGCGGGTGCTCCTGGCGTCGGTGCCGATCGTCGTGACCTGCGTGTGGATCGCCGGGCTCGGGGTCTGGGCGCAGCCGGAGGCCTGGGCGGCGAAGACCGTCATGTTGCTCGTCGGGATCGGCATCAGCGTCGCCGGCTACGTCACGGTCCATGCGCTGCTGGGCTCGGACGAACTGGAATTCCTCTGGAGCCTCGTCAGACGGAAACTGGTACGCGCGGCAAGATCAACCGGCAGGACTTCGGGATGAAGTGGAGCAGGGTGCTCGACAGCGGCGGGCTGGTGGTCGGCGGCGACGTGGACATCAACCTCGAGATCGAGGTCATTAGACAGAAATAGGGAGGGCGGAGCGATGCGCGAGACGATTTTTCATACTGACTGGGGCTGGATGGGCATCGCCGCGACCGATCGGGGCGTGCGCGCCGTCGTGTTGCCGAAGCCGACCAGACGCGCGGTGGAACGCGAGCTCCGTAGCGCTTCTTCCAACGGCGCGGGCGGAGCCGCTACGATCCACCTGAAAGCGGCCAAGGACGCGATCACGGCGTACCTGACAGGCAAGACAAGAACTCTTGACCTGCCGCTCGATCTGGACGGACAGCCGCGGTTTCGCGTGAAGGTCTGGGAGGTGCTCCAAAGCATTCCGTATGGTCGGGTGCGGTCGTACGGCTGGGTGGCGCGCAAAGTCGGCAAGCCCAAGGCGGCGCGCGCCGTCGGTGCGGCGTGCGGCGCCAATCCGGTGCCGCTCCTGGTGCCCTGCCACCGCGTGATCGCCGGCGACGGAACGCTGGGCGGCTTTTCCGGCGGCCTGAGCCACAAGAAGCGCCTGCTCAAATTGGAAGGGGCCTATTAGTGAGAGCTGTCCTTCAAAGAGTCACTCGCGCCGCCGTCGAAGTGGACGGCAAGCTTGTCGGGCAGATCCGGAGCGGCCTCGTGGTGCTGCTCGGCGTGGCCAAGGGCGACACCGAGGCGGATGTGCAGTATCTCGTGGAAAAGATTCCGGCGCTGCGGATCTTCAGCAACGAGGCCGGTAAGATGAACCGTTCGCTGGCCGAGCTGGGCGGCGGGTTGCTGGCGATCTCCCAGTTCACGCTGCTGGGGGATACCCGCAAGGGGCGGCGTCCCGGGTTCGATCAGGCGGCCGATCCGGCGACGGCGCAGCGCTTGTTCGATCAGTTCGTCGAGACCCTGCGCAAGACCACGGACCTCACGGTCGAGACCGGCGTCTTCGGCGCGCGCATGCAGGTGGAGCTCGTCAACGACGGTCCGGTCACCTTCGTCCTCGACAGCCGCCTCTAGCCGGCCGCCATGTTGAATCTCCGGCAAGGGCAGAATATACTTAAAGTTACCATCGGGAGGCCGTATGAACGGGCGCATACCGGATCACCACCCCTTGCGGAAGCTGTTTGGAACGCTGGCGGAGAAGGCCTTCACGGATAAGCTGGGCTGGCCGGACTTCAACGTCAGCGACTACATCTCCAAGCTCCTCGCGGACTTCACCCACACGGACCATCTCTACCGGATCAAGAGCGTCAGAGGCGAGCGGGTGGAGGCGGTGGTCGACCTGCTCTATGAGTCTGAAGTCACGCACGAGGCCAGGTCGTTCGAGCGGGAGCGGGAAGTCCACCAGCACATCGGCGACTTCACGCTCTTCATGGCCGGGCTCTTCCCGGAGTATCTGAAACGGATCAAGACCGCCGGCCTGATCTACCACAAGGACTTCCTCGTGGATTACATCAAGACCGGCAAACGCTCCTACCGGCTGGCGGCCGAGTACCTCCGGGCAGCTCCCTCAGCGGCCGAAGAGGAGCCCGCGTCGCCCCTGTTCCTGAAGCTGTCGGAGAACTTCGAGCTCTGCGTAGTGGGGCTCGGGTACATCCGGGGCGACCTCGACCGGATGCAGAACAGCCGGTATCACCAGGCGCGCCGTATTCTTCTAAATTGAAACTGCTCTCCGCGGAGTTTGTCGTCAGCGCCGCGGAGCCCGCGCAATTTCCCGCTGGCGACCTTCCCGAGATCGCCTTCGCTGGGCGCTCCAACGTCGGCAAGTCCTCGCTGCTGAACGCCCTGTTAGGACGCAAGAACCTGGCGAAGGTGAGTCAGACGCCCGGCCGGACCCGCCTCCTGACCTTCTTCCGTGTGACCATGTCCGACGGACCATGCGCGGAGTGCATGTTCGTGGACTTGCCAGGCTATGGCTACGCCAAGGTCGCGAAGGCCGTGCACGATCAGTGGGGGCCCATGATCGAGGGATACCTCTCGTCTCGGCCTTCTCTCCGCGGCGTTGTCTTGCTGACCGACATCCGGCGGGGCGACGAGGATGAAGTCAATCTGGTCCACTGGCTCGGGGAACGAGGGCTGGGGCTGGTGGCGGTGGCCACGAAGATTGATAAAGCCCCTCGTGGACGGCGGGCCCAAGCGATGCGAGACCTGGAAGCGCTACTGAGCGTCCCTGTGATCGGATGTTCAGCGGTAACGGGCGAGGGGAAGGACGTGGCGTGGAAGGCGATCCGGGGCCTGCTCGCCGGACCGCGCCGGGCGGCCGCGTCTCACAGCCGGATCTCGATGTAGTTCTTGTCCTTCTGCTCCTTGATCCACTCGATGTAAGCCTCTTCGGACTTGAGCTGGAACACCAGGCTCCGGACATCCTCCTTCACCTCCTCGAAGGGCCGGAACTGCGGCGCCTTGCGGTCGTCCACACGGATGATGTGCATGCCGATCGGGGAGGCGATCGGTTCTGTGACCGATCCAGGTGGCGCCTGCTCGATCGCCTTCTGGATCTGGGGCAGCATGTCCCCCGGGCGGATGTACCCCAGGCTACCGCCGCGGCGCCCCTCGGGGCCGTCGGAGTGCTTGGCCGCCAGCTCCTCGAACCGCTCGCCCTTTTTGAGCAGCGCGTACACCTCTTGCGCCTTCTCGCGCACCGCCAGGAGCTCGCTGCCGGATCCCAGGGCGATCAGGATCTGGCTGATGCGGACTTCCGGGGGCAGCATGAAGCGGTCCCGGTGCTGCTGATAGAAGCGGAGAACTTCCTCGTCAGACACCAGCAGGGAGGACCGGACCTGCTGGTTGATGAGGCGCAAAGCGGTCAACTGGTCCTTGATGAGCGCCATCTCTTTGGGGTCGTTCTCGTCGGGCGTTTCGCCGAGGCGGCGCAGGCGGACGATCGCGTCCTTCACCTCCTCATCCGTGACCTTGATTCCGCGCCGCTTGGCGATCTGCACTTGGAGCTTGCGCTCGATCATCCGGTTCAGGCCCATGTAGTCGATCTGGCGAAGACGCTGGGTCAGCTCGGGCCCGCTGTACCGTCGGCGGGTCTGCGCCTTCATGTCGCTGATTTCCTCCTCCAGCTCGCTCAGGGTGATGACCTCGGTGTTGACCACGGCCACGATCCTGTCATGGAGGCTGGCGGCCAGGACCGGAAGAGCGCCGAGCAGGCTGGCCCACAGAGTCAGGACCGCGAAGGCCTTCTGTCGTGTCGTCGCTGGCATGCGCGCGAGAGGAGGCGTTACGGCATGGCGGCCGCGGGAGCGGCGACGGGGACTTCGGAAACCGGAATCTGGACGTCGGCGACGCGGAGCTTGGCTTTTGCCCGCAGCGATGCCACAAATTCTTCGTAGCGCTTTCGCTTCTTCTCGTTTAGAAGCTCTTCCCGGACCTGCTCCTTGGCGTCCTCGAAGGAGAGGAAAGCACCAGAGGTGCGATCTACCAGCATGATGATGTGGTAACCGAACGGGGTGGCAAACGGCTGGCTTATTCCTCCCACCTTGAGGGTCAGGAGCACCTTCTCAAATTGCGGTAACGTCTGGCCCTTCTTGATGAACCCTAAATCGCCGCCCTTGTACCTGGTGGAAAGATCAAGTGAGACCTTCCGTGCGAGTGTCGCGAAATCCTCCCCCTGGTTGAGGCGTTTCTTGAGGTCGAGCGCTTCGTCCGGCGTCTTAACGACGATGTGGCTCACGCGCAGTTCGTCGGGCGCGGTGTAATTCGCGGCGTTGGCGGCATAGTAGGCCTTCATCTCCTCACGGGTGACCCTAACCTGGGAGTCTACCTCTTCGATCCTCAGGCGTTCCATGAAGCTCCTCTCTTTGAAGCGCTCCACGCGTTCCGATAAGGCGCGGTCGCGATCAAAGCCCCGTTTCTTGGCCTCTTGGAGCAAGAGCTCATGGTTGATGAGCTCCTCCAGGAATTTCTTGCGTCCTTCGGGACCCGCAAAGGTCTTCCGGGCGTAGTCCGGAATCTGGGACCACCTGAGGTCGAACTCGCTGGCTGTGATTTCTTTTCCGTTGATGATCGCGAGGGCTTTGGTGGAGGCATCCGTCTTGTCACTGCAGGCACTGATGACGGCAAGGAGGAGCGCGAGGCCGAGTGTTCTCTTCAACGCGCTAAGCCATTCGTCCAAACGTACCCTCCCCTACGAATTGATTGTGACGTGATTCATTCTGACTCAGACGGGCGCAGGCGATTTTTATCATACGTTGCAAGGACTTGCAAGGCTCTTTTTATTTCCGGGAAGACGGCTTTCCAGGCGGAGTCCACTCCGAGAAGCTCAAACGAATACGGGGTGGTGAAGCGCAGCCGGGCGCCATCCTGGTCCATGAGCGCCTGGAGGCCGGCCTGCGGGGGCAGGGCCTTCTCGCCGAAGCTGAAGGCCACGGCCGTCGGGCGGACCTGAATGGCAGCCACGCGCAGCGCCTTCGCCAGGAGGCGGATCTCCATGACCTCGAGCAGCCGTTCGACCGGCTCTGGCGGCGCGCCGTACCGGTCCACCAGTTCGCCGTGCAGTTGCGCGAGGTCGCCCACCTGAGAGCTGGCGGTCAGGCGCTTGTAGAGCGCCAGGCGTTGCGCGGCGTCGCCGACATACTCCTCGGGGATGTACGCCGAGACCTGAAGCTGCAGATTCGGCTCGAACTCCTCAGGCACGGGCTCGCCCTTGAGTTCGTGGACGGCCTGCTCCAGCATCTGCATGTAGAGTTCGAAGCCGACCGCGTCGACGTGGCCGGATTGCTCCTTGCCTAACAGATTTCCGCCGCCCCGGATTTCCAGATCGGCCGCCGCGATCCGGAACCCCGATCCGAGCTCCGTGAACTCCTGGATCGCCTGGAGACGCTTCTGCGAGTCCCCGGTGAGCGTGTCCTCTTCGGCGACGAGGAAGTAGGCGTAGGCCTGGTGGGCACTGCGACCGACGCGCCCCCGGAGCTGGTAGAGCTGGGCCAGCCCGAAGGTGTCGGCGCGGTTCACTAGAATTGTGTTGGCGTTGGGGATGTCGAGGCCCGATTCGATGATGGTCGTGCACAGCAGCACGTCCGCTTCGCGGCGGTGGAACTTCAGCATCGTGGCTTCCAGCGGCCGCGGGTCCATCTGGCCGTGCGCGACGACAATCCGGGCCTCCGGCACCAGGTCCTTCAGCCACGCGCCCATCCGTTCGATGTCCTGCACGCGGTTGTGCACGAAGAAGACCTGCCCGCCGCGGCCCAACTCCCGGAGGATGGCTTCCCGGATGACGCCTTTGCCGAAGCGGACCACCTGGGTGCGGATCGCCAGCCGGTCAGGGGGCGGGGTCTCGATCACCGACAGGTCCCGGAGGCCCGACAGGGACATCTGCAGCGTGCGCGGGATCGGCGTCGCCGTGAGCGTCAGGACGTCCACCTGGGTGCGCAACTGCTTGAGGCGTTCCTTGTGACGCACTCCGAACCACTGCTCCTCGTCGATCACGACCAGGCCGAGGTCGCGGAACTGCACGTCCTTCTGGAGGAGGCGGTGCGTGCCGATGGCGATGTCGATGGAGCCTTCCATGACGCCGCGCAGCGTGGCTTTCAGGTCCCTGGGCGATTGGAGCCGGCTGATGACGCCCACCGTGACCGGGAACGGTGCGAAGCGCTCGGTGAAGGTTTCGAAGTGCTGCTGGGCGAGCAGGGTGGTGGGCACGAGCACCGCGGCTTGCCTGTTGTCCTGGACCGCCTTGAAGGCGGCGCGCATGGCGACTTCGGTCTTGCCGTACCCGACGTCCCCGCAGATCAGCCGGTCCATCGGCTTTTCGGACTCCATGTCGCGACGGACGTCCTCGATCGACCTGAGCTGGTCCGCCGTTTCCTCGTATTCGAACGCGGCGTCGAACTCGTGGGAGAGCAGGCTGTCCGGCGTGAACGCGGGCCGCCCCCGTGCCTGCCGCGCCGCGTGGACGGAGATCAGGTCTTTCGCCATCTCCTCGATGCTCTTGCGCACGCGGGCCTTCGTGCGGCTCCAGGCCGTCCCGCCCAGGTGGCTGAGCTTGGGGGTATGGCCTTCGGACGGCGAGTAGCGCTGGATCTGGTTCAACCGGTCCAGGGGGACATAGACCATGTCCCCGACGGCATACTCGACGATGAGGTAGTCGCTGTCGAAGCCCTGGACCGAGAGGCGACGGAGCCCCAAGTAGCGGCCGATCCCGTGCTGGACATGCACGACGTAATCGCCGATCTTCACTTCTTCGAGGGATTTGAGGAACGCGGCGCTCTTGGAGGGCGACGGGGCTTTGTGCCGCCCCCCTTTGGCGAACAGCTCGTCTTCGGCGATGATCGAGAGGGCGAGCGGGGACGCTCCGCCCCCCGGGCCGCGCAGTCCCAAGAGTCCGCCGGACAGCTCGCCCTGCACCAGGGCGTAGGGGGCATGCGCGCCGAGCGTCGTCACGGGCCTGTCGCCCAGCGGCTCCGCTGGCAGATCGTGTTCCAGGAAGAGCGCCTTCAGGCGATCCACCTGGCCGCGGCTCCGGGCGACGATCACGACCGGGCCTTGGGCCCGCAGCGTTTCAAGGTGGGTGAGGGTCTCGGTGAAGGAACGGCCCTTGACCCCGATTCCGACCGCCTGTGGACGGTGCGCTTCGAAGTGCAAGACCGGCGCCACTGTCTCTTCGGGTACGCCGCCGGTTTCTCCCGGAGGGATCGCCGCGATGGTGACCAGACAGCGTGCGCCGCCGGCCTCCAAGAGATGGGGGAGCGGGAGGAACAGCTCCTCGGGAGGAGACAGGGAGGGCGTGGACGGCTCGCGCCCGCCGTAGGCGGCGCGCGCCTCTTCCTGAAAGTCCTCGGCGTGCTTGCGCAGGTCCGCCGGTTCGTCTGCGATCAACACCGGCGGCGCGGCGAAGTAGTCAAGCAGGGTGTCCATGGCGGGATAGACGGACGGCCCGCGCCACTCGGCGTCCGGCGGGCAGGGCTCGGCGGCGTCATTTCCAACGGGAGGCTCTGGGCGGATCAGCTCGCGCGAGGGGAGGATGCGCAGGGAGGGAGCGCGCCCGGAGGATTTCTGGGTGGCGGGATCGAAGAGGCGGATGGTCTCGATGGTGTCGCCCAGGAAGTCGAGGCGGCGCGGTTCTTCATGGGCCGTCGAGAACAGGTCCACGATCCCGCCCCGCGCGGCAAACTCGCCGGGGTTCTCCACCACCGACACCCGGCGGTAGCCGAGCCGCAGAAGCCGGGTGACGAGGTGAGGCCGTTCGATCGTGTCCGCCTGCTTCAGCGAGAAACACACCTCTGCGAACAGGCTCCGGGGCAGGAGCCGTTGCAGGAACGCCGTCACGGGCGCGATGAGCGCGAGCCCCCGATCCGCTCCGCGGAGCCGGTCCAGCACGCGCATGCGCTGCCCGATCACTTCCACGGGGGGCGTGGAGGCGTACGGCAGCACGCCCCAATCCGGAAACAACAGGATATCCTCCGGCGCGGCGCCTTGCAGCCGATGGAAGAACGCCACATCGGCATGCAAGCGCTCTGCGGCTTCGTCCGTGGGGGTCACCACCAGCACGGACATCTTCCGGTCCGCGAGGCGTCTCGCCAGGGCCGAGAGCACGAGCCCCTTGGCGGAGCCGAAGAGTCCGACCAGCGCCGTCGAACGCCGTCGCTTCTCCATGGCGTCGAGGAGCGGCGACACCAGGGCAGACCAATTAGCGGGGATCGCGGGAGCAGGCATCAGGGACGGGATTGGATGCGGCGGATGAGGCTCGTGGTGGACACGTCAGGCACCAGGGGGATGGTGACGACCTGCCCGCCGCGCGCCTGGACGATCTCCCGGCCCACGATCTGGTCGAGCGGCCAGTCGCCGCC
Source organism: Nitrospirales bacterium (assembly GCA_045403215.1). GTDB lineage: Bacteria > Nitrospirota > Nitrospiria > Nitrospirales > NS-4 > NS-12. The sequence continues at coordinate 6,063 of JAXIOW010000043.1, read as the reverse complement.
CTTGACCAGGACGTCGGGTTGCACCGAGGCGATCAGGGCGCGAGGGTCGGGTTCGTCGAAGATCACGACGTGGTCCACGCAGGCCAATGCGGCCAGCACTTCGGCCCGCTGGGCCTGCGGCACGAGGGGGCGCCCCTTCGGCTTGATCGCGCGGACCGAGGCGTCGCTGTTCAGCCCGACGACCAGGCAGTCCGCGAGCTTCTTTGCCGCTTGGAGATAGCGCGTGTGGCCGACGTGCAGGAGGTCGAAGCAGCCATTGGTAAAGACGATGCGCTCGCCGCGGGCGCGGCGTGCGTCGAGCGCTGCCGTGAGGGCCTTGGTGGTGAGGATCTTCTCAGGCATCGTGCCGTGCGGGTGGTATCATACCATTCCGCCCGCGGATTCCATACCCGCCTTGTCTCCTGGCGCGCGGTTCCTTAGAATACCGCCTGTTGATGTGGGAGGAAATGCCGTGGTTGGCGTCCGGTTTGAACGATTGCCAGGTGCAGGGCACCACTACCCGGTGCTGTTTCACGTCGGGAATTGCTACGTGCCCGTGACGGAGCACATCGTGAGCGAGCTGAAGGCGTGCACCCTGTTGCCGGGCGAGCGCTTCCTGGAAGTGCTCATCGAGAAGCTCGGCTATTCGGAGTACCTGAAGGAGCGCATCCGTGAGGAGCTCAAGAAGACCGGCGACCCCGTGACGCAGGCGACGGTCCTGCAAGGGGTGGTGAGGGATTTGTAGCCGTCAGTAGGAAAGGGCTCCTACTTTGACGAGCACGCTTCGGATCAGACGTTTCTTATCCTCCCGTTCTTCCTTCTGATACGCCTGCTGTAACGAAAGGATTCCTTCGTCTTTCTTGCCCGAGGCCAGCTTGGCCAGCCCCAGTCCGTGGAGCGTTTGAGCATCATCCGGGTCGTGCCGGACGGCTTTCTCAAAGTTCTCGAGCGCCTGCGGCACCTTGTTCTTGTTGAAGTAGAGCCAGCCCAGCTTTGCGTAGGCCGAGGCCAGGGTCGGGGCCAGTTGGACGGCCGCCTCAAACTCGCCGATCGCCTCGTTCACCCGGCCCTTGGTCTCGTGCACGACGCCCAGGGCGTAGCGGACCAGCGGGTCGTTCGGGTTCAGCCGCGCGGACTCCTTATACGCGGCGATCGCCGGCTCAAACCGTCCTTGGTCGGCGAGGGCGAGGCCCAGATTGTAGTGGATGTAGGGATCGTCCGGATTCAGCGTGAGGGCCTCGCGATATTGCGCGATGGCGGACTCGAGGATGCCCTGCTCGTAGTAGGCTGAACCCAGGTTGAGCCGCATGCGCACGTCCTGAGGGGCCAGTTTGACCGCTTCGCGATACTCGCGGATGGCCATGTCGAGCCGATCCAGCGTGTGCAGGGCCTGTCCGTGAAAGTAGTGGGGGAAGGGATCGTCGGGCGCTAGCCGCGCGCTTTCCTTGTACTCCAGGATCGCGCCTTCGAGGTCTCCCATCTGCGCAAGGGTCAGCCCCAGAAACAGGCGGGCCCCGGGGTTGTCCGGGTGCTCCCCGGCAAGCTGGCCGGCGAACGCACGGAGCGCCGTCCGCGGGTCCTGCTTCGCCGCTGAATCGTCCTCTTCCTTGTCCGGCAGCTTGAACAACCTGTCGTGCTGCACATACGCCTCGCGATAGTCGCCTATCAGAAGTAAGCCGGTCACCAGGAGCAGTCGGGCGATCGGCTCTTCCGGCTCGCGCTGGCTCCACGTCCGGCCCAGTTCCAGCACTTGATTCCAGTTTCTTGCCAGGATGTGAGCCCTGGCTTGTGTTTGGTACTCGTGCGTGCGCATTGAGCGTAGAATAGAGGCTTCTTGACTGCTCTTGCAAGCGGAGGATATATCCTTTCTGAGACTTGGATGCGCACGAGCATGCCGCTGGATCAACAGGTGATTGCTGACTTTCGTCGTCGCTTGCGGGACGCGGTGGAGAACAACCGCGAGGCCTGGGCGGCCTCGCGCCGCCTGGTCGCGCCCGATGCTGCTGCCGAGACTCTGCAGCGCCTGCACGCGGCAGTTACCGGCTCGTCTCTCGATCCGGGGATTCGTCAGGCGCTGCTGCAACTGTTGGCGCCCGCCAACGATGACGGCATGCCAGCGGTTCCCCACGAAGGACTCCGCGAGTTGACGGGGCTCAACCCCACCAAGGCGGTCAGGAACCTGTGCCTGTTGTTGGGCGTCGTGGCGGGCTCCGTCGAGGCGGGGCCTCTCTCCTCGATGCCGCAGGAGAAAGTCGAGGCGGCTGTCCGTGGTAAAGACAATCCGTTCGATGTCCTGTTGGAGGCGGACGTGGCGTCTGTTGTGGACTGCGGCGCCGGGGACCTGACCTTTGCGGAGAAGGTGGTCGAGCAGTACCTGGGCCCGCTCGAGCGCGCGGGGCGGGCGCTCACCCTGCACGCGTTTGATCGACTCGACCCGCAGGAGACGTTCAGCGCGTTCGTGCAGGCGGATCGTGACCGTCTGCATCGGCTGCGGCGCCGCTCTTCGCCGGCCCTGCGTTTCCGGTACGACGGCGACCGGGACATGCTCGACCTGGCAAGTTGGCGGCAGGATTGCGCCCGGTACACCATCGCCGTATGCAACAGCCCGGCGACGCCCGCCTTCGCCTACGAGCCGTCCCGGCTCGGGCACGACGCGATCCATGCCCATCTCCGTCACACCAAGGGCGAGTTCCGGCGCGTGAAGATCAAGGGGCGCGAGGTGCTCGAGGTGGTGCACAAGGGAGAGAGGCTCACCTTTCCGCCGTGGAAGTTTGATGTCTCTGGCCCCCTGGCCTTGCTGGATGTGCTGTCGCGCAAGGGCAAGCTGTGCATCCTGTCCGCCGTGGACATGGAGACCTTCTGGGAAGTCCTCTCCCAACTCCTGCCCGAGGACGCGGCGCGGCCTCAGGGCGTGTTTTTTGTGGAGGGAAACGTGGGACAGTTTTTCGGGGCGGCCTACGATCAATTGTTGCGGCTGAGCATCGGCCAGAAGATGATCATGCCGAAAGTCCGCCAGGACATCCCTCGCGTCCTGGGCTACGAGGGCCGGCGCGGTGAGACGTATGGTTTCCGCTTTGTCGAGATCCGGCGCGGCGCGGTGTTTCCCGGAGTGCCGGCCGGGAGGACCGCGTATCTGTTCGATCAGATGAAGCTGGAGGCGGCGCCCTGGTTCCTGACCTTGGTGCCGGCGAGCTAAGGGACGATGGGCGCGAAGGTCATCAGAGATAAAATTCCGAGCGCTTCCGGTCCGGTGTTTACTCCAGACGGCCGCGTCAATTCGCTCTACCTCAACGAGCTCTTCGACGCGGTGGCCAAGGAGACCTCGGCGAGGCTCCATCGCCGCTACCGGGCCGAGGTTCCGTTGACTGGTGGCCTCTGGGGAGGCTCCTGGTATTTCACAGATGAGTGCGGTTACACCCGCGCGCGCTTTCGTCGGCTCTACAGCTTGGTGTCCGTCCCGCAAAATCGGGGCCTTGAGGATCCCGGCAACCTGAAATTGCTGTTCCGGATCTACGCCGATGTCCTGGCCGAAGCCTTCGAGCCCTACGGCGTCGCGCTGGGAGACGCGAATGGGGGCGGCATCATCGGTTACAGCAATCGCAAGCGGCCGACCCTCGACTTCCAGATGTGGGACGCCAACAAGAAGATTGATTTCATCCGGTGCTTCTTCAGCTACAACGCGGCCGAATGGGAAGAGGCCTATCTCTACGAGACCGCCCGCCTGATCAAGCAGACGAAGGAAACGCTGGACAAGCAGACCCTCACCAAGCCGCCGTGCCTGGACGGCATGGCCATCCGCTTTCAATTGCAGGACCTCGTCATCCTGTATCACACGCTGGAACCCGTGCTGTCCGAGCGGACCAAGGCCGCCGGGGGGCCGCTGGTCGAGCGCATCAAGACCCGGTTCGCGCAGGGCATGAATGATGAAGCCGAGATGAACGCCCTGAACGCGGAGGCCTTCAAATGCGATTTGATCTACGGTTACGAGGACGCGATCCTGGAGGATTTCGCGAAAGAGGGGCTCGATATCACGAAGGTAGAGGAATGGCCCATGGACCGTATCAACAGGGTGCCGGTGAGCCTCAAGGAGAAACTCCTCCCCCACCTCAAGGGCATCTTCCAGCGGTACCGGGACAACCTGAAGGCGGCGGGAGCGAATACATTGAGCGGGAAGCGCCGGAGAGAGTAAAATAGCGGTAAAATAGTGGCACGATCGTCGAGAGGGGATTAAGCATCATGCCAAGATGGTTGGATGAGATGACGAACGCCGGGGAACCCGTGATCCCGGCGAACCTCAGGAACTCTGTATTGGAGCGGGACGAAGGGCAATGCGTCAAGTGCGGCACCAAGGAGGACGTGGACGTCCACTGCGTCGTCCCCTACGCCATGCCGACCGAAGCGAACTGCAAAGTGGTGTGTAAGACCTGCCTGCTCGAGTTCTAAGCTTATGCTGACAGCGTGCGGACGTCCTTGAAGGTGTACGACTGCCGGCTCAGGACCGGGAAGACGGAGAAGATGGGGGTGTTCGCTGGGACGAAGGCCGTGTCGGTGGCCGGCAACAGGGCCAGGTGCATGTTGATGTAGTTGAAGCTGAGCCCCTCCTGCCAGGGCTGCTTGGTGGCCTCCGCGTAGGCCGCTACCTTTTCCGTCCCGTAGGTGCGCACCACCAGACCGGAGGCGCCCATGAGTCCGTATTCCGGCAGGTCCGGCGCGCCCAGCAGGAGCAGCGAGACATTTGAGGCGTCGAACCAGACCTTCACGTTGCACACGATCTGCACGTAGGGCCCCAGTGTGTTGGAACCTTCGAGAAACGCGCGCGGCAGACCGACCTCGGAGGGCACATCAGGCGGCAGCGTGCGTTCCACGCTCCCCAGCTCGGTCTCCCTGACCTCCGAGACGGAGACAAACAGGAGGTTGGGGTCGTCCAGCGCGATGTCTAAGACCTCGTCGCCGAAGTAACTGCAGAACTTGCCCATCTCGTACCGCAGCGGGTACGAGTACCCCATTTTCGCGTACCAGATCCGCACGCCGGCGGCCAGTGGGTCGTCCGGTTTGCGGCTGATCTTCAGGTCGAACGGCAGCATGAGGTGGAACGCGTTCATCCGCGCGTTCATGAAGGGGGCGCAGGCGCCGGGAAATTCCTTGTGGACGACCAGGTTGTCGGGCTGGAACGTGCGTTCGGTGCCGGGGTTCTTGAATTGCTGGGCCGTGTGGGCCTCGGTCGAGAGCTTGAATTTCCGCTGGTAGTAGGCGGCTGCGCGCTTCTGCGCGGTAGTAAGGAAGTAGTCCGGCAGGTCCGTCTCCACGATGATCTGGTGCTTGTCGGCCGGCGCGGGCTTCTGTGCGCGGTAGGCCTCGTTGTAGATGGCGAGTTCGGCCTCGGTCTTCCGGACCTCCCGCCGCAGCTCGCGCAGCAGGGCCTGGTCGGCGTGCTTGGACCGGTGCAGCACCTCGACGGCCTTCTGTAGGGCCTCCAGCTTGAACTTGAACCGCTTGGGCTCATCCGCGAAGGCGTCGGCCAGCGCTGTCCACAGGTTGAATTGCTCCTCCGGGAGTAGGCCGAGCTTATCCAGGTCGTTGTTGCGGGCGAACTCGAAGGCCAAGGGGCCGAAGGCCTCTTCCTTGCGGAGGCACAAAGACAGCAGGTAGTTGAGGTGCTCGCGGGCCTCCTGCGGAGTCATCGTCTGAGTGCCCTGAGATGTCGGCTGGTCCATAGCGGATTTCCTTAGCAAAATCCAGGAGGATAACGGATTGTGGCCGCCCCTGAATTGATTGTCAAGCCGCCCGAATAACCCTTGACCGCCATCTCACGACGGGCCTAAAATTCATATTTACTCTATGAAAGTCGAGTACGGAAAAGGCGAACTCATCCAGTTGAAGCCCCGTCCGGCGGGCTCCCCCAACGGGCGGAAGATGAAGGTCATGCTGGTCTTCCCCCCGGACTGGTACCCTTCCGAACCTTATCTGAGCCTGCCGAGTCTGACCTGCGTGCTCCGCGCCGCCGGCCACGAAGTCGTTCAGAAGGACGTCAACTTGGAGATGTATGACTGGTTCTTCAGCGAGGACTTCCTGTGCCGCTTCGTC
>JAXIOW010000055.1:0-17813 GCA_045403215.1 Nitrospirales bacterium | reverse complement strand
CACTGCGACGCGACGCAGGGCGTCGGCAAGGTCCCGGTGGACGTGGAAACGCTCAAGGTCGACCTGATGTCCTTCACCGCCCATAAGATTTACGGCCCGAAAGGCGTCGGGGCCCTGTACGTGCGGAAGAAGGGGCCGCGGGTGCGCTTGGTGCCCCAGATCGACGGCGGCGGCCACGAGCGGGGAATGCGGTCCGGCACCCTGCCCGTTCCCCTCATCGTGGGGTTCGGGAAAGCTTGCGAGCTCTGCCAACAGGAAATGCCGACGGAGAGCAAGCGGACCGCGGCGCTGCGTGACCGCTTACAGGCTCAGGTCATGGGGAGTCTCGACGAGTGCTACCTGAACGGGCATCCGACCGAGCGGCTCCCGCACAACCTGAACATCAGCTTCGCGTACGTCGAGGGCGAAGCTCTGCTGATGGGTGTCAAGGAAATCGCGCTGTCCTCCGGGTCGGCCTGCACCTCGGCCACGCTGGAGCCGTCCTACGTGTTGCGGGCGCTGGGCGTGGGCTCGGACCTGGCCCACTCCTCCATCCGGTTCGGGCTCGGCCGGTTCACGACGGAGGAGGAAGTCGACTACACGGCCAAGCGGATGGTGGCGGCCGTGAAGCGGCTTCGGGAGATGTCCCCGCTCTACGAGATGGCGAAAGAAGGGATCGACTTGAAATCCGTCCAATGGGCCGTACATTAAGGGAGGAAGCATCATGGCTTATAGTGAAAAGGTCATTGACCATTACAATAACCCGCGGAATATGGGGAGCCTGCCGAAGGACGACAAGAAGGTAGGCACCGGGATCGTGGGCGCCCCGGAGTGCGGTGATGTCATGAAGCTGCAGATCAAGGTCGAGAACGATCGCATTGTGGACGCGAAGTTCAAGACCTTCGGCTGCGGTTCGGCGATCGCCAGCTCCAGCCTTGCAACGGAATGGCTGAAAGGCCGGACGGTCGACGAGGCCTACAAGATCAAGAACACCGACATCGTGCAGGAGCTGAACCTCCCGCCGGTGAAGATCCACTGCTCTGTTTTGGCCGAGGACGCCATCAAGGCCGCGCTGGAAGACTACAAGAAGAAAGCGTCAGCCGGTGAAGCCCAAGGCGAGAAAGCGGCCGCACAGGCAAGGTAAGGGAAGGATACGTTCTATGGAAGACACCGCCTCAGTCACTCCGATTGTGACGTTTACCCCGAACGCCATCAAGGAGGTCAAGCGCCTCCAGGAGGTCCAGGGCCTGGGCTCGGCGGCCCTGCGCCTGGGCGTCAAGGGCGGGGGCTGCTCTGGCCTCAGTTATACCGTCAACTTCGACACCGAGATCGGCCCCCACGACCAGACCTACGAGCTAGACGGCATCCGTGTCATCGTGGACATGAAAAGCGCGATCTATCTGCAAGGCACCCAGCTCGACTATCAGAAAGACCTGGTGAGCGGCCAGTTCAAGTTCAGCAACCCGAACGCCACCAAGAACTGCGGCTGCGGGGAATCGTTCTCAGTCTAACCGCTCCTCCCAAGGGAATTGCACACACGGGGCATGGCCGAGCTTGGTGGCCATGCCCGTTGTGTCTAGAGCGCTAGAAGAAGGCCTGCATGGAGACCAGCAAGAAAGAGCTCCCCCTGGCACGAAGCATGTGCTGGCACTGTCAGTCCGACATCGGCGGCGAGTATTTTTGCGGCCAATGCGTGAAGGTCCAGCCCTTGTCGAAGGACATCGACTACTTCACATGCCTGGGGCTCCCCCGGAAGCTGAACATCGACGCAGTCTCCCTGGAGCCGAAGTTCTATGAGCTGAGCCGGGCGTTCCACCCGGATTTCTATGAAGGCAAATCGGAGATGGAGCAGGCCGTCAGCCTGGCCAATTCAGCCATCCTGAACCAGGCCTACCACACACTGAAAGATCCCATTCGGCGCGTCGAGTACCTCCTGCGGCTGGAGGCCGGGGCTGCCAAGGACATTCCCGGGAAGGCGCCGGCCGACCTCTTTGAAGCGATCCTCGAGATGCAGGAGCACCTCGAAGAGTTCAATGCGGCCAAGTCTCAGGGCGACACCACATCCGCCGCGCGCGCCAGCGACTCGCTGAAGAACGCCAGGAAAACCTTGGAGGCCAAGCGGGCCGCGCTGGAAAGCCGCCTGGCCGAGCTCTTCCAGATCTGGGACAAGCTCGTCGACAAAGGGTCGCACGACCAGGCCCACTTGGCCCAGAAGGAGCAGTCGCTGAAGGAGATGCGCGGCCTGCTGTCAGAGCGCACCTACGTGACCAACATGCTTCAGAACATCACGGAGGCCCTGGAGTAAATGGCTCGCATCGTCGGAATCGACCTCGGGACCACCAACTCCCTGGTCGCGTACATGAACGGGAAGACCCCCACGGTCATTGCGGGACCGGAAGGCCGCACGATGGTGCCCTCAATCGTCGCCTACACGCCGTCGGGCTTTCTGGTGGGAGACGCGGCCAAGGAGCAGCTCGTCCACAATCCGGAGCACACCGTCTATTCGGTCAAGCGCTTCATGGGGAAGGGCCTCGCGGACGTCACCAAAGAACTCCAGTACTTCCCGTTCAAGCTCACCGAACAGAACGGCGTGATCCGGCTCCAGATCGGGGACAAGGCGCTCACCCCGCCGGAGATCTCGGCCATGGTGCTCAAGGAGCTGAAGGCCCGCGCCGAGGCCTTCTTCGGCGAGGAGATCCGCAAGGCCGTCATCACGGTCCCCGCCTATTTCAACGACAGCCAGCGCCAGGCCACGAAGGATGCCGGGAAGATCGCCGGCCTGGAGGTGGTGCGGATCGTCAACGAGCCGACCGCCGCGTCGCTGGCCTACGGCCTGCAGAAGCGCAAGCAGGGCATCATCGGCGTGTACGATCTGGGCGGCGGCACGTTCGACATTTCAATCCTCAAGCTTAAAGGCGGCATCTTCGAGGTCCTGGCCACCAACGGCAACACCCACCTCGGCGGCGACGACTTCGACAGGAAACTGGTGGACGTCATGATGCGGGAGATCAAGGCCGCCCACAGACTCTCCCTGGAAGGACGACCCCAACTGCAGCAGGAGCTGCGCGTCCGGGCCGAGCAGGCCAAGTGCCGCCTGTCCACGGACACGGAGACTGTCGTGGAGGTCCCGCTCCCGGACGGCAAGGGCACATACCGACGGACCTTCACCAGGGCCGAACTGGAAAACCTGGTGGACGATCTGATGGAGAAGACCCTCTCGCCATGCCGCCAAGCCCTCGCGGACGCCGGCCTGACGGCGACCGACATCGACGAGGTCGTCCTCGTCGGCGGCTCCACCCGGATGCCGCTCGTGCAGCAGAGGGTCCAGGCCCTCTTCGGCAAGACGCCTCACTGCGAGCTCAACCCTGACGAGGTGGTGGCGCTCGGCGCCGCGGTCCAGGCGGATATCCTGTCCGGCGGCATCCAGGACATGCTGCTCCTCGACGTGACCCCGCTGACCCTCGGGATCGAAACGATGGGCGGTGCGATGAGCAGCCTCATCCGCCGCAACACGACGATCCCGACCAGCGCGAAGGAGATGTTCACGACCTTCGTCGACGGCCAGACATCCGTGGACATCCATATCCTCCAGGGTGAGCGTGAGCTCGCCAAGGACAACCGCAGCCTGGCACGCTTCCAGCTCAAGATCCCGCCCCTGCCGGCCGGCGTCCCCCGCGTCGAAGTGACCTTCATGACCGACGCCAACGGGATTCTCAACGTCACGACGCGGGACGTGCGTACGGGCGAGGTGCAGTCCATCGAGGTCAAGCCTTCCTACGGTCTCACGGACCAGGAAGTCGAGCGCATGATCCGCGACTCGTTCGTCTACGCGAAGCAGGATATTCAGGAGCGGCAGCGGATCGAGGCGATGAACGAGGCCGAGATCATCCTGCGGGCCACGGAGAAGGCGCTGGCGCGAGCCGGCAACCTGGCTACGTCCGAAGAGGTGGCGGCGATCCAGGAGGCGGTCGCCACCCTCAAGTCCGCCATGGCCGGCGCCGACCACCGCGCCATCCGAGAGGCGATCGAGAAGCTGGACAAGGCCTCCTACGGCCTGGCCGAGAAGCTCATGAACAGCACGCTGCAGGAGACGTTGAAGGACAAGAAACTCTCCGACGTGACGTGAAGGAGTGTCCGATGGAGCTAGACTGGAACGATACCGAAGAGATCGCGCTTCAGCTCATGGAGCGGCACCCGGACACTGACCCGCTGACGATCCGGTTCACCGATCTCCATCAGTGGGTCACAGCCATCCCGGGTTTCATCGGCGATGCGAGGAAGTCCAACGAGAAACTCCTCGAAGCCATCCAGATGGCCTGGCACGAGGAATACAAGGACGCCCACGGCTAAGGCGCCGATCACATCTGGTCGAATTTGAAGAATTGCGACGGCGAGGACTTTACCTCGGCGTGCTTGGTCGGCTCGGTTCCCTTGAGATACACCTCGACGGTGCCCTGCTCCGACCCCTCCGGCGCCAGCAGGCCGGTGGCCGGATCGATCCTGACCGCCACGATCCCCTCAGGCATGGCGAACGGCACTACTAGCAAGGGCTCCAGCGCGGTCTTCATATACCTCATCCAGACCGGGAGCGCCGCTCGGGCTCCGGCCTCCCTGTCGCCCAGCGTCCGGATCTCGTCGAACCCCACCCAGACGCCCGTCAACAGATTCGGCGCGCCGCCCACGAACCAGGCGTCGGTGAAATCGTTCGTGGTGCCCGTCTTGCCGGCCAGGGGGCGTCCCATGCCCTTGGCTGCCTGCCCCGTTCCCCGCTGGATCACGTCCTCCATCATATTGGTGATCAGGTAGGCGGACTCCTTCGTCATCACGGCGCGCGGGTCCGGGACATGCATCTCCAGCACTTGGCCGTTCGAGTCCAGCACGGATTCGATCGTGTAGGGCTCCAGCCGGATGCCCTGGTTGAAGAACGTCCCGTAGGCGGCCGTCAACTCCTGGAGCGTCACGCCGGAGGAACCCAGCGCCAGCGTGAGGTCGTTGGCGAGCGGCGAGGCGATTCCGATGTTCTGGGCGAGGTCCAGCACCGGGGGGATGCCGATCTTCTCGAGCAGGCGCACGGTCGCGGCGTTGCGCGATTGCGCCAGCGACTGCCGCAAGGTGATCAGCCCCTCGAACTTCTGGTCATAGTTCTCGGGCCGCCAGACCAGATCGGGGTCGTTCTCGTTGTAGACGACCCCGGAATCCACGATCGGGGTCCCCGGGGAGAGTCCCTGGTTGATCGCCGCGGCGTAGATCATCGGCTTGAACGCCGAGCCGGGCTGCCGCCTGGCGGATGTCGCGCGGTTGTATTCGCTCCGTTGGAAATCGTAGCCGCCGATCATCGCCCGGACGGCTCCCGTGCGGGGATCGAGCGACAGCAGGGCGCCTTCGACGATGGGGGTCTGCTCCAGAGTCATCTGGGCGACGTCGCCCACCATCTTCTTGACGCTCACCTCGATCACGTCCCCGACCTTGAACAGTTCGCCCGGCGTCTTGGCGCCGGTGTCCTTCACGTTTTTGATCGGATCGGGGCCCTTCAGTCTCCGGCGGGCCCACATGAGATCGTCGGCGGCGATCCGTCCCGTCAGGCCACGCGCCAGCACCGTGAGCCCGTCCCTCCCCACTTTCGCCACGACGGCCTCGATGATCTCGCCGGGACGAGGGGGCGCGTCGGCCAAGGCCCCGCTGCTGACTCGTTTCGCGGAAAACTCGTCAGGCGACGCACCCCGGCGGAGCGGCCCACGGTAGCCCTGCCGCTTGTCCAGCTGGCGGAGACCCTCTTGGAGGACGGTCGTCGCCACCTGCTGCTCCGGCAAGGACAGCGTCGTGTACACCTGGAGCCCGCCCTTGTACACCATGGCTTCGCCGTAGGTGGCCATCAAGCGCAGGCGAACGTGTTCGACGAAGTAGGGCGCCGGTTCGTCCCGTGTCTGACGCCTGAACAGCACGTCTTCCGCCATGGCCCCTTCCGCTTCCGCCGTGCTGATGAACCGCTCTTCCTCCATCCGTCTCAGCGCCGTAACCTGGCGCTTCCTGGAGGCTTCAGGGTGGTAGTACGGGGAGTAGTCCGACGGTCCCTTGGGCAGGCCCGCCAGGTACGCCGCCTCCGCCAGGGTGATCTGCCCCACGTCCTTGCCGAAGTAGGTCTGGGCGGCGGACTGCACCCCGTACGCTCCGTGCCCGAAGTAGATCTGGTTGAGGTACAATTCTAGTATTTGCTCCTTGCCTAGGATCTGCTCCATCTTCAGGGCCAGGAGCGCCTCCTTCGCCTTGCGCTCGAAGTCCCGCTTGGGAGACAGGAAGAGCGAGCGCGCCAACTGCTGTGTGATGGTGCTCGCCCCCTGACGGATCTTCCCGGAAACAAGGTTCGTGATCGCGGCCCGCGCGATGCCGACAAAGTCCAGGCCCCGATGCTCAAAGAAGCGGGCGTCCTCGATCGCCACCACCGCATTCACCACATGCCGGGGGATCTTCTCCAGCGGGACCAGGATCCGCCGTTCCAAGAAGAACTGGCCGATCACCTGCTTGTCGGCCGAGTAAACACGCGTCACGAGGCTGGGCTGGTACTCATGCAGACCGGCGATGGAGGGCAGGTCTTGAAGCAGGTACCCCACCGTGGCCAGACCCGCCACAAAGCCGATCAGGGCCACCGTGCAGACACCCCACAGCAGGGCTTTCCAGACGGACTGGGGACGCTGGAAGGACGAGAAGAGCTCAGCGAGTGGCATGCCTTACCTTGCGCACAGGTGATTTATGATACCGTGCTCTCTCCGAAAGCACAAGGACAACAGGCGAAGCTTTGACTCCTCCGACGCAGTTGCGTTAAAGTGAGGCTTCTGCCGACCATGCACCGAACAGACATTCGCAACATCGCCATCATCGCTCACGTGGACCACGGGAAAACGACCCTCGTGGACGCGATCCTGAAGCAGACCCGCGTGCACCGCAACATCGAGAGCATGGGCGAGCGCATTCTCGACTCGATGGACCAGGAGCGCGAGCGAGGTATCACCATCAATGCCAAAAACGCCAGCGTGGTCTATAAAGGGGTCAAGATCAACATCGTGGATACGCCCGGACATGCCGACTTCGGAGGTGAGGTGGAACGCACGCTGCGCATGGTGGACGGCGTCCTGCTGCTGGTGGATGCCAAGGAAGGCCCTATGCCGCAGACCGCCTTCGTGCTCCGCAAGGCCCTGGGCCTGGGACACAAGGCTATCGTGGTCATCAATAAGATTGACCGGCCCGATGCCCAGATCGACGACATGGTCAACCGCACGTTCGACCTGTTCGCGCACCTGGACGCCAGCGACGACCAACTCGACTTTCCCATCGTCTACACCTCCGCGCTGCAGGGTACGGCCTCGCTGGATCCGGAGAAGCCGGGCGTGGACATTGCGCCGTTGCTGGACACGATTCTTGAAAAAATCCCTCCGCCGGCGATCGGGCTGGACCGCCCGCTCCAGTTGCTGGTGCTCGCCCTGGCCCACGATCCCTACAAGGGCAAGATGGGCATCGGCAAGCTGCTGTCCGGTTCTCTGACCAAGCGCCAGGCGTTGGTGCGGATCAAGACCGACGGGACCCAGATCCACGGCAAGGCCACCGACCTCCTCGTCTTCGAAGGATTGGAACGCAAGGAGGTCGACCATGTCGAGGCCGGCGAGATCGTGGCCGTCGCCGGTTTCCCGGAGATCGGGATCGGCGAGACCCTGGCCGATCCCGAGCAGCCGGTCCCCGTGCCGCCCGTGGCGATCGACGAGCCGACCGTCCAGATGACCTTTTCGATCAATACGAGCCCCTACGCCGGACGGGAAGGCAAGTACGTCACGTCCCGCCACCTGCGCGAACGGCTGTACAAGGAACTGGAGACCAATGTCGCCTTGCGCGCGGAAGAAACCGATTCCACCGACCAGTTCCTGGTTGCCGGCCGTGGCGAACTGCACCTTGCGGTCCTCATCGAGTCAATGCGCCGGGAAGGCTACGAGCTCCAGGTCTCCCAGCCGAAAGTGATCTTGCGCGAAGCGGACGGGGTGACGCTGGAGCCTTATGAAGAACTGACCATCGAGGCGCCAGTGGAGTTCCAAGGCCCGGTCATCGAAGAAGTTGGCCGGCGCCGCGGCGAGCTTCGCCACATGAAGCTGACGGTCCACGGGGACCTGCATCTCGAGTACCACATCCCGACCCGCGGGGTGATCGGCTTGAAGAACGCGCTTCTGACCAAGACCAAGGGCACCATCATCCTGCACCATATCTTCGCCCGCTACGAGAAGGCCGATCCGCGCGCCCTCCAGGTGCAGCCCCACGGCTCGCTGATCGCGTACGAGACCGGGACCAGCAGCGCCTACGGACTCAACATCGCGCAGGAGCGGGGCGCCCTGTTCATCGGTCCCGGCGTGGAGGTCTATCAAGGGATGGTCGTCGGCGAGAACGCGCGGGACGAAGACCTGGACGTGAACGTCTGCAAGGCCAAGCACCTGACGAACATGCGCGCCTCCGGCTCCGACGAGGCGATCGTCCTGACCCCGCCCCGCGAGATGACGCTCGAGTTCGCCCTTGAGTACATCGGCCCGGATGAACTGGTGGAAGTGACGCCGGCCTCGATCCGGGTCCGCAAGCGCCTGCTGGAACCGGAGGAGCGGAGAAAAGCCCGCAAGACCCGGTAAGAGCCCTTGCGCGGTGCCTAGGTTGTTCCTCCGTGGCCGATCGGGAAGTCGGCGGAGTGAAGCTCGCTGCTGTGGGGTGTGACTTTCACGATGTCGCCGTCTTTCACCACCGTCGACTCCGCCGCGATGCGGAACCCGACCGTGAACATGCACTCCGTGTCCTTCCACATCCTGATGACGGCGGGGATTTCCTCCTGATGCGCGTGGAGCAGCTGCCTCAAGGTCGTCGGCTCCTTGAGCTCCCACTCCAGGACGCGCTCGCCGTTTGCCGCTGCCAGGATTCCCAATAAACGAAGCGTGACCATGGTTCTCCTGAACTTCCAAGACGCAACGAAACTATAACACAGACGGCGCCCTTTCGGAAAATTCGTGCGGGGGTGGCTTTCCCCGTAGTGAAGTATGCTACCATAGCCTCAGCCGTCGGGCGCTGGCGTAGCTCAACGGCAGAGCAGCGGTTTTGTAAACCGCAGGTTGGAGGTTCGACTCCTCTCGCCAGCTCCACCCCGAGCTAGCTGGGCCGGCACTTCGATCAAACGTGCCGGATATTCAATGCCTCCAGTAAGCTTTGGGCGGCGGCATGCAAGGGAGGCTATCAGGCGCACGTGGCGAGCGAACGGGGCCCATTTTCTCCCAACCCGGGTTACTCCGGGGACCGCCGCCGAGCGCCTCGGCGGCAGCAGGACCGCCGACTGCTCCAACGCGAGCGCGAGCTCGAGGCCGCCCGCCTCATTTGCCAGGCCCTCTCGCAGCACATCAACGTGGATGAACTGGTCGAGAACGCGCTGCGCATCGCTCTGGAAGTGGTTGATGCGGACGCCGGCTCCGTGCTGCTGGCCGACGACAAAACTCACCAACTGATCTTCCGCTATGTCATCGGAGAGAAAGCCGAGCAGTTGCGCGGCACGGCCATCCCCTGGGACCTGGGCGTGGCCGGCGCGGTCTTCAAATCCGGAGAGCCAGCCATCATCGGCAACGTCGCAGGGGATATCCGCCATTTCTCCGGCATCGACGACACCACCGGTTACAAGACCATGGACATGATCGCGATCCCGTTGAAGCGCTGGGAAGGCCAGCCCATCGGGGTGCTCGAAGTCCTCAACAAGCGAAACGGGCGGCTCAACAAGGACGACATCGACATCCTCACGATCGTGTCCGCCCTAGCCGCGCAGGCCATCGAACAGGCGCGCTTGTTCGAAGCCGCCAAGCTGGCCGAAGTGGCGCGCCTCCTTGGCGACATCGGGCATGACATCAAAAACCTGCTCACCCCGGTCATCACCGGCGCGGAATTCCTGCAAACCGAGCTGAACAAGCTCTTCGGCAGCCTGACCGCCATGGGGATCAGCGGCACGCAGACCAGCCAGATGCTCTGCAACCGGGTGATCGGCTTGCTCCAGGACGCCGCCCGTCGCATTCAGGACCGCGTGCGCGAGATCGGGGACTGCATCAAAGGCCTCAGCACACCGCCCCATTTCGCTCCGTGCCGCGTCACCACCGTGGTCGACGACGTGATGAAGACCCTGCACATGCTCGCCGACGAGAAGAAAATCTCCCTCCGCGCCGAAGGTCTCGATGCGATCCCGCTGATCTCGGCCGACGAACGCCGGCTCTTCAACGCGCTCTACAATCTGATCCATAACGCCATCGCGGCGATACCGGGCGGCGGCTCCATCACCGTCCGGGGGCACATCGATCTGGCCGATGAGGCTGTTCACCTGTTCGTCATCGACACCGGGCGCGGCATGTCGCCCGAGGTCCGCGACAGCCTCTTCACCGGCCGTGCCATCAGCCGCAAGGCCGGCGGCACCGGGCTGGGCACCAAGATCGTGAAAGACGTGGTGGACGCGCACAATGGGCAAATTTCTCTGGCCACCGAGGAAGGCAAGGGGACGACGGTCCACATCCGTCTGCCTCTGATGCAGTCCAGTTCGTCGCCGCGCTAAGAAAGAAGAGAAGTCCGTCAGAGCACCTGCCGATCCAAACTCCGGTACTGAATGGCTTCCGCCACGTGCTCGGCCGCGATCGAGTCCCGCTGCTCCAGGTCCGCGATCGTGCGCGCGACGTTGAGAATCCGCATGTAGGCTCGCGCCGAGAGCCCGAGACGCGCCACCGCCTGCTCGATCAGCGTCCGCCCCGGCCCGTCGATCCGGCAGTACTTCCTGCTCTGGCCCGGTCGCAGTTGGGCGTTGTTGTGCGCCCGCGACCCGTGATAGCGCTCGACCTGCCGCGCGCGGGCCGCGATGACGCGCTCTCGGACCGACACGGACTCCTCGCCGCGCTCGTCCGTAGCCAGGTCTCGAAACGGCACTGCCGGCACCTCGACATGCAGATCGATCCGGTCCAGCAACGGACCGGACACCCGCGCGCGGTAGCGCTGGATCTGCACAGGACTGCAGACACAAGGCCGGACGCGATCACCCAGGAATCCGCAGGGGCAGGGATTCATGGCGGCGACCAGCATGACGCGAGCCGGATAGGTCAATGCCGCCGACACCCGGGTGATGGAAATGGTGCCCTCCTCCAACGGCTGGCGCAGGCTCTCCAGGACATTGCGGCGGTATTCGGGCAGTTCGTCGAGAAATAGGACCCCGTTGTGCGCGAGCGAGACTTCGCCCGGTCTCGGCACCGTGCCTCCGCCGATCAACCCGGCATCCGAGATCGAATGATGGGGCGCCCGGAACGGGCGAACCGGCAACAGCGCCTGACCGGGCCGGAGCATGCCCGCGACACTATGGATCCTCGTGCTCTCGATCGCCTCATCCAGCGTCATCGGCGGGAGAATTCCGGGAAGCCGCTGCGCGAGCATCGTCTTCCCGGACCCTGGGGGACCGACCAGCAGCACGTTGTGCCCGCCAGCCGCCGCCACCTCCAACGCCCGCTTCGCATGGTGCTGGCCGCGCACCTCCGCAAAATCCGCCACGCTGGCCGGAGCCTCACGGGACGCCACCGTGCTGCGGTCGAACGGCGCCAGCACCTGGGCGCCCGTGAGGTGCTCGATGACCTGGGGGATGGTCGCGACCGGATACACCGGGAGGTCTTCCACAATGGCCGCTTCGCCGGCATTCTCGACCGGCACGAGCAGCCCCTTGATCCCTCGACCGCGGCACGCCAGCGCCATGGAGAGCACGCCGTGGACGGGCTTGATGCCGCCCTCCAGGGAGACTTCGCCCACCATCGCAACCTCCCGCAAGACCGCCGCCGGGATGAGCCCCTCCGCCGCCAGGATGCCCACGGCGATGGGCAGATCAAAGGCCGCGCCCCCCTTGCGGAGGTCGGCCGGGGCCAGGTTGACGGTGATCTTGCGCTGGGGAAAGCTGAAGCCGCTGTTGCGCAGCGCCGAGCGGACCCGCTCGCGACTTTCCCGCACCGTCAGGTCCGGAAGCCCGACCACCGTGAACATGGGCAGCCCGGTCGAGAGGTCCACTTCCACCTCGACGGAATAGGCGTCCAGTCCGCTCACCGCCACGCTGTAGACCTTCGCCAGCATATGACGCACTGTCCACTGAGACACGCCAAAAGGGGAAAAGTGAAACGCGAAGAGGCTTAGAAGGGGGCAGCCCTATTTCAAGTTGAATCGGGACAGGATTCGGAGCACGCGGCT
This sequence comes from Nitrospirales bacterium, assembly GCA_045403215.1. GTDB lineage: Bacteria > Nitrospirota > Nitrospiria > Nitrospirales > NS-4 > NS-12. Next base: position 5,579 of record JAXIOW010000055.1, on the reverse strand, counting down.
GGCAAAGCGGTCACTGAAGCCGAAGCGCCACTTGAGGTGGGTGTAGAGTCGCAGCATCATCTTGTCCAGGTAGATCCACAGGCCTCGCATCCCCTCGCCAGGACGCGCCCGATACTCTGTGGAGCGGGCCAGGGAAGGTCTGGGTTCTTCCGTGTAGTAGTAGAGCGCCAGGGATTTGCGGGTCACGCCTGGCGGGCAGGTCATAGGGTCGGGGTGTCCATGAAACGAGTCCGGCTCCGTGTTGAAAATCACGGCCCGGTTAAAGTGTGGCGCGATCCTTCGGACGCAGCGCCGCATCTGACGATCCCATAGCTCAAGATGTCCGCCATAGGAATCCTCCCACTGCTTGTTCAGATAGACCAGAAGATTGATCCGACGCCGCCAGGTGCGATGGTAGGGGTGCACGGTGAAATCCGCATGGACGGTCAAGAACCCGCCGCGGGCGGAGAGGTGCAGGCCTCCGCCTTGCAAGCTGGGATCCGCAAGCAGGCTCTCGATGCCGGTCAAGTCTGAAAGGAACCGAAGGAAGCGCCACGAGTTCAACTCGTCGATCACCGCCCCAAGCGTTGGGCCGAAGCTGGAGCGGTCTCCCTTCCCCAGCTTGTTTTCGTTCACGTGCTTGTACTGGATCCAGTCAGGCGAATCGATGGAAGGGAATTCGGCCAGGGCGCCTTCGGCCGCCCATGGTTGGAGGAACTGATCGAGCACGATATTGGGATAGGGCTCGGCTTGAGCGTACTGGACCCGGAGCGCCGGCAGATCGGCATCCCGACGGCTATACGAAAAGCTCCTTTCTTGGAGGTCATGTCCATCCCGATCAGTTTCAACGATCCGGCTCATGGGCTACTCCAGTCGGGAAATGGTATACAAAACCGTGACGCTTATCAACGGCACTGGTTGAGTAGCGGATGAGACAGTCCAAACGGGAAAAAGGTACAATGGGGCGCATGCTCCGGCTGGTGTCCCTCACTTTCGCGTGCGCCATCTGGGTCACTCCTGCCGCCGGGGAGTCCAGCCGCCCACTCGTCGGACAGATCATGGCCCTGCTCGCGGTGTTCGAAGAGGCTGACGTGCTGCCGCCTGAAACCTCGCCCGAGGCGAACGCGCTGATCCATGCCCTGATTCAAACCCAGGCGGCTCTGACCAAAAGCACCACCCCGGCCACCCGGGGATGGTTCGCCGAAGCCCTGCGACGGAGCGAGAGTCACGGCGCCAAGCCCGATCCTCGGGAGGGACTCACGTCCCGCGCGCTGGAGGCGATCGTCACCTACGCCGAGACGCACCCACCGACTGCGCGCCCCGACGTGATGGCCGGGTTTCAGGAATTCAACGTCAGCCCGGCCGATCTCGATCTCATGGCGAGGGTCTACCGTCAGGCGCGCGACCGTTTCCGCTCCACGGGGCGAAACATCCACCGCATCTATGAAGCCCAACGGCGCGCCATGCCGTCCCGGTGAGCCCGCGGATCTCCTTCCTTATTCCACGGCGATCTGTTAAGATCGTCCCCACACGAGGCCCAGGAGGCAGCCATGGCAACCAAAGCCTACATCCTGATCAAAGTCAAAGCGGGAAAGACCAAGGACGTCGTCAAAGCCCTGAAGACGATCCCGGGGGTCCACCAGGTGCATCCCTGCTTCGGTCAGCCCGACATCTTCAGCTTCATCGAAGTGCACGACGAGAAAGCCTTGTCCGACGTCGTCATCTCCAAGATCCACATCATCGACGGCGTCGAGGAGACCGACACGCACATCGTCGCAGAAGCCTGATTTGCAAGGAGCAGCGCGCGGGTACGATGCGCACGATCAGCCTGATGCGCGGGCCGTTTCAGCTCTGCGACCCGTGTTACGAGACCGTCGTCTCGGAGAAACTCGTGGACGTCCGCAACTTCGCCGCCGACCACGAGTCCATCTTCGATCATATCTGTCCCAATTGCTACGACAGAAACAGGCCCTTGATCGACGACATGTTAGGCAGCAGCGAATAAGCCGTACTCGGCTGGGGGGACGCCATGGCTCTGAACAAAGAATTTGACCCGTTGAGCGAGGTGCCCGGGCTGAAGAAGATGAGCCCCTTCATCATCCTCGCCGTGGCTCTCCTACTGCTGTGGATCCTGTCCCCCTTCGTGATCATTGGGGCCGGCGAGCGCGGCGTCGTGTTCAACCAGCTCCACGGCATCGAGGACAAGATCCTGCCGGAAGGCTTCTCCTTCATCATCCCCGTCATCCAGCGGGTCATCAAGATGGACGTCCGGATCCGCAAGTCGGACACCCGGGCCACCGCCGCCTCCAAGGACCTCCAGACGGTGGCGACCGAGATCGTGCTGAACTTCCATCTGTTCCCCGACAAGGTGAACAAGATCTACCAGGAGATCGGCCTCGATTACGAAAAACGCATCATCGATCCGGCCGTGCAGGAGATCGTCAAGGCCGTCTGCGCCGAGTACACGGCCGAAGAGTTGATCACGAAACGCCAACTCGTCAAGGACGGGATCAAAACCTCCCTGCATAAGCGGCTGACGATCTCTCACATCTCGCTCGATGAGCTGAACATCACGGATTTCCAGTTCTCGAAAATCTTCAACGAAGCGATCGAGTCCAAGCAAACCGCCGAGCAGTTGGCGCTCAAGGCCCAGCGGGACCTGGAGCGGGTCAAGATCGAGGGCCAGCAGAAAATCGTGCAGGCCAAGGCGGAGGCCGAATCCCAGCGGATCCAGAAAGAAACGATCAGCCCGATCATTTTGCAGCTCCGGGCCATCGAGAAGTGGGATGGGAAGTTCCCCCAAGTGATCGGTGGAAGCGGTGCCCTACCTTTCATTAATATTGACGCCGGAAGCACCAGAAAATAGTCGCACCTCACATGAACACCCCCGTACCCAAGTATGACCGGAAAGAGATCGGCTCGGCCACCGTCCGCATTCCCAGCGGCACCGGCATGCCCGACCCCTTGGACGTCGCCGTCGATCCGTACGCGCCCACCAAAGTCGCCAAGCACGTGTTCATCAAGGGGTTCCAGGCCTGGCCCCAAAAGGGAGGTCCGTATCCTGCCGTGATCATCCTCCACGAGTGGTGGGGGCTTAACTCCCACTTCCAGGACCTCGCCTATCGGGTGGCCCAGCATGGCTACGTGGCGCTCGCCGTGGATCAGTACAGCCAGACCGGAGGGTCGGTCACCGGCGACCCCGAGCTCGCCGCGCAACTCATGGGCAAGGTCAAGCCCGCCGACCTCATGCATGATTTGAACGACGCCGCCGAATACCTGAACTTCCAGGACTATGTGAAGAAGAACCGGATCGCTGTTCTCGGATTCTCCATGGGAGGCTCCCACGGACTCCGCTTCGCCTGCGCGCGCCGCCAGCTCCGGGCCGCCGTCATCTTCTACGGCAACGTGCCGATCGAAAAGCTCTCGACCCTGCGCTGCCCCGTGCTCTATCACCAGGCAGAGAAAGACGCGTCGGTCACTCAGCAGGAAGTGGACCACCTGGTCAGCGCGCTCACCGCCAACAAGGTGATGTGCGAGGTCCACAAGTATCCGGGCACCGCCCACGCCTTCTTCAACGACACGAGACCGGACGCCTACAAGGAAGAGGCGGCGGCGGAAGCCTGGGCCAGGACCCTCGCCTTCCTGGACCAATACATCCTGGCGGACCATCCCGGCGTCCGCCCCCTTCCGGACTCCCAACGCGTCCGGTGAGGAAAGGAGGCCGCCGATGATGTGTCCACTCTGCGGGCTCGACGTACTACCCGAGAAAGTGTGCCTGAACTGCGGGTATGACCCGAGCAGGCCTGGCGCCCGCCCCTCCGGCAAGCCCAGCATTCCCAACGCGCCCCAACAGGACAACACCTATGGCACGAGAGACGTGCGCCAGGCCGTGACCGAGAGGAAGGCCGCCAAGTCCAAATCGAAGGAGAAAGCCGCCGTGCCGCCGCGCGCGCCCTTCCCGGTGGCCGATGACTTCGTGGTACAGATCGACCGGCTGGAGTCCTGGCCAACAGCAGCTCCGCCGTCCCCGCCAGCCAAACCCGCCGCGACGGCGAGTCAGCAACGATCCAAGCTGCAGCAGGACTCGATCCCGGTCACCACGCAGTTCGCCTTTGAAAGCCAGCGTATCATCGGATATGCAGGGCTCGTGCTCGCCACAGTGGTCGTCCGGGTCGGTGAGCCTGACGATCTGCTGCAGGAAGGACAGGACTTGCAGCGTCTCAGCACAGGACTGATCGGGAAGCGGCTGCGCAAGGCGGTTGACCTGGCGCTTGCCGAGCTGAAGACCGAAACCATCGAACGGGGGGGCAACGGCGTCGTGGGGGCACGCCTTGAAGTGCTCCCGGCGCAGGGCCCTCTTGCGTTCGTCACCCTGACCGGAACAGCCGTCGTGCTCGAGTAAGGGGGTCAGAGTCCATTTTCAGTCAGATGCTCGACGGAGGTCACTGTTGAACCGGAAAATGGACTCTGACCCCACTTTTTAGCATGTCCATCGCGCAGCACCTGCAGCGACACTTCCTGACGGGCCTCGTCGTCGTCATCCCGCTCTGGGGCACGTTCCTCATTCTCAAAACGCTGTTCACAGCAATCGATGGCGCACTGGTGGCCGTCCTGGGTCCCGTCGCCAGTTCGTCCATCCCCGGCCTCGGCGCCTTGACTCTCATCCTCTTGATCTTCGCCACCGGCACGGTCGCGTCCAACTTGCTGGGGGCGCGTCTGGTGAAGGCTTCGGAGGCGGCACTGCTGCGCATCCCGCTGGTGCGGAGCATCTACACCACAATCAAGTCCATCACCGACATCTTCGCCTTCATGGACCGCCAGCGCGAAGGCCGGATGGCCCTGCTTCCGTTTCCTCGCCACGGCCTGTACGCGATCGGGCTGCTCATGGGAGAAGCCCCCGAGGCGCTACAACGTTCGCCTTCCGGACGGCTGAGTCTGGTCTTCGTGCCGACTGCCCCGCACCCGTTCACGGGATTTCTGGCCCTGGTCCTGAGCCACGAGCTGATCCCCATCTCGATGGGCTTTCACGACGCGATGAAGATGGAATTCTCCTGCGGCTTCTTCGTCCCCGCCCCCTCACCCTCCCCTCTCCCCCGCGGGGAGAGGGCTAAGGTGAGGGGAACGTCCTCCAGTTGAACACCGCCTGCTCGCGGTAGAGACGGTCCACATCCACGGTCACCGGACAGCCCAGCTTCGCCAGGCCTTCCACAACGGCCCGCAGCGGCAGACCCACGACCGCCAGGTAATCCCCGTCGAGGCTGGCCACCAGGTCCCGCCCCGCCCCCTGGATGGCATAGGCTCCTGCTTTGTCCAGGGAATCGCCGGTCGCCAAGTAGGCGTCCAGCTCCGTGTCCGTAAAGTCGCGCATGGTTACGCGAGTGGTCTGACGGCGTCAACGGTCTTGCCCTGGTGCAGGATCGAGACAGCGGTCACGACGTCGTGGGACCGCCCGCGCAAGCGCTGGAGGACGGTCCGCGCGTCGTCGGGACTGCTCGGCTTGCCGATGAGACGCCCGTCGAGGTTGATGAGCGTATCGCTGCCGAGTATCACCGCGTCGGGAAACCGGGAGACCAGGGAGGTCGCCTTCTGGCGCGCCTGGT
>JAXIOW010000073.1:0-2655 GCA_045403215.1 Nitrospirales bacterium | reverse complement strand
GTGGCGTGGCGAGCTATCTGTATGCCATGACCCGGCTGCCGCAGTTCAGCAAGGCGGTGTCGTTCCCCTTGGTGGGGGCGATCGTGGGGCCGATGATGATTCTGCCCAATGTGGGACTCAACGAGTGGGGCCATGCCTTCTGGTTCGTCGATGAACTCTTTGCCGCGCCGTTGCACTGGGGCTTTGTGACCCTGGGCTGGTGCGGGCTGCTCGGTGGGACGGGGGGCGTGGCGGCGCAGATCGTGGCTCGCATGTCCAACCTGTGTGATGTGGTTTGGAACAACGAGAGCAAGGACGTTTTGCATGTGATCCCGTACTAAGTCGTGCCGTTCGCTTCGGTGGGCTGAAAATAGAGAGTCCGTCGGCGTGCTAAGCGCCATTCACGGGCGACCTCCTACTTTGGTGCGGGGTCGCCCGTGTTGTTTCTTTTTGAACGAGCCGAGGGATGCGGCACTGAGCCAGGATGCTTTCGAGGTACCCGTTCCGATGGAGAGGGTCACGCGCGTCAAAACCACCACGCCGAGCCCCTACCCACTCACGGCCATCATCGAGGACACCCACGACACGAAAACGTTCCGTTTCGCCTTACCTGCCGAAGCCACCTTGGACATGCTCCCCGGCGATTATCTTTACGTCCACGCCACGATCAACGGCAAGTCCGTGAAACGTCCCTACACGCCCTCGTCTCTCCCGGGGACGGCGGGTTTCTTCGATCTCACCGTCAAACGCTATGAAACCGGCGTCATGTCGAAGTACCTGCATGACCAGCATGTGGGCGACACCGTGCTGATGAGCGGTCCTCGCCCGGGCGGCCATTGGGTCGATGGCATGGCGAAGAAGGTGGGGTTCGTCGCCGGCGGTACCGGCATTACGCCGATGATTTCGATCATCCGCTGGATCCTCACGAAGCGGCTCGATGCGGAACTGTTTCTGGTCTTCGCCAACAAGACCGAGGCCGACATTATTTTTCGAGACGAATGGGAACGGGATGTCCGAGCATATCCGAACTTTCACTGTTATCATGTCTTAGAACAGCCGCCGGCGGGATGGCCAGAGGGAACCGGGCGCATCACCGCTGAGATTCTTCGCCGGCATCTTCCTCCTCCGGGCCCAGAGACTGTCCTCTTCCTCTGTGGGCCACCACCGATGATGAACGCCCTGGAAGACGTTCTCCGAGGGCTCGGCTATCCAGAAGAATCGGTCATCCTCCCGTAACTCGGTCTCCTGGCATCGCGTCGGCACGATCCTCCATGACGTTTTCCCGTCAAAAAGGGCCGTCGATCTTCAGCCGTCGCAGTCTCTCTCCAGGCTTAACCCGCATCATTCATGACCAATTCTGCTGCAATCGCCGATCCGCCGCTCTTGCGCGTGAAGCGTCGTTCGTGAAACGCAGGACGGAAAGAGTCTGTCTGTATCGTCGCATGCGAGATACGAGATACGCTTTACGAGGAACGCGCTTTCGGGCGATTTCGCCACGAACCTTCATGAATAATGCGGTTCGCATGCTATGCGTCCTCAAGAAAGGCGATCCCAAGATTCAGTTGGCCACCGGGGCGTTGCCCGTTCGGTTATTCCACGACACACAGCGTATAGATGGCTGCGCCCCCTCATCTTATCGAACGATCTTTTGGACTCCGAAAGAGACTCAAGGCCCGCATGGTCAACCCGGCTACCATTTATATGCCTGCTCTGTCTGTTCTAAAAAGCTGCCGCTGTGAAGCGTGATGTACGCGGATTCCCACCGGCTTGACAGGGTCCTGGCGGGGACGGTCCCCGGCGGGTGCTGTCCCCTTTTCATGTTTATGCTTTTCCCTCCTAAGTTCATAGCCCTTGCCTGGCATGGGGAAAAGGCCTAGACTCTGGCTCCTGATCAGCCCTTCAGGCGCGAGCGACGACGGCTCGGTGCCGCGGGCTCAGTTATGCCGAGGAGAAACACTCTGTGGCCGCGGCACGAAAGACTCCGAAAAGAACAGCCCCTGCCACGACTCGTGCCAAGCCTAAGAGCGCCAAGGCGCATCCTGTCGAAGCCACGCTGCTTCCAGGGACGCTCGCTCCATCGCTGGACCTGCCGGCAACATCGCCGGGTTTTCTGATTGTCGGCATGAGCGCCTCCGCCGGCAGGTTGGAGGCCATGGAAGAGCTAAGAGTGCCGGAGAGGGAAGGAACGGGTGCGGCGCAGGTTCCGGGTGAGCGACCCCCTGACCTGCATCCTCTTTTGAGAGGGGCGAGGTGATGGCCAAGACACCAGACGGATCCGGGAAGGGCACGGGGCTCCGCCGGCAGGCGGAAGAGTTGCTGTGGGCGACCAAGCGCGACGTCGCGGCCATGCCGGTCAAGGACGTGCAACAGCTCGTGCACGAGTTACAGGTCCATCAGATCGAGCTTGAGATGCAGAACGAGGAGCTGCGTCGGGCCCAGATGGAGCTCGAAGTGGCCCGTGACCGCTATGTGGATCTCTACGATTTTTCCCCGGCCGGCCATCTCACGCTGGATACGCACGGCAAGATTGTGGAGGCCAATCTAAGGGCCGGGACGCTGTTGGGCATCAACCGGAAGGAACTGATCGGGCGACCACTCGCACGCTTCATTGCACGGGATGATCAGGACAACTTCCACCGGTATTGCCAGGCGGTCTTGAAGACAGGCACGCGACAA
>JAXIOW010000089.1:0-2618 GCA_045403215.1 Nitrospirales bacterium | reverse complement strand
CTCCTGGTGCTGCAGTCAACCCCGGTTTTGGGTGAGACTCCGAAGCGGCTCTGATGTGGTGTTTATGCCACACCGATTACGTCTGACTTCTCAGTCCTCCAGATTTCAGTCTGCAGGGCAGCGCGCAACAGCGGCAGATGGTGGTAGCCGATGATTCGCCGCGAGCGCGGCTGCCCAGAATTCGGGAAATCGACCCGGACTCCTTATGATTTCAAAGGGAGGTTTTTGACGCAGGTAAGTTGGAATTTCCTGCAGGGAGGGATCTTAGAAATCCCTAGCGTCAAGGAAGTGATGGAGGGCAGCCTTGGCCAATCCCTGAATAGAGGTTTAGCAAATTGGAAGGCCCTCGCCCGGGCTAATGGCACGTCCCGGGAGATCGATTGCGAAGCAATCGGAGGGTAGGACGGGTGAAAAATGTCTGTCAGTGGGTGGGCGGGTGAGAAAGTCGCACGCACTCGAGGATCGACCAGGCTGCCTTCCGAAGAGAGAAACGAGCAGATTTGGAAAGGGAGTGTCGAGACAGCTGGCGTGGTCTCCGTGCTCGCAGAGCCCCCACGATAAAAAGGATTGGAAGGATACCCACGTTGGTCCTGTGCTCCCGGAACAGGGGAGGGGATGGATCCTGATGATCTTCTGTGCTCGCGCAACGCGCGGTCGCGGACTCCCCTCGTTGGACGCGCGCAGTGGAAGATCAATCAGCCCCCATCCCTGAGGGAGAACAAGCGAGCTTGGAGGGATCATCTGTAGCCTCGTTCGACGGGCGCACGTAGACCAACATGGGTGTCCTTCCAAGAGAGGAAAAGCAAGCAAGCTTGGAAGGAACAATTAGATCGACGGTGGTCGCTCGATGCGCGCAATGGAGGCCACACCAGCCGCCTCGCCGGATACGGGTAAAGAGTAGTGGAATCGGCACATTGATGCGCTTTACTTTACTATGATAAGGTAAAGCCTCGTGAAGGAGGTGCACCATGGCTGTTCAGAAGCTCAGCAGCAAGAATCAGATTGTCATTCCGAAGGAAGCCCGGCAGGCGATGGGTGTCAAAGGCGGCGATGAATTGCTGGTTGTCGTGAAGGACGACCTGACGATTGTGATGCCAAAGCCAAAACGGTATGCGAGGACCTTACAGGGGCTGGCCAAGGGTACGTATCCGTCGCGTTACCTGAAGCGAGAACGCCGGTCGTGGTAGCGGTCTCCTCCACGAAAGGCCTTCCCACCGAACGTGAGCGCATTAGCCTCGACACCAACGTCTTCATTTATTTTCTCGAAGACCACCCACGGTACAGGTCCTGGTGCGGGTCCTTGTTCGACCTGATCGAACGTGGTCATAATCCGGCAGTGACATCGACCGTCACGCTCTTGGAATTGCTGGTCCAGCCCTATCGTGCTCAACAAGAGGAACTGGCGCAGAAGATCTTTGCCCTCATCAGCACCTACCCAAAGCTCGAGTGGGTGCCACTGACGATGAATCTGGCAGATCGAGCGGCTGAGTTGCGTGCCCGCTATCACCTCAGTACGCCCGATGCCATACAGTTGGCCACGGCCATTGGCCGCAAGGCCACGCGCTTCTACGGGAATGATCGAGGCCTGCGGCGGGTCAAAGAGATTGAGTGCATCCTTGTGGATGATTTGATCTAACCGCGACTTTTCCTAGATTGCGTATCTCGTCGTTCGTGAAGCGTGAAGCGCAATCGATCCTGACGAGATACGAGATACGAGATACGCTTCACGAGAGACGGGCCAGGGCGAAACGCGAGGGGAAGGATGCGATGCAAGACAAGCAACGGGTCATCGAACACATTCGGCAGGCTTTTCACGAAACCGAGCGTCCCGGTGACGCTTTTCTGCAGGGAAGCCACGAGGGCTGTGAGCCGGGGGAGTCGGTCGCGCCGTTCATCGGCGTCGCCGATTGGTCGCAACTCGATCCTATGGTACTTGACGCCAGCTACAATGCGCTCAGTTTCTTTTCCGAAGGAGGCTTTCGATATTTCCTGCCTGCCTATCTGATCGCCGACCTCGAAGACCGGCTGCAGACCGCCGATCCGGTGTTTCACCTCACCAATGGCTTCTCCGACAAGGTCGTCGAGATTCCCGCTGGACAACGGAGCTATGAGAAGACGATCGGCAAATCGGCGTTCGTCAATCCACGCCGATATGGGGCCATGACCTGGCACGATCATGCGCGTTGCCAGCTCTCCGTCTTCACAAGAGAGGAAGCTGGCGCCATTGTGGCGTATCTGGAATACAAACGGGACGCGGATCCCCATGGCCTCAATGCAGAGGAAATCAATGCCTCGCTCGACAACTTCTGGCGGGAACGAGCTGCGAACGGACCTACGCATCAAGCAGTCCGACAGGCCCTCAAGGAAGAAGCCGAATACCTGAGAGATATCGGGGGTGGGAAGAGTGGATAAGAGATAAGAAAGGGGTGACCCAGTGGCCAAAGGTCGATTGACTCCGGCGAAGATCATGCAACTCGGTACGGGCTTTTGGGGATCGAAGACTCTGCTCAGTGCCATCGAACTCGGCGTATTCACAGAGCTGGCGAAAGGCCCGCTCGATGCGGCGGCTTTGGCTAAGCGACTCCAGCTCCATCCCCGTAGCGCGCGGGATTTTTTCG
>JAXIOW010000188.1:0-30156 GCA_045403215.1 Nitrospirales bacterium | reverse complement strand
CATGATGGGGAGCGCGACGCCATTCTCGAGCGTGGCCGTCCAGCCCTTGTCAAAAGCGTCGAGCAGGATGAGGACCGCCGGCTGCGGGGTCTCCACCCGCACGCGCACCGCTTCGGGCGCATAGCGCTCGATCACGGCCGTGGCGGCTCCAGCCGGTCCGGGTAACGTCACGGCCGAGGTCTCAAGCACGTCCACCTCGCCGCTCAGGAAATCTGCTCGCGCGGCCAAGGCCGCGGGATCGACGGGCGCATCGACGCGCTCCGGTTTCCGCGACAGATAGACACGCGGTTTGGCCGGGGCTGGATTTTGGTACAGGGCGAGGTCGTAGTCGGAAAGGCCGACCACGGACGCTGTGGTGTAGCGCGGGTCCCGCAGATGCGACCGTAGATCGGTGAAATAGGTGACGTTGAACCTCGCGGCCACCTCGATTCTGGGCTTCTCCGGGAGCATGGTGATGAGCGCCCTGTTGTAACCGGGAAGCGAGGCGTGGGTCGTCTCGAGATGGAACTGGGCGTTATGCTCCACGTCGAGTGCGTGCCTGCGCACGACCGACTCGGCTTCCTGGCCGAGTAGACGTTGGAGACTTTTCCGTACCATGTGCTTGGATTCGCGGATCGGGATGAGCCGGAAACGACCAGGGGCGAGCGTGCCCTCCCGCGCTGCGATCGCCTGAGCGAGCGGGGGAATGAACATGGCGGCTTCGACAGGGCCGGTGCGGTAGGCAGAAAAGTTGGCCCGCCCGAGGTCGAGCGCGAGAATCGCCGCAAGGGCGCTGAGCAGGACCGCTTCGCGGAGCTGCCCATGCCGAGCTCCAAGGACGAGCATCCACACGCCGAGCGAAGCCCCTGCGCTGTACAGGAACGCAAGCGCAGCCGAGCCGGTCATGGCGCCAGCCAGGGACTCCGACGCGCCCCAATGGACGGCTGTCCACGCGCTCGCGGCTTCCGTGCGCAGTCCGAGCCAGACGCCTGCGCAGAGGATCGCCATCGCGAGCCAGGGCGTGGGGCTGCCTTTGCCTGCCCGCAGCGCGTCAATCCCGGCTCCGGCGAGCATGGCCGCAGCGAATGAAAACATCCCCATCCATTTCTCAGGGTACCGGAACGCTGACCAGAGTGGCACCACGTTGTAGAAGACTGCGTAAAGACCGCCGAACTGCCCGAGTGCGAGGAGGAGCGCGAAGCCGCCCAGCAGGGCCAGCACGCGCAGGTCACGTCGGTGCCACCCGCCCAGGAGCGCCAGCCCCAGCATGGGAACTCCAAGGTAGAGGCTGTCCGCCAACATCCCTCCCACGGCCCCCCGCTGCGGCGTGCCGAAGAAGATCCGCCCCACTTCCACTGGATTGGCGTTTTCACCGACGGGCGCGGCCAGGACGGTCAATAACCGCAGAGGGTGGGTGGACCAGTAGAGCGCCTCACTTTGGAACAGTTCGGGCTGCATTCGGTGGCTGCTCAGGAAGACCACTGCCGCGGGCGCGAGTTGCACGCTTGCAAGCAGGGCCGCGAGGCTTCCCACAAGCAACAGCCGCAGACATGCTTCACGCAGGGCCCCCGGCGCGCGCGCCGCCGTCCAGAGCAGCGCGATGAAGCCGAAGTAATACCCTGTCTGTCCGTCGCCGTTGAGGAACACGGTGGTCCAGACGACGGCTGGTGCCACGACCCACACGCGGTCGCCGGAGAGAGCTTTTTCGAGCGCGGCGCAGAAGAACGGCAGGATGCCAATCGAGTACAGGTAAATGAGATGCTCGGTGAACGACACGACATAGCCTGAGAGCGCGAACGCCACGCCGGCAACGAAGGCTCCCGCGCGCGAAAAGTTCAAGGTGCGTCCTAGTGTGAAGGCCCCGACCGCTGCCAGCAGACACGACACGAGCGTCGAGGCACGATACGCATCGGGTGCCGGGAGGAGGAAATAGAGCACGGTGAAGGGATGGAAGACGCCTGTGGCGGCTGCCCCGATGAAGGGGCGGCCCAGCGCCTCATACGGAAACCACTGCGGCAGTTCGCCTGCCGCCAGCCGTTCGATCATATGCTGCTTGAGTGGGAGCCAAAACCCGTAGGCGTCACGTTTGATGAGCACGAGGCCAGGTAGCCAGAGCCTGTCGTAGAAGGCGAGCGTGAGGCCGAGGAGAACAATGACGGCCGGGACGGTCTTCGTCTTGGCAGCCGGCTTGGACGAGTGAACCTCCGGGAGCGCGGGCGGGCTCATCGACAGGGTCCTGCGGGATGTCTGCGCCTCCACCGGGCGTGGGTGATCAGTCCGGAGCACAGGAAGCAGCCGACCAGTGACGCGGCGGCGCCCGCCTTCAGCAACGGGGTCTGGTAGGAGAATGTCACGAGATGTGTGCCCGCCGGCACGGCGACCGCCCGCACCAGTGCGTTGGCCCGCATGATGGGGAGCTCGACGCCATTCTCGAGCGTGGCCGTCCAGCCCTTGTCAAAAGCGTCGAGCAGGACCAGGACGGCCGGCTGGGGGGTCTCGACGTGTACGCGCACGTCTTCGGGCGCGTAGCGTTCGATCGCGGCAAGGCCGTCTGTTGAGGGACCCGGCAATGTCAGGGTTGACGTCTCTATCACATCCACCTCCCCACTCAGGTAATCGGGCCTTGTGAACAGGGCCAGAGGGTCAACCGGTGTCGCGGCCCGTTCCGGCCGCCGCGACAGATAGGTGCGCGGCCTAGCGGGAATCGGATTGCGAAACAGCACGAGATCGTAGGGGGGGAGTTCGGCCACGAGCGTGTTGGCGAGCCTCGGGCTCTTCAAATGGTATTGCCGGCCGATGTAGTACGTCACGTTGAGGCGCGCCGCGGCTGCGAACCCCATACGCTTGTTCAGGGTTTCCGCGAACTGTGTGCTGTACCCAGCGAGATAGGGCATGGCGCTTTCGAGATGAAAGACGGCATTGTGCTCGACATCGAGCGCCTGGCGGCGCTCCACCGATGCGGATCCATAGAAACCGAGCGTCGGCATGATTTCCTGAGGCACCACAAGGGTACGCTCGAAGATGGAGACCACGCGGAAATGTCCGGGGCCCACATCCCTTTCTCGTGCTCTGACCGCCTCAGCGAGCGGGGGCGTGAACGTCGCGGCTTCGGCGGGGCCGGTGTGGTAGGCCCACAGGTTTGCACGCGCCAGATCGAATGTGACGAGCAGCACCAGCAAGGGGAGTGCAAGCGCTTCCCGCAACACCTGTTTCTGGACGCCGGCCGCGATCAGCCACGCGCTCAGCGTGGCACCCCCGCTGTACAGGAATGCGAGGGCCGCCGAGCGTGTGACCTCGTGAGCCAAACCCGGCGATGCTCCGAAGTGGGCGGCCGCCCATGCAGCAACGGCTTCGGTACGAAGCGCGAATCCAGCGGTCGCGCACAGAATCGCCATCGCGAGCCAGGGAGCCGGCGACCCTTTCCTGGCCCATAACGCATCGAGTCCCGCTCCCGCAAGCATGGCGACGGTGAACGAGACCACGCCCATCAGCTTCTCAGGGTAGCGGAACACCGACCAGAGCGGCACCACGTTATAAAAGATTTCGTAAAGGCCGCCGTAAGGTCCAAGCGCGAGGAGCAGTGCGAGGCCTCCGAGTAGGACGAGTACGCGGAAATCACGGCGGCCCCAGGCTCCGAGCAGAGCCAGTCCCGTTACAGGGACGCCAAGATAGAGACTGTCCGCCAAGACGCTGTAGAATTCACTCTTGAAAAAGATGCTGGCCAGGAGAGGCGGGCTCACCTGCTCACCAACCGGACCGGCCAGGACGGTCACCAGCCGCAGCGGATGGGTTGACCAGAGCAAGGCCTGCTCAAAGAACAAGTCGGGGCGCGTACGCTCGCTCCCCATGAAGACTGTCCACGACGGTCCGAGTTGGATGCCCGACAACAAAATCGTCAGGGCCACGGTCAGCGCCAGCCGCAGACCGGCATCACGATAGAGCCCGGGCGCCCGCGCCGCCATCCAGGCCAGCGCGATGAAACCATAGTAGTATCCCGTCTGCACGTCGCCGTTGAGGAATACGGTGGTCCAGACGACGGCTGGTGCCACGACCCACACGCGGTCGCCGGAGAGAGCTTTTTCGAGCGCGGCGCAGAAGAACGGCAGCATACAGATCGAGTACAGGTACTGAATGTTCTCGGTGAGCGAGACGACATAGCCCGAGAGCGCAAACACGATGCCGGCGAGCAACGCTCCCGCTGGCGAGAGGCGGAGCAGACGTCCCAGCATGAACGCTCCGAGAGCCGCCAGGAGGCAGGAAATGAGGATCGAGGCGCGGTACGCGTCTGGGACGGGGAAGAGGAAGTACAGCGCCGTGAATGGATGAAAGACACCGGTGTGCGTGGCTCCGATGAACGGCCGCCCGAGCGCATCGTAGGAGAACCACTGAGGCAGTTCACCGGCCGAGAGGCGCTCAACGAGATACTGCTTGATCGGGAGAAAGAATCGGAGGGCGTCGCGCTTGACGAGCACCAGGCCCGGCAACCAGAGCCTGTGGTAGAACGCGAGCGTGGTCGCGCAGAGTATCACCACCGCCAGTGCTGATGGCAGCCACAGTCGTCCGTTGCTCCTGTGTGGGACGCCGGGGTCTGCCTCAGGCAAAGGCATGTGAAGGCGGTCTCCCCTCTTTACGCGGAGGCTGGAACGTTCTTTCGCGCCACGATCAGGACGTTTTTCCCGAACCACGGATCCCGGAGACCTTCAATCCACCGGGTAACCGGGACGACCCACGTATCGTAGAGATGCGCGAGGCGGGGGTTGATGGACGTGCGCCCCCCGACGACATTCAGGAGGTACCAGGGCAGCACCCCCATGCAGTCCATGTATTTGGACTTGACCACCTCAAATCTCTCGGCGCGCAGCAATCCCTCCAAGTGCGGCTTCTCGTAGCGCCGATAGTGGCCGACCGCCCTGTCGAGCGCGCTATAGAGCCACGGCAGAGCCGGCACGAACACGGCAAACGTGCCACCCGGCACGAGCGCGTGGTAGGCGGCGCGGATTGAGGCCTGATCGTCCTCGATGTGTTCGAGGACATTGATCATGATGACGGTGTCAAACTGTTCCGGGGACGAGCGGAAGACTCCGTTGGTTGTCGTCAAGCGGCCTGCCCGTAGCAGATCGGGGTAGGCGGTCTCCAACCGCTTGCGCAAATGCTGGTAGAGGGTGCCCTCCGGCTCGAAGGCCTCCAATCGCGCCGTCGGGTGGCAGGACACATGCGAGCGCACGAGCCATGTGGTGAAGGTACCGATGCCGGCCCCGATTTCGACCAGGCGCTCCCCGAAACATGGACGGACTTCCTCGATGAGCCATCGGTAGTAGTTCTCCAGATCGTCGAGTGCCAGGAGGCTTGCTGTCAGGCACTCGCAGTCAGTCATACGTGTTGGCGCGCGTACGGCACACAGAGGGAGATTCTAGGCGTGGGTCTGGAAAGAGGCAAGGACAAACTGGTATAAGGGATCGCGGTTGAGGACCGTTTCTGGAACAGGATGTTCAAGATCAAGAAATATCGGAAAGAATCGACCGACCCGACTCAACTTGTCGATTCCGTCGAGCAGGCGGCCCGCCAGGCGAAGGAGAACATGCGCTGGCTCATCGCCGGGGTGGCGGTGGCCGTCCTGGCGGGCGCAACGGTCGGGGGCTTCCTGTGGATGCGCCAGCAGGATGACCGTGCCGCGGCCGACCTGTTCTACGAAGCGACCCGATACGCTTCCGAGCCGTCGCGGACGGGAGCGCCCCCTGCGCCGCGCCGTCCGGAGGACTTGCAGAAGGCCATCGAGACGTTCCGGAAGATCCTCACCGACTTCCCGAACAGCGCGGTCGCGCCCCAGGCCGTGTATCTGTTGGGGAATGCCATGAGTGAGCGCAAGGACTGGGGCGGCGCCATCAAGGCCTACCAGGATTTTCTGGCCCGATACGGCGCCCTCCGGCTCCTTGTCCCACTGGTCTATCAGCGCATGGCCTACGCGCAACTGGCGCAGGGCAAGCTGGACGAAGCAGAAAAGACGTTCACCGCGATCGTGCAGATGCCGAGCGCCCCCAACAAGGATCACGCGCTCTACGAACTCGGCAAGATCAACGAACTGCTGAACCGACCGGAGGGCGCGCTGGCCTCCTACCAGCAGATCGTCAAGGACCACCCGTCCTCCCCCTTCGCGACCGAGGCGTCCGTTCGCATCAAGACTCTCGATGCGCGAAAAGCCGTCGCGCCCGCTACCGCGTCCCCGGCGCCCACTCCTCCGTCACCACAGAAGTAAGCCTGACTCCAGCATGAACATCCCCGATCAACCCGCGTCGTGTTGCCACGCGCTGGTCCTCCTTGGCGCGACCGGTGTGGTCGTTCTCGGGACCGCGTTGGTGGACCCATCCCGGCTGTGGCTGTTGGTGGTGCCGGTGGTTTTCTGCGGGGCGGTCTACGGAGCCGGCGCACTGGTCGATCGCGCCGTCGGTGGCCTCGTGGCGGGGGGTGATCATCCGCCGATGGTTGTGCTGTCAGTCCGCCTGGGTGTGGGGCTTGCGTGCTTGTCGTTGGTGACCTTCCTGAGCGCGCTGAGCGGGGTGCTCTGGCTGGCCGGGCTGGTCGCGCTTCCAGCCATCGCGTACGGGCTCGTCTGTGCCATCCGCGCAGGCGTTCAGTTTCGCCCGTTCCGTGGGGCTGCGGCCGCTGGAGTCGGAGGATGCCTGCTGGGGGGCGCGTGGCTCGTGGCCTGGCTCTGGGCGACGATCCCGCCCACCTTTTATGATGAACTGGTCTACCATCTGGTCATCCCCCAACGGGTCCTCGCGACCGGCGAACTGCTCACCCTGCCCTGGGTCGTTTTCACGCTGATGCCCCATGCGTCGGATCTGTTATTGGTGTGGGGATTGGTCCTGGGCGGTGACCTTGGGGCTCGGGCCATCCAGTTTGCTCTATGGGTCATGTGTTTTCTGGCTGTCTGGGCCATTGTCGAGGTCATGACGCGGCCTAGGGTCGCGGTGTGGGCTCCGTCCTTCATCGCGTGTGCATTCGCCGCCTCACCCCTGGTCTGGTTTCTCGGGACGTTGTCGTTTGCGGAGACCAGCCAGGCCGTCGGACTGCTTTGCAGCGCGGTCGTGATCGCGACTGGTCCGGCGCAACGATTGGAGCGGGAGGGGGCCCCGGAGACTCCCCTCCCGCACCCACACTCGTGGCTAGCCCTGGGGCTTGTGCTTGGCTGGGTCGCTTCGAGTAAGCTCTCCGGATTGTATTGGGTGGCCGCAGCACTGGTCGCCGCGCGCGTGGCTGGATGGCCGCTCGTGGAACTCAGCCGGGTCGCGGTGATCGCGCTGCTCACGGTGACCCCTTGGTGGATACAGGCCTTCGTCCATACGGGCAACCCTGTCTATCCCATGTCTTACAGTCTGCTCGGCGGGAGGCCCTGGAGCGAGGAAAGCCAGGCCCGTTTGTTGGCGGATCTCCCATACGGAACGCCGGGGAGCTTGGGGTGGATGGGGTTGCTGCGCCTTCCGCTTGATCTGGTGCTGCATCCCGAACGCTTTGGCTCTGCGTCGGATGTGGGCGCGCTGGCGGTCCTCTCGACCTGTGGCCTCCTGGCGTTGCCGGTCACCTCTCGCTTCATGGGTCTTCGAGGGCGCGCGCGGCAACTCGGGGACGCAGCCGCTGTCTTTGTGTTAGTGGCTGGAGCCGGGTGGGTCATGACGACGCCGACCGCTCGGTTCTTCGCGCCAGCGTTTCTGCTCGGCTTGGCTGTCCTGGCTGGGTTTTGTGTGCAGCTCCACAAGACCGCTCAAGGGCTCGTGCTGGTCTTACTGCTGGCTGTCGGGGGCGGGGGGGCGTGGCAGTTTATCAATCAACACACGACTGTCTTTTCCTCTGTGAAGGTAGCTCTGGGGCGCGAGAAAGGCGACGCCTATCTCGCTCGGGTCCTCGACCATTTTCCTGCCGCTCGTTTCGTGCGTGAGACCCTGCCATCTACCGTGCGGCTGCTGTTCATCGGTGAGTCTCGACCGTATTACTTCTCTCGTGACGCGGTCGCGCCGTATCCGATTGATGCTCACCCGCTCTCTCGCTGGGTTCATGAGGCAACGTCCGCTGAGGCTCTCACTCGGAGGCTAATGGCGGAAGGGATCACCCATGTGGTTCTCAACGTCCACGAGTTTCGGCGCGTGCATGAGAAATACGGCGTCCTGGCTTTTTCCGGCGAAGCTGCCCCGGCGGACGAGCGTCGCCTCAGGGAGCTTCCCAAGACCCTGCGGCTTCTCTATGCCGCCAACGGGGTGTATGTGTTTGAAGTGCCGCGGCGGTAGTGTGAGGATGAATTACGACTTGGCCCTGACCGGGTGGGGGACGAGGAGCCACTCGCCAGGCTTTGGCTTGTAAGACTTGTCCAGGGCGTTGGCCTCCAGGATCGCCGAGAGCGGGGTATGGTGACGCGTCGCGATGCGAAGCAGGGTCTCCCCGCGACGGACCTGATGGCGCGTCGCCTGAACATGCTTCCAGGCCGGGTACGTCGCCAAGTTGCTCAACAGCAGGTCCTTGCTCCCCACCGGAACCTTCAAACGGTAGGTGGGATGCGGCGGAGTCAGGTCTTTGCGAAGCTCCGGGTTCAGGACCTTCAACTCCTTGTACGTCACGCCGGCGGCCTTGGCCGCCACCCGCAAGTGGATCGGCCGCGTGAGGACCGCTTCCTCGTACTCGACCGGGGGTTGCGGGCTGATCAGAAACCCGTACCGGCTCGGGTCTTTGGCGATGAGGGTCGCGGCGAGAAACCGGGGCACGTACTCCTTGGTTTCGCGTTTGATCAGCTTGGTGTCGGTGAGGTCCCAGAAGTCGTCGGCGTGGGCGCGGGCGAGCGCGCGGCCCACCTTCCGCTCGCCGGCATTGTACGCGGCCATCGCCAGCGGCCAGGAGCCGAAGAGATGATACAGGTCGCGCAGATATTGGGCGGCGGCCAGCGTGGATTTCACGGGGTCTCGCCGCTCGTCGATCCAGTTGTCGACCCGCAGGCCGTACATCTTGGCAGTGGACTTGATAAATTGCCACGGTCCGACCGCCTTGGCCCTGGACACGGCGTTCGTATTGAAGCCGCTCTCGACCAGCGAGAGGAAGATCAGGTCCGCCGGCAGGTCGAACTCCGCGAAGATCTGCTCGATCATCGGCCGGTGGCGTTCCAGCTGGTACAGCCAGAGCTCGAAGCGATCGCGGATGTAGAAGGTGAAGAACTGAATGTGCTTGTCGATCTTGTACGACCGCGCGATCGGAACGTCGAAGTCGAGCATTTCCTCCACGGCATCGAGCGGGTCGGTCGTCGTGACTTCGAGCAACGAAGTGCCCGGCGCGCTTTCCACCACGGGCGTGGAAGAGGGTGGGGACACGTCGATGCGGAGGGTGGAGTCCAGAGTGGCTCCAAGCGGCGGGTCACCGGCCGCAGGCTCCTCCGGTTCGGTCCCCGACAGCGCCAGCAACGGCGATGAGCTCAGGCGCAATCCCTCGTCCACGCGGTACCGATCAGGCAGCCATGCCCGCGCCTCAGTCGGCACGATCCCCGCGGTCAGGATTCCGCTCAGCAGCACCAAGAGAAAGAAACGGATGCGCATAGGTCTCTCCAAGAACCTGTTACTCTAGACGAAGCGCCGCCAGAAAGCAAGAGACGGACGAACTGCTCATGTCGTAGGCGTTGGTAATCAGTTGATTTCCTGCCCAAATAGGTCTTTTGGCGCCTTGACAGGTTCCCGAGCGTGTGATAGCGTGCCCACGTCTTCATCCATTCCAGCTTCCCCTACAGAAGGAGACCCTCAGGCGTGTTGAAACGGTACCTGTTGGCCCCAGGGCCGACCCAAGTTCCCCCGGAAGTGCTGTTGGCCATGGCCAGGCCGATGCTGCACCACCGGGCCCCCGAGTTCGCCGCCCTGTTCGCGCAGGTGCGCGAAGACCTCAAATGGCTCTTCCAGACCAGGAATGATGTCCTGACGCTCGTCTCGACGGGCACGGGCGCCATGGAGGGGGCGGTGTCCAATTTCCTCTCGCCCGGCGACAAGGCGCTCTACGTCAACGGCGGGAAGTTCGGAGAGCGCTGGGGCAAGCTCTGCAAGACCTTCGGCGTGAACGCGATCGAGATCAAGGTGGAGTGGGGGAAGGCGGTGGACCCCCAGGCTGTCGCCGACGCCCTGAAGAAGGACCCGGCCGTCAAGGCGGTGTACGTGCAGGCGAGCGAGACCTCCACAGGCGTGGCCCACGACGTCCGGGCGTTAGCAGAGATCGTCCGTTCGCGCGAGGACACCATCCTGGTGGTGGACGCGATCACCGCCTTGGGCGTGTTTGATTTACGGACCGACGAATGGGGCCTCGACGTGCTTGTCGCCGGATCTCAGAAGGGGTTGATGCTGCCACCGGGCCTGGCCTTCGTGAGCGTGAGCGAGAAGGCGTGGCGGCAGGCCGACAAGGCCAAGAACGCGGCCTTCTACTTTAACTTCAAGAAGGAACGAGAGGCCCAGCAGAAGAACCAGACCGCGTACACCGCCGGGGTTTCGTTGCTGGTGGGGCTCCAGGAAGTGCTGAAGATGCTCAAGGCGGAGGGCCTGGGCGATGTCTTCGCGCGCCACGCCCGCCTGGCCCATGCGATGCGGGAGGGCATGAAGGCCGCCGGCCTTTCGCTCTTTCCCAGGCAGAGCCCCAGCGACGCGCTCACGGTGGTGTCGGCGCCGCCCGGCGTGGACGGGCAGGCGGTGTACAAGAACCTGCGCGAGCAGTACGGGATCACGGCGGCCGGCGGGCAGGACCACCTCAAGGGGAAGATCTTCCGGATCTCGCACATGGGGTACACGGATACCTTCGATGTCATCCAGGCAATCGCCGCCACCGAGATGGTGCTCAAGGGGCTGGGCCATCCGGTGAAGCTGGGGTCGGGCGTGGGGAAAGCTGAGGAGCTGCTGCTCGCCAAATGAGAATCCTGGTCAGCGACATCCTCTCCAAACAGGGGATCGAGATTCTCGAGAAGGCCGGTCTGACCGTCGACGTCAAGACCAAGATGTCGAAGGAGGAGCTGCTTCGCGAGATCAAGCACTACGACGGCTTGATCGTCCGCAGCGCAACCAAGGTGACGGCCGAGGTGATCGCTGCCGCCGGCAAGCTGCGGGTGATCGGACGGGCAGGGTCCGGTCTGGACAACGTGGACACCGCGGCGGCGACCAAGCGCGGCATCGTGGTGATGAACACGCCGGGCGGCAACAGCGTCACCACGGCCGAGCACACCATGGCGATGATCTTCGCGCTGGCCCGCAAGATCCCGCAGGCCACCGCCTCGATGAAGGTCGGCAAGTGGGAGAAGGACCGGTTCATGGGCGTGGAGCTCTACAACAAGACCATCGGCATCGTCGGGATGGGCCAGATCGGGAGCCACCTCGCGAAGCTCGCCCAGGGCATGATGATGAACGTGATTGCCTATGATCCGTACCTCGCGGAGGAGCGTGCCCGCAAGATGGGGGTCGAGATGATGGGCCTGCACGAGCTCTTCCGCCGCGCCGACATCATCTCGGTGCATACCCCACTGACCAACGAGACCCAGAACATCATCCACGCCGCGACGAGCGCGGCGATGAAGGACGGCGTGCGCATCATCAACTGCGCCCGCGGGGGGATCATGAATGAGAAGGACCTCTACGATGCGCTGAAAAGCGGCAAGGTCGCGGGCGCCGCCTTCGACGTGTTTGAAGAGGAGCCGGTCAAGCCCAGCCACCCGCTGCTGGCGTTGGACAACTTCATCTGCACACCCCACATCGGGGCGGCCACGACCGAGGCGCAGGAGAACGTGGCGGTGGGGATCGCCGAGCAGATCGTGGACTACTTGACGCGCGGCATCGCGCGGGGCGCGGTCAACGTCCCATCGGTGCCGGCCGAGATGCTGCCGCGGCTCCAGCCCTACATCACGCTGGCCGAGAAGCTGGGGCTCCTGCACTCCCAGCTGTACGAGGGCGGGATCGAGCGGGTGACGGTCGAGTACAAGGGCGAGGTCGCCGGGGTCAACGTGGCGCCGCTGACCATCGCCGTGCTGAAGGGCCTCCTGACGCCGATCCTGGAGGAGACGATCAACTACGTGAACGCCCCGGTCGTGGCGCGGGAGCGCGGGATCGAGGTCAAGGAGGTGAAGAGCAGCGATGCGGGCGACTTCGCCAGCCTAGTCACGCTCCAGGTGGAGGCTGAGAAGAAGACCAGCCGGATCGCCGGGGCTCTGTACGGCCGGCGGGATCCCCGGATTGTCCTACTGGATTCCTTCCGGGTCGAGATCGTGCCGGAGGGGCATATGCTCTTCATCCTGAACCACGACCGCCCCGGCGTCATCGGCCAGGTGGGGCAGATCCTCGGCGAGCACCAGATCAACATCGCCCGCATGCAGTGTTCGCGGGAAGAGAAGGGGGGCCAAGCGTTACTCATCGTGGGCGTGGACGCGCCGCTGCCCGCGGAAGTCTTGCGGGCCGTCACGGTCGCGAAGAACATCATCTCGGTCAAGCTCGTTCGTCTCTAGCCGTCCGCGCGGCACTCGGCAAGACCTCAAGTCTGTTGGTCCGTTGTACGATGACTCGACCCGCCCGCTCTCCGATCCCTCAAGGCGTCGCCACCTTTCTGCCCGTCGAGGCGGGCAAAAAGCGCGCCGTCGAGGACATCGTCTTCTCGGTGTTCCGTGAGCACGGGTACCTGGAAGTCATCCCCCCTACCTTTGAGTACCTGGACATCCTGGCACCCGGCCTCGACGCCGAACTGATCGAGAAGTCCTACAAGGTGGTGGACCGGGCCACGGGCCGCATCCTGGTCCTGCGCCCGGACGTCACCGCCCAGATCGCCCGGATGGTGGCGATGGGGATGGTGAACCAGCCGTTTCCCCTGCGGCTCTGTTACAGCGTCAATGTCTTCCGCTACGAGCCGGAGCACGCGGGCCGTGACCGCGAGATCTTCCAGATCGGTCTCGAGCTGATCGGGCCCAAGGGCACCGCGGCCGACGTCGAGCCGATCATGGTGGCGGCGGAGTGCCTCCGTCGCCTCGGGATCACGGCCTTCACGATCGCGATCGGGCAGGGCGCCTTCTTCAACGCGCTGCTTCGCCGGACCGGCGTTGCGGAATCTGTCCAGCGCAGCCTGCGCGAAGCGGCGGCGCGGAAGGACGTGCCCAAGATGGAGGCGCTGTTGCACCAGGCTGGCGTGCGTGGCCGTGCTGCCAAAGCCCTCCTGGCGGTGCCCGAACTCTACGGGGGCGCCGAGATTCTGGAGGAAGCGGCGCGCCTGGTGCCTCCGACCGAGGATTGCCGCCGACCACTCGCCCGGTTGCGCGAAGTGTGGGAGCGGATAACGGCGGCCGGCCTGGGCGGCGCGCTCCTGTTGGACATGGGGGAGATCCGCCGGATGGAGTATTACACCGGCCTGGTCTTCGACATCTATGTGGACGGGGTGGGCGCCGAGATTGGAGGCGGGGGGCGGTACGATCACCTGATCGGCCGTTTCGGGCGCGAGGTCCCCTCCACGGGGTTTGCGTTTGACCTCGACCGGCTCCTGCAGCTTTGCGCCGCGCAGGGCGGCCGGGCGCGCGCCGCGGGCGTGCGCGGCCGCGACGCGGCGGTTCGTGCCCGGCGAGCGACGCGCGGAGGTCGCCGATGAAGCCCCGCGGCTTGCCGGACCCCTCGGACCCCACGGCGTTCAGACTGCCCCCGCAGAATCTCGAAGCTGAGAAAGCCGTCCTCGGGGCCATTCTCCTGGACAACCAGGCGCTCTACAAGGCCCTCGAAGTCATCAGCCCTGACGAGTTTTATCTCCCCAAGCACCGACGGATCTTCGAGGCCATGATCGCCCTGGGGGAACAAACTCAGGTGATCGACCTCGTGACCCTCTCCGACCACCTCCAGCACGTCGGAGCTTTGGAAGCAACCGGGGGCAGCGCGTACCTGACCGATCTCGCCCAAGCGGTCGCGACGGCGGCCAGCGTGACCTACCACGCCAAGCTCATCCACGAAACCGGGATCAACCGCATTCTCATCAATGTCGCCACGGAGATCGTCACACGCGGGTATGAGGGAACCAAGCGGGTCGATGAATTACTGGACTACGCCGAGAAGAACATTTTCGGGATTGCGGAACGCCGGATGAAACGTTCCTTCAGCCCGATGCCGACTGTCGTGACCGATACGGTGGAACACATCAACAAGCTGTATGAACAGAAAGAAAAGATCACCGGCATTCCGACGGGGTTTTCGGATCTGGATGAAAAGACCGCCGGCCTCCAGTCCGCCGATCTGATCATCGTGTCCGGGCGGCCGAGCACGGGCAAAACTAGCTTGGCTCTGGGGATGGCTTTGCACGCAGCGCTGCATCCCCGGCAGTATAAGGTGGCTATCTTCAGCCTGGAGATGTCCAAGGAGCAGTTGTGCATGCGCCTGCTGAGCTCCGATGGAAAACTGGACATGCACCGTATCCGAACAGGCCAACTACAACGAGAAGACTGGACAAGCCTGACCCGATCAGCCGGCAAGTTGAGTGAAAGCAGAATCTACATTGACGATACTCCGGGCATTACCGCCCTGGAAATGCGCGCCAAGATCCGTCGCCAGAAGGCGGAAACCGGCCTCGATCTGGTGGTGGTCGATTATCTTCAGCTGATGTCCGGCGGCGGCGACACGGAGAATCGCCAGCAGGAGATTTCCGACATCTCCCGGTCACTGAAATCACTCGCCAAGGAATTGCATATACCGATTGTCGCCCTTTCTCAGCTCAGTCGGGCGGTGGAGAGTCGGCCGGACAGGAGACCGGTCCTCGCCGATCTTCGGGAATCGGGCGCCATCGAGCAGGATGCCGATTTGGTCCTGATGATCTACCGTCGAGACCTGCACGCCGCGGAGAAAGGTAAAACGGAGGATTGGAAAGAGGAGAGAACCGAGGAGAAGATAGATCGGGAACGGGTGGCGGAGATCATCATCGCCAAGCACCGGAATGGACCGACGGGGGTGGTGAACCTCACATTCCTCCCTGAGTACGCCACGTTCGCCAACTATTATCCAGGAGCCGATTTGACTCTCCGTTGAGACGCCCCTATAATCCTACATAGAAACTAGACGCTAAGGATTCTCCCCCCTGGACGACGGTGAGCGCGACGAGACGATGTTTGGCGCACTGAGCACGAGGAAGAACGCATGGGCGATCGGTGTGCTGGCCTGCCTCGCGCTCCTGTCGGTTGACGCACTCGCCACAGAACGGCCGGCCCTGCCTGCGAAGCCGCCCGGGTCAGAACAAGCTCCGGACTCGGTCGCGTTCTACCATTTCATGCTCGGCTACCAGCACGAGCTGAACAATGCTGCGGGAGAGGCCGAGGCGGAGTACCTCAAGGCGCTCGCTCGCGATCCCAACTCGGTGGCGCTCCACCTTCGGCTGGCGACGCTCTATCATGCCCGGGGCGCGCATGACAAAGCTCAAACCCACGCCGAAGCGGCGTTGGCTCGAAACGCGACGAATCTCCAGGCCCTGCACATGCTGGCGAGCGTAGCCGTGGCCGCGGGCCGATCGGAGCAAGCCATCGAGCTCTACGAGCGGATCGTGGCGCTCTGGCCCCAGGAAGCTCAGGCCTATTTTTCCAGGGGGATGTTGCTGTCTGGCCTGAAGCGGTACGACGAGGCGGAGCAGACCATCCGCCGCGGGATTGCCGTTTCGCAGCCCGCGGTGCCGACCGGCTACCTCTACCTGGGTCACATTCTGGTTGAGCAGAAGGCCTGGGACCGTGCCGTGCAGGCCTATCGCGACGCGCTTGCCATCAATCCCAGCTTCGAGCCGGCCTACCTGGGGATGGCCGCGACGCTGGAAGCCAAGGGCGACACGGCTCAGGCCAGCGCAGTCCTCCGCAAGGTGTTGCAGGAGGTCAACAAGGGGAACCGGGAAGCGCGTCAGCGGCTGGTCCGCTTGCTGTTGACGCAGAAGGCCTACGAGCCCGCGCTCGCCCTCTTGCGCGAAGCCATCCAGGAATCTCCCGACGACGTGGAAGCCCAGCTAAGGATCGGGCTGATCTACGGGGAGCTGAAGGACTATGCCCAGGCGGTCGAGCAGATCAAGCTCGTCCTCGTCATGCGACCGCAGGAGCTACGAGTCCGCGATCATCTCGCCTACTTGTACGAAGAGATGAAGGATTTCGACAAAGCCATCGCGGAATACCGGACGATCATCCAGGCCGACGCGCGGTATTCCGACGCGCATCTCCATCTCGGCTACCTGCTGTTTCGCCTGAAACGGAATGACGAGGCTCTCGCACATTTCCAGCAGGTCATCGCCCTCAACCCCAAGATGACGGAGGCGTATCTATTGCTGGGACTGACCCTGCTCCAGGCGTCTCGCCCAGAAGCAGCGGTGGCGGTCTTTCGCGATGGGCTGCAGCGCAATCCCGAAAGCGCCGATCTCCATTTCAACCTGGGGACCGCGTACGACAAGATGGGCCGGTTCGACGAACTGCTCCATGAGATGGAGGAGGCCATCCGGCTGGACCCCAAGCACGCCGATGCGCTCAACTATCTGGGCTATACCTATGCCGAGCGCGACATGCGATTGGAAGAAGCGGTTGCGTTGATCCAACGGGCGCTCGCGGTCAAGCCCCGGAATGGCTACTATCTCGACAGTCTCGCCTGGGCCTATTACAAGATGGGCCGCTTCCAGGAGGCCCTGGAAGAAATGAAACGGGCTGTGGCTGTGGTGCCCGACGATCCCGTCTTTCTCGAGCACCTCGGCGAGATCTACCTCACCCAGAACCTCCGGGGCGAAGCTCGCGAGGCCTGGCTCCGCTCCCTGGAACTCGATCCGACGAATGACAAGCTTGCGGAACGGTTCAAGGCGAAGGGGTTCGGGGATCCGGCCACGGAAGAGCGGATCCGGAAATCGCAGCAGCGTCTCTCCAACAAAGCCCTCTAACGCTTCCTGTCTGTGACAATTTGTGGTGCGGCAAAGGGAAAGAATTGATGACCGGACGCCTGCGCGAGGATCCTACAGGCTTTACCTTAATCGAGTTGATGATCGTGGTGGCGATCATCGGGGTCCTGGCGGCCGTTGCGATCCCGAATTTCATGCTGTACCAGGCCAAGGCCAAGCAAGCGGAGGCCAAGGTCGGTCTCGGTGGCCTCTTTACGCATGCGTCCACCGTGATGCAGCTTCAGAACGGGAGCTATTTAATCACGGATCTCAGCCAACTCGGTTACGGAATCACCGGGGCTGCACGGTACTCATACTGGTTTGACGTGAGCGGCACACCCATAGCGATCCCCGGTGGCAGCACCGCGACGGGTCCGTGCAATGTGAATAGCTCTCCGGCTGGCGTGGGTACGACAGCATCAACGTTCACTGCGGGGGCCAGGGGCAACATTGATGCCGATACAACCTGTGACGATTGGGTCATCAACGATCTTAGGGTTCTGTCGAATACGAGTAATGATGTGGCCTTTTAAAGTCAGTGACATTTAAGGGAGGCCGATTGGCAAAATTTGCCAACTGCAACGGGCACCGACAGGAAAGCTGTGATCAACGTGTTGATTTTCATCCCAATTTGAATGCGTGGTCATGGCATCAGGATTGCTGTTCTCTTAGAGTAAGCGCGACCGAGCAGTGCGCAGGCGCGGTCGTAAGTAGTGAAACTCTCTGAGAAAATAAGGAGGAACGGGCGATGTTTAGACACATTAAAGGGAATCGGGGCTTTACCCTGATCGAGTTGATGATCGTGGTCGCGATCATCGGGATCTTGGCGGCGATCGCCATCCCGAACTTCATGACCTATCAAGCCAAGGCGCGCCAGTCCGAGGCCAAGGTGAATCTGGGCGGCGTCTTCACCACCGCCACGTCGTACTTTGCCGAGAACAACACCTTCAGCGTGCCGACTGCCGACACGCTCGGCTACAAGCCGGCCGGCAAGGTCAGGTACGCGATCTACTATGGTGGGACGGGTGCTAGCAACTCAATTACCGTGCCGGCAACCCAGAATGGGATCTCATCTCCGTGCAGTACTGTGGCACCTGCGGTTGCCCCACTTCCGGCTGGTTCCGCCGCTAACGTGACTGGCTTCACGTCGGGCGCCGTCGGGAATATTGACAGCGACAGCTCCTGCGACGAGTGGTCAATCAACGACCTCAGAAACTTGACCAACACCAATAACGACGTCGCAAAGTAATCCTAGCGGGTTGAGAAGGGCGGGCGAGGGGTCCGGAATGACCCCTCGCCCCCGTGTTGTGCCAACCTCAAGGGCTGATGGATGTCGTGATAGGCCCCCATGCCAGCCCAGGAAGCCTTTCGAGCCTATCGACCGCTGATCACCTTGGGTGGCCTGACGGTCTTTGCCCCGCTGATCGAGGGCGGGACGACGCACCTGCCGGTTCTGCTCATTCGACTCATCCTGCTCGGTGCCTTCATCGTCTGGCTCTTGCGCTCGATGAGAACGGGCTGGATCGCCGTCCAACAGACCCGCGTCTTCTCCGCCATGGTGGTGTTTATGGGATGGGCGGTCGTTTCCGTTGTCCGCTCCTCCTACGTCGCCCCCGGCCTCCAATGGCTCCTCAGCCTCTGCAGTTACGCCGTCTGTCTGTTCGTGGTGGTGCATCTCGTGCAGTCCGTCCGGGAGGTGCGTGGCCTCGTGACGATCCTGCTGGGCATGGGGGTGTTCGAGGCCGCGCTTGGTCTCTACCAATTCCTGTGGGGCGGCCAGGCCAGGCCGACCGGCACCTTTTTCAACGCCAATTTCTTCGCGAGCTATGAGATGGCGGTCTTTGCGGTGGCGTTCGGGTTGCTGTGTTATCGCCGCCCGACCGAAGGCCTTCGCTGGGAGACGCCGTTGCTGTGGCTGACCGCCGGCGCGGTCGCGGTCGCGTTCGTCCTGGCTCAATCGAGAGGCGCGTTGCTGGCCTTCGTGGTAGCCGTCGCGTGTGTCGGCCTCTCTCGTTTCGGCAAGCCGTTTCTGGCCGTGATCATGCTGGGCCTCATCGCAGGGGCGCTCGTTCAGAATCCGTTGCAGCAGCGAGTGCTCACGGTCGGGGCCCAGGACCCGTACGCCTATACTCGGCTCGCGATTTGGAAGAATTCGCTGGAGCGGATCATCGATCATCCATGGGGAGTCGGTTTGGGTCTCTACAAGTACACGTCATTCCAATACCGGTTTCCCGTCGAGGGTGCGATCGCCCGCTATGGCAAGCGGGCCGAATCGGCGCATAATGAGTATCTACAGATGACCGTGGAGCTGGGGGTGTTGGGGCTGGTGCTCTTTCTGGCGGGCGTAGCGCTGTTGGGCGGGGAGATTCGTGAGACCCTGCGTCTCCCGTTAGAACCCTGGGAGCGAGGACTGGTTGTTGGTTTGTCGGGGGGGATTCTGGGCATTCTTGTGCATGGCGGTGTTGATGCGGTATTTCATGAGCCGGCACTGGTTTTGCTTGCTATACTGTTCGCCGGGATGATCCTGGTGGTGAAACGCGTGAGACAACCTGAGGGCCCCTCTGTCTGGACTGTGCCGTTCCCGTATCATCCCGCCAGGGCGGTCTCGATCGGAGCCGTTGCCGTGCTGGGCGCGCTCCTCATCGTCCAGCCGGCGGCCGCGTGGTACGCGTTCGAAAAGGGAGGGGGCGAGGCGGGGGTCGGCCGAGAGGACCGGGCTTTCGACTGGTTTCAGCGCGCCACGCTCATTGACCCGGGAACGACCGCCTATCGTGACGCGCTGGCGCTGTCGGAAGTGCGGTTGTTCCATCAATCCGGCGATCTCCGGTGGTTGCTCCGGGCGGTCGATGAGCTCACGATGTGCTTGCGACTGAACTCGTTGGACGGGCGCTTTGCGCACCGCTTGGGGATGCTCCACATGCTGCTGGCCGACCGAGTCAGGCCGGGACTGCAGCGAGAGGACTTGTGGCGCCAAGCGGCCGCCTATTATGAACAGGCGATGCGGTTGGATCCTTACTCGCCGTTCAACTACCAAGAGCTGGGAAAACTTCGACGGGCGCAGGGGCACAAGGAAGAAGCACTGGCCCTGTTCAGGCGGGCGATCAGTTACGAGCCCAACTTCCTGCCGGCCCGCGCCCAGGTGGCCGAGCTCTCCCAGCAGATCGGGCAGAGGGAGGTCGCTGCGGCTGAGTATGAGCAGATTGTCAAAGTCAAAGAACGCTACCGAGGATGGAATCTGACCGCTCTGGAACGCCAGTTCCTGGAAGTGGACACCGAACGGCTGAAGCGTGCGTTGTCCATGGTAGCGCTATGAGCCTGGCTGCACGGATCTCAGCGCTCGTGGCGACAGGCTTGCTCCTCGTCGTGGGACTGCACCGCCTGCAGGTCCGCATTGATGAGCAGCGGGCGGTCACGCCCAAGCTGCAGCGGTTCATGTACCTGCCCCAAGGGGAGTATCTCCGGGTTGTGGTCCTGGGGTACGAGCAGGTAGTGGCCGATCTCCTGTGGATCCAGGCCATTCAGGCGATGGGAGAGCGCAAGGTCACGGAGGAAGCCGGCCACTGGATCTACCGGGCCTTGGATGTCATCACCACGTTGGACCCCAAGTTTGTGCGTGTCTATGAGGCCGGCGGCATCGCGCTGGTGACGCTGGTGGTCCTGGTTGAGGAGAGCAACCGGATACTGGAGAAGGGGATCCAGTACAATCCCGAAGTCTGGACGTTTCCCTACTTACTGGGGTTCAACTATTACTTCGAGTTGCACGATGACGCCAAAGCGGCCGACTATATCGCCAGGGCTTCCCACCTTCCGGGAGCGCCCGAGTATCTCACGCAGCTCGCTGCGCGGCTCTATGTCTCGGCCAGGGAACCGCAAGTCGCCATCGATTTTCTGGCCCGGATGTTCGAGCAGACCTCGGACGAGAAGGTCAGGAGTGTTCTGGAGCAACGGCTGAAGGAGGTGGTGGTGGAGCGGGACCTCCAACTGCTCGAAGAGGCCATCAGCCGATTCCGGGAGCGGTACAAACGGACGCCCGAGCGTTTAGAGGATTTGGTGGGGCCCGGGCTGCTGCGCGCGTTGCCCCGCGAGCCGTTCGGGGGCCAGTACCTCTACGATCCGCAGACGCAGGCCGTGCGCAGCAGTGAGAGGAAGGAACGGTTAAAAGTGTATGAAAAGAGGAGACCGCGATGAAGCCGCTTCGTATCGAGGGACTGACCAAGGAGTTTCGTCTCGGCCTCGGGCGCCAGCGCGTCGTGGCGCTGGATCACCTGGACCTGGAAGTGGAGCAGGGGGAGATCTTCGGCTTTCTCGGCCACAACGGGGCCGGCAAGACCACCACCATCAAACTGCTGCTGGGCCTCCTCTTTCCCACAGCCGGGCGGGCCTGGATCCTCGATCGACCGATCCAGGATGTGGCCGTGAAGCAGCACGTGGGCTTCCTCCCGGAAGCCCCGTATTTCTACGAGTATCTGACGGCCGCAGAGTTCTTGACCTTTTATGGCCAGCTTTTCGGGCTGAGTCGCCAGGTGCTGGCGAAGAAGGTCGACGGCCTGCTGGCGATGGTCAGCTTGGCCGATGCCCGTAATCTCCCGCTGGGAAAGTTCTCGAAAGGCATGCTGCAACGGATCGGCCTGGCCCAGGCCCTGATCAACGACCCGCACGTCGTCATCTTGGACGAGCCGATGTCGGGACTGGATCCGCTGGGACGGCGGGACGTCCGGGACATCATCCTCCGCCTCAAGGACCATGGGAAGACGATTTTTTTCAGCACGCACATCCTGCCGGATGTGGAGATGATCTGCGATCGGGTCGGGATTCTGGTGAAGGGGCAACTCCGGGCCGTGGGGGCCGTCCATGAGTTAGTGGGGACCGCTGCCGTGACGTCGGTCGAGATCCTCGTGGAACGACTGGCGGAGGCCGGCATCCGGGAGGCCGAGCAGTTGGGTGGGACAGTCCTCCGGCGGGGCGATCACGTGTTGATCAAACTGGACGATGAACACACGGTGGACCAGGTCCTTGACCTGATCCGCCGGCACGCCGGTCGGCTGGTCTCCCTCGTTCCGCACAAGCGCTCGCTGGAAGACCTCTTCCTGAAAGAAGTGGGGGTGGGGCGCGCATGAACCGGATCACCGTGATCGCCCTGAATACGTTTCGCGAGACGTTGCGCGACAAGATTCTCTACAACCTCGTGTTCTTCGGCCTGCTCCTGATCGGCAGCTCGATCCTTCTCAGCACGCTCACCATGGGCGAGCAGGGCAAGATCATTCAAGACATCGGGCTGGCGAGCATCAATGTCTTCGGCATCATCATTGCGATCTTCGTCGGGATCGGTTTGGTCAGCAAGGAGATCGAGAAACGGACGATCTTTACGATCATCGCAAAGCCGGTCCCCCGTCACCTGTTTCTGCTCGGGAAGTACTCGGGCCTGGCGCTCACGCTCCTGGTGAACGTCGGTATCATGGCGGCAGGGTTCTTTCTGACCGTTCTCGTCAGCAAGGCGGGGCTGGACCCTGCGTTGCTGAAGGCGATCGGTCTGATCATCATGGAGCTCCTCGTCATCACGGCGGTGGCGGTGATGTTCTCCACATTCACCACGCCGACGCTGAGCGCGACCTTCACGCTGGCGATCTATGTCATCGGCCATCTCACCGATGATTTGCGGACACTGGGCGCCAAACTGGGTGCAAGCCTGACCACGGTGGTCCTGGACGGGCTCTACTATTTGCTTCCGAACCTCGAGTACTTCAACGTCAAGGGGCAGGCGGTGCATGGGCTGCCCATCGAGCCGTTCTACCTCATCTCCGCGGTAGCGTATGGCGTGACCTATACGACGATCCTGCTGATCCTGGCCTGCATGATCTTCCAGCGCAGGGATTTCAAGTGAGGGCACTCCGATGACGACAACAGGGACGGAACCGCTCCGCGTCGCGGTCGTGGGCGCGGGAGAATGGGGCAAGAACCACGTGCGGATGTTCGCCCAGCTCAAGGGCGCGCGGTTGGTCACGGTCTGCGACCTGGAAGAGCCCCGGCTGGCTTCCGTCCGGGCCTCCTATCCCGGCGTCCGCGTGACGACCCGCTACGAGGACGTGGTGCAGGACTCTGCTGTGGAGTGGGTGGTCATCGCCTCCTTTGCCGCGCAACACTACGACCAGGCGAGACGCGCCCTCGAAGCCGGCAAGCACGTCCTGGTCGAGAAGCCCATGACGCTCGCGCCCGGCGAGGCCGAGGCGTTGGTCCGTGTCGCCCAACAGTGCGGTCGGTGTCTCATGGTGGGCCACCTCCTCCTGTATCACCCGGCGGTCGTCAAGATGAAACACCTGGTGACGTCCGGGGACGTCGGCGAGCCGTTCTACCTCTACAGCCAGCGCCTGAACCTCGGCCGGGTGCGTCACGATGAGAACGCGCTCTGGAGCTTCGGGCCGCATGACGTGGCGGTGGCGGTCCATCTGTTTGACGCCGAACCGGAGGTGGTCACGGCGAAGGGCGAGGCGTATCTGCAGCCGGGGATCGTGGATGTGGTCTTTGTCACGCTGCACTTTCCGCAACGGAAGATGGCGCACATCCACCTGAGCTGGCTGGACCCCCACAAGACTCGGCGGACGACCCTGGTCGGCAGCCGGAGGATGGTGGTCTTCGACGATATGGAGCCCAACGACAAAATCCGGATCTACGACAAGGGCGTGGATATCCGGCCCCAGGCCGTGTCGTACGAAGACTACCTGCACGTGCGCTTCGGGGACATCCTGATCCCCCACGTCGGCACGGCGGAGCCGCTGCGCCTCGAGTGCCAGCATTTCCTGGACTGCGTGCGGACCGGGGCGACCCCGCTCAGCGACGGCGCGCACGGGCTCCGGGTCATCCGGATCCTGGCGGCCGCGCAGAAGTCGCTGGAACTGGACGGCGCGCCGGTGACGGTAAAGGGATGACTATGGACGGATCTTTCTGGGCTCACGAGACGGCCTGCGTGGACGATCCGGCCGCGATCGGAGAGGGAACGCGCGTGTGGCATTTCTCGCATATCGCGAAGGGGGCGGCGGTAGGCCCGCGGTGCTCCATCGGCCAGAACGTCTATATCGCCTCCGGCGCTGTGGTGGGCGCCGGCGTCAAAATCCAGAACAACGTCTCGATCTACGACGGCGTGACGCTGGAAGACGGCGTGTTCTGCGGGCCGTCGGTCGTGTTCACGAACGTAATCAATCCCCGCAGTCATATCTCCCGGAAACACGAGTATCGCCGGACGCTGGTCCGGCAGGGCGCCACCCTTGGAGCCAACGCCACGATTCTCTGCGGGCTCACCATCGGGCGTTTTGCCTTTGCGGGAGCGGGGGCCGTCGTGACCCGGGATGTTCCGGATTTTGCGCTGGTCACCGGCAACCCCGGCCGGCAGCTGGGGTGGATGTGCCGGTGCGGCATCAAATTGAAACTCCCGGTCAAGAGCGGGCGCACGCGCGTGTCTTGCCAGGTCTGCGGGGCCGGATACCGGCGCTCTCGCGCCGCGCTGGTCGAGGCGGAGGGCGCATGAAGGTCCTGACGGTCGTCGGGGCGCGTCCCCAGTTCATCAAGGCCGCGGTGGTCTCGCGGGCGATCCCGGCCTTCAACGAAAGCCACCACCGCGACCGATGGATCCAGGAGGTGATGGTCCACACCGGCCAGCACTACGACGACAACATGTCCGCGGTCTTCTTCCAGGAGCTGAACATGCCCGAGCCGGCGCATCATTTGGGCGTGGGGTCCGGCTCCCACGGACAGCAAACCGCCCGGATGCTGGAGCGGCTCGAACCGGTGATGGAACGTGAGCGGCCGGACCTCGTCTTGGTGTACGGAGACACGAATTCCACGCTGGCCGGGAGCCTGGCGGCCGGCAAGGTGCGGATCCCCGTGGCCCATGTCGAGGCCGGGCTGCGCAGCTATAACCGCGCGATGCCGGAAGAGATCAATCGTGTAGTCACGGACCACCTCTCCGCGCTGCTGTTCTGCCCGACCGATCGCGCGGTGAAGAACCTGAGTTGCGAGGGCATCGTGACCGGAGTCCACCGGGTGGGGGACGTGATGTACGATTCGCTTCTGTATAACCTGGCACGGGCCGACCGTCGCGCCGGCGTGCTGGCTGAACTGGGCCTGCAGCAGGGACAGTATGGCCTGGCGACGATCCATCGCGCGGAGTCGACCGATCGTCCCGAGACCGTCACGGGCATCCTGTCGTCGCTCGGGCGACTCGGCCTGCCTATCGTGGTGCCGCTGCATCCGCGCACGCGGGCGGTGCTGGACGCGGCGGGGGTCGGTCACGTCTCCGGGTCGGTCCGCCTGATTGCGCCTGTCTCCTACCATGAGATGCTCATCCTCGAGCGGCACGCCCGGCTGATCTTGACCGACTCCGGCGGGGTCCAGAAGGAAGCATTCTTGTTAGGGATCCCCTGCGTCACCCTGCGGAACGAGACCGAGTGGG
This sequence comes from Nitrospirales bacterium, assembly GCA_045403215.1. Lineage (GTDB taxonomy): Bacteria > Nitrospirota > Nitrospiria > Nitrospirales > NS-4 > NS-12. Next base: position 4,835 of record JAXIOW010000188.1, on the reverse strand, counting down.
TGGAAACGGTGGAGGCGGGGTGGAACCGAGTGGCCGGGACGGCCCCCGACGCCGTTGAGGCGGCGGCTCGCCTGGCGCTCGAAGCGGTTTGCCCCGAACGGGGACAGCCCTACGGCGACGGTCATGCCTCGGAAGCGATCCTGGGAATCGTCGCCGACTATTGCCGGGAGAAGCGGTCATGAGCTGCTTTCGCATGCTCTTCCGACATCGGCACTTGGTCTGGAGACTCATCGTGCTGGACTTCAAGGTCCGATACGCAGGCTCGCGGCTCGGCTTGCTGTGGATGCTGTTGGCGCCGCTGTTGGTCCTGGGCGCGTATTTGCTTTTATTCGGGAAGATTCTGGGCGTGCGACCGGACCTTGCCCTGTCGAGCTTGGACTACGCCCTGCTGATGGCCTGTGGTCTCCTGCCGTGGCTCGGATTCTCGGAAGGCGTGATGCGCGGCACCGGATCGGTGCTCGCTCAGCGCACTCTCATGAAGAGCCAAGTATTTCCGATGGAGTTGCTCCCGGTCACGGCAGTCTGTGCGGGGCTGCTGGTACAGGTGTGCGGGATCTTGGTGTTGCTGCTCGTGCTCGGTTTCCGAGGAGCCTTGGGCCTCACCCTGTTACTCCTTCCGTTGCTCGTGGTTCTCCAAGCGCTGTTCACGATCGGCGTCGTCTGGTTCCTGTCGTGCGTCAATATCGTCTATCGCGACACGTCCCAGGTGATCGGGCTTCTGATGGTCCTGCTGATGTTTCTCTCCCCCATCGCGTACACGCAGGAGATGGTTCCCGGGGGGCTTGAGCTGGTGGTCAAGCTGAATCCCTTGTCCTATCTGATCGAAGGGTATCGCGGAGCGTTGCTGTTCAACCGGTTGCCGAGTGTCGCGGGGCTGGTCACGTTTGCCGGGCTGGCATGTGTGACGTTGTTGACCGGCTACCGGTACTTCATGCGTCTCCGTCGCGAGCTGCCAGACTTTGTGTGAAGGACAGCATGGATAATACGGCGATCTCAGTCCGGGGCCTCTCCAAGATGTACAAGTTGTACCGGAGCCGTCCCTTCAGGCTGATGGATTTCTTGGGGCTCCGGATCGGTAACGCTGCTCGGTACTTCGAGGAGTTTTGGGCGCTGCGGGATGTCACCTTCGACATCGCCCGCGGGAGCACCGTGGGCGTCATTGGCCGCAATGGCGCGGGGAAGAGCACGCTGCTCAAAGTGCTCTCGGGGGTCAGCGCGCCCACACGCGGCGGGGTGACGTTGAACGGCCGGACTTCCGCGCTGCTGGAGCTGGGAACCGGATTCCATCCGGACCTGACGGGGCACGAGAATATTTTTGCCAGCGGGCTGTACCTGGGGCTCGATCATCAGACGATGCGGATGCTCTACGACGAGATCGTGGCTTTTGCCGAATTGGGAGACTTTCTCCACCAACCGGTCAGGACCTATTCGACGGGCATGCACATGCGGCTGGCGTTCTCCGTGGCGACCAGTGTGCCGGCCGACATCCAGGTCATCGACGAGGTGCTCGCCGTGGGGGACATGTATTTCTTCGGGAAATGCCTCCAGCGGTTCCGCCGGCTCCAAGAGGCGGGCCGGACCACCGTGCTGGTCTCGCACGATCAGGCGACGGTGCTGCGGGTCTGCACGCGTTGTCTCTGGATCGAGCGCGGCGCGATTGTCGCCGACGGCACACCGCTGGAGGTGCTTGCGGCATACAACCAGTCGATCTACGAAGAGCGAGATCGCCAGGCCGAAGCCGGCCTGACCGTCACCGGGGCCGACCTGCGTCTGACTCAGAAGCTCAGGACGGGGAAACAGATATGCATTGAAGGAGTTGAATTCTTGGCCGAGGGAGGCAGGCCGGCTCGAGTGTTCTCAATCGGTGCGACTATGACCGTCCAAGTTCAATACCGTTCACATGTGGCCGTACAACGACCAGTTGTTTCGGTCACGGTCTACCGCACTGATGGAGTGACCATTTGCAATGCGATTTCCTCATTGGATGATGCCCGACTGGAATTGGCTGAGGGGGTGGGCGTCATCGAGGCCGTGTTTGATCAAATGGCGTTCGGCCCGGGCGAGTACACCGTGGCGGTCGGCATTTACCCAACGCTGGATTTGGCTGATTCCGCCAGCATGCAACATGCGGTGATCTGGCACAAACCCTGCATGTTCGTGGTACGCCGTCCAGATGGTGTGGCGGTGGATTTGGGAGTGGTCCGGCACCACGTGCAGTGGCGAGTTGTCAATCATCTGCACACAATGGTGCCTGGAAACTCATCAGGAGCGGTGTCATGACGAAGCCGGCAGAGCGTGCCACAGGTGTCGTGATGTTCGTGATGAACGACCTCCTCAACGACCCGCGTGTCCAGCGGGAAGCCCGGTCGGCGGTCAAGGCTGGATTCCGAGTCACGGTGGTTGCTATGCAAAGCGCCCGGTGCCGCGTGCGACGGGAAACGGTGGACGGCTATGAGGTCGTGCGGGTCTGGTATCCCAGGTCCGTGCTCCGGTTTCTCGTGCTCCGCCTTCTGTGGCTCGGCTCGCTGGTAGTCCGGGTCCTTAGCGAAGGGTTTAAGTTGGCGGTCGGGCTCCCGCCGGGACCGGAAGCGCCAGGACAAGCAGCCGGACCTGCGAGCCGTCTGCGTCGGTTCAAGTGGGCGCTAATGTGGGGGCTGGGGATCCTACTTTTTCCGCTCAGGGTCTTCCGTCCCTTGCTGATACCGCTGGCTCGAAGGGGGCAGGCGACGGCGCCGCTCCGCGAAGAGCGTTGGAGGAGAGTGCTGCAATTCGTCTGGGAAATAGGATTCGCCCGCGACACCGTGTGGATCTCTCTGGCCATGCTGTGGGCGGTACGGTCCGTGCGGGCGAAGGTGTTTCATGGGAACGACCTTCCCACGCTGCTCTTGACAACCTGGGCGGCGCGCCTCCATGGGGGGAAGTCGCTCTATGATTCGCATGAGCTCTGGATCGGGATGAATCCGGATTGGAGCCCTTTTCTCAATGGAATCTTCCGGTGGGTGGAAGATCGTTACATCCGCCAAATGGATGCTGTCGTCACGGTCAACGACATGATTGCGGAAGAACTTCGGCGACAGTACCAGATTCCGCCGCCGACGGTGGTGATGAACTGCCCCGAGCCGGTCGTCCCGCGCGCGGTGGACCCGTCTTACTCGATCCGTGCCAAGCTGGGGCTAGCTCCGGAGACACCGATTGTGCTCTACCAGGGTCGCTACGAGCCGGGTCGGGGCTTGGAGGAATTGATCGAGAGCGGCCGGTATCTATCGAGAGGCGTTATCGTCCTCCGGGGATACGGCTCAAACGAGGCAGACCTTCGTCAACGTGTGGACGGTCTCGGAGTACCGGGGCGTGTGTTCATGGTGGACCCGGTGCCGATGGCCGACCTCGTCAGCGCCGCCACGGAGGCGGACGTGGGGGTCGTGCCCTACACGTCCTATTCACCCTGTTATTATTACGCCTCGCCCAACAAACTGTTCGAGTATATGTTCGCCGGCCTGGCGATCGCCGTGAGCAATCTGCCGGTTTTGGAGAAGATCGTGAGGGACCATGACCTGGGTGTCGTCTTTGATCCTGCCGTCCCCAGGCATATCGCGGAGCAATTGAACGCCCTCGTGGGCAATCCCGCCCGCCTCCGCGCCTGCCGGGAGAACGCGACTTGTGTAGCCCGCAATCGTTATAACTGGGATCATGAGGGCGGCACGTTAATCCGGCTTTACGGAAATTTGGCAGCCGATGTCGTCAACCGTCTCTGACAGACAGAACGCCGAATTCTGGAACGAGCTGTGCGGGACGGCGGCGGCCCGCTCGCTCGGAATCACGGAGCCGTCGCTTGAGAATCTACGCCGCTTCGACGAATGGTATATGAATTACTACTCTTATCTAGGGCAATACTTCTCCCCCAAAGACTTGAAAGGGAAAAGGGTACTGGAAATCGGGTTGGGCTACGGCACGCTCGGGCAAGTGCTTGCGTTGCAGGGGTGCCGATACCACGGACTGGACATCGCCGTGAATCCCGTCGCCATGATGCGCTACCGCTTTTCGCTTTTGGGGCTTGAAGGCGGCGACCGGGTCCAGGTCGGGTCGGCCCTGGACATCCCGTACAAGGACGCCACCTTCGATTATGTCTATTCGATCGGCTGCCTCCATCACACGGGCGATCTGCGCAAGGCCGTCGGCGAGGTCTATCGGGTCCTCGCGGACGGGGGACAGGCCATCATCATGCTGTATAACCGCCACTCTTTCCGTCGCATGATCTTCCTGCCGGTCGTCCATCTGCGCAACCTGCTGCTGCGCCGATCAAATGGACACGCACGCTTCTCGGACTGGGTGCGGAGGTATTACGACAAGAACGCGCAGGGCGAAGCGGCGCCCTACATTGATTATGTCTCGCGAGCGGAAGTCCGGCGGCTGTTCAAGGCCTATCGAACGGTGCGCATCGAAAGCCAGAACTTTGATGCGTTGAAGTACAAGGACGAGGTGCTCGTTGCCCGCGAGCGCTTTCTCAACAATCTCGCTCGAATCATGGGCGTTGATCTCTACGTGACCGCGACCAAGTAGAGAGGCGAGCGGAAGGAGACAGCCATGCTGGCATTGCTAACCAGGAAGATGCGGGGCCTCAAGGGCCGTTTACAGAGCAAACTGGCCGGCGCGGTCCAGCGGTACCAGCAGGCACAGACCTTCCGGCGGACCGTGGCTCCGTATCCTTCCACGATCTACCTGGCCGTGAACACGCGCTGCGGGTTCGCCTGCAAGATGTGCGACGTGGGCATGAATCAGTACGACACCCAGTTCTACAAGATCATGAGCCTGTCCAAGGACAAGCCCCGCGAACGGCT
>JAXIOW010000145.1:0-1897 GCA_045403215.1 Nitrospirales bacterium | reverse complement strand
CGGCTCAATGAACTGCTGCAGAAGCTGCGCGACAAGGGCAACACCGTGCTGGTGGTGGAGCACGACCCCGATGTGATCAAAGTGGCTGACCACATCGTGGATGTCGGCCCGCACGCCGGCAGCCAGGGCGGCGAGATCGTCTATGAGGGCACCTACGCCGGTCTGCTACAGGCAGACACGCTGACCGGGCTGTTCATGAAGCAGGCCATGCCGATCAAGAAAGAGTTCCGCCAGGCCAAGCAGCACCTCACGCTGAGCAAGGTGAGCGTCAATAATCTCAAGAACGTGAGCGCGAACATCCCCGTGGGCGTGCTGACCCTGGTGACCGGCGTGGCCGGCTCGGGCAAGAGCTCGCTGATCAACGAAGCCTTCATGAGCCAATATCCCGACGCGATTCTGATCGATCAGTCGCCCGTAGGCGTTTCTTCGCGTTCGAACCCGGCCACCTACACCGGCATCATGGACGACATCCGCAAGGCCTTTGCCAAAGCCAACAAGGTAGACGCGGGCCTGTTCAGCTTCAACTCCAAAGGCGCCTGTGAAAATTGCGGGGGCCTGGGCGTGCTGTACACCGACCTGTCCTTTTTTGAAAGCGTGAAGTCACCGTGCGAGATCTGCGGCGGCAAGCGCTTCAAGGATGAAGTGCTGGCGTACAAGTTAAAAGGCAAGTCCATCGCCGAGGTTCTGGAAATGACGGTGTTACAAGCCCTCGAGCACTTCGACCAACCCGACATTCAGCGCAAGCTGCACGCCATGAGCGACGTGGGGCTCAACTACCTGACGCTCGGACAGCCGCTCAACACGCTCTCAGGCGGCGAATGCCAGCGCATCAAGCTGGCCAGCGAGCTGCACAAGGAAGGCAGCATCTACGTGATGGATGAGCCCACCACCGGCCTGCATACGTCGGATACAGCCCACCTGCTCGAGATCATCAACAAGCTGGTGGACGGCGGCAACACCGTAATCGTGATCGAGCACAACATGGACGTGGTGCGCACCGCCGATTGGATCATCGACATGGGGCCCGTTGGCGGCAGCAAGGGTGGCAAGGTGATGTTCGAGGGAACGCCCAAGCAGCTCCTCACCGCCAAGCAATCACTGACGAGCGCGTACCTTGACGGCGGAGCGCGCGTTTGAAACGCGACAGTGGTGATGTCGTCAGCACAGCTTGAACGGCACCTTATGCTTCCGCGTCCCCGCCCTCTGGATGAATCGAAGTGTCTGGGACATCAACCGAAGCCTTTGTGTCGCCTACCGTTTGAGGTAACCGGTGGCCGGAGCCGCGCAGCGGCGGCGGGCACCCAAAGCGCAGCTTTGAGCCGTCCGGTTGACCGAAAGGTTAGAAATACCCCGCATAGTGAAAACCGAGCTCGGCGGCCTTTATCATGGACATGAGACCAAACCAAAGTAAGGTGCCTGCAAGCAACCTCATGGCGAGCAAATAGCCACGACCCTCCAGCGAGGAGAAAAATCGTGCCGCAAGGAGCGCAACCAACATTTTTGAGGCGATGAGCGTTCCGATGGCGGTAACCACAAAGATAGTACTTTCGAGCGACGAACCTCTCATGATGTAACTTCCACCGACCGTAAACCAAAATACATATGGGCTCGGACTGAGTAGATTAACTTTTACGGCCGTAAGGAGGGAGTCTTGGGATGTGAGTTTCCCTGTCAATGAAATTTCCTTTACCCGCAGAATCTTTATGGCAAGCCAAACTAAATAGAGACCGCCAAGCAATCCAAGTGCGGCAGCAAAGAGATCAATGCTTTTGAACTGCGTAAGAAGCCAGAGTGCGGCAATGATAATTGGGCCATCAGTAATCAACGGCGCAAGACTTGCACGTACTCCGGCCGGCAACCCTTTGGACAAGGTTTGCTGAATAACAATGATGCCAAG
>JAXIOW010000001.1:0-3728 GCA_045403215.1 Nitrospirales bacterium | reverse complement strand
TCTCCTCTTTCTCAGTCTGGATGATCGCATGCATGACACCGACAACCTCACCAGCGTTGTTGAAGAGCCCGCCCCCTGAATTGCCGCTGCAGGCCGAGAGGTCGGCCTGGATGAGGCGCGTTTCGACGGTTTGGAGGAAGGTGTTCGTATTTCCGAGCCGGCCGAAGGCCATGGTGGGGCCCCAACCGAGCGGATAGCCTACGGTGAAGACCTCCATTCCAGGGGCGACATCTCCGGCGGCGAACACCGTCCCTGCCAGCAGTTTGGATCGATGCTGTTCGGCAACACGGTAGATCACGACATCCATGAACGCGCTGTCTCCGACGAGGTCAGCAGGGAGTTCGTGGAGATCATCGGTGAGCATGCGCACGTGCTTCTGGATGATGGTGCCAGTCGAGGGGTCGTGTTTCTCCGCTGCGTGTCTTGCGGTAATCACGTAGCCATCTTGCAGGTGAAAGCCGGTTCCTCGGACGACGATTTTCCCAGGTTTCTCCGGCGTGCGCTGATCTTGGGTGTCCTCCAGGATGCCGACCGTGGCTTGCTTCGCACGCAGAAACGTTTCCTGGCTGAGTGGTGCTGGTTCTGCGCTGAGTGGATCAGCGAGCATCGTCAAACCGGCCCATACCACGATCGCCAATGGGTGTGAGGAATGTGAACAGAAGAAACGATGGATACGCATGGATGATCCTTTCGAGAGAAGCCCAAATGCCGCACAGTATAATCAGACGGAGTTATTTTCGAAAGGGTGGAGGATAAGACGCTCACTTCTGGAGGATGGTACGCTGATGAAATGGGAGAGGGAGGATCGAAAGGTGTCTTGGTGGAGGAATGGGTAGCCCTGTTACCGGCTGCTTCGAGAAGTGTTCGTTGGGACTCAGCAAGGCCTGAAAGATGTGATCGTGACGATAGAGGGCATTGAAGAAGGGGGGCCGTTCAAGTTTACGGAAACCAAACTGGAGGCAAGCATCTGTCAGTTCGTTCCGTTCGTGTCGGTCATGCGGGAGCACCATCCGTTGACGGTGACAAATCTGGATCAGGTCGCGTATGATTTGCAGATCTATGAACGGGGCTACGAGCACGTGTTCATCATGTTCCACCGGCCGGCGCTGACCAAGTCCGGGACGAGCGATATCATCCGTTTCACCGGGAACCGCCGTGGCATCGTCATGCAATGCGGCATGCATCCCTTCATGCAGGGACACGGATTTGCCGTCGAGAATCCGTACTATGCGATTACCGGGCTCGAGGGCACCTTTACGATCAAGAATCTCCCGGCGGGCACGCATCGCATCAAAGCTTGGCATCCGAGCCTGGGAGAGAAAGTGCAAGACGTGACTGTGGTTGTGAACGGCACCACATCGTTGGGATTCAGCTTTGAGGCGAAATAGCCATGGTGCGTTCTCGATACCTTCATGCGGTGATGATTGCTATGTGTGCCGGTATGATGGGCGCTCACATGGTCGCTGCCGAAGTCGTATCGGCACCCCCGGTCAGTCGTGTCGAAGTCGTACTGGCGAGCCAGTACAAAAACCAGGTAGCCTCATTGACGGAGGAGTTTTCCCAAGCGGGGATGCCCAACGTCCACTTTCAGTTTATCAGACAGGGGCAACCTCCGCAAAATATCGGTCTAGGCCGAGAAGTTCCGGCTGACAAGGGGCGAGAAGCGATCAGGTTGGCGCTGAAATATAATCTCGGTGTGGGGATTCTGCTGCCGGAACGACTCTTTCCTCCACGATTTGTCACGATCGCATCGTCGAACTATGACGACACAGTCGAGTTTCCCATCGATCAAGCCGCTCTCGCCAGACTCCAGAATCAAAATCTCACGACGGAAGAGTTTCATCGTCTCTATCGGGATCTGACGTCTTCTAGGGTGGAACCGAAGGGTCGATATTAAAGAAGAGATGTGAGGTTGTCTCAGATGATCAGGGGCCAGAGTATACCGACAGTCATGCTGGCAGCCCTAGCCACCCTGTGGCTTCCCTTTGTCTCGGATGAGAGCACTGCACGCGCATCAGAGCCATCCAATGCTAGTCTGCAAGAGCAGGGCGACGGTCTGATGAAGAATGTTGAAGAAATGGTGGCGCATGGCGGTATGGGGGATGCAAAGGCCATCGTCCATCATTGCGGAGAGGCGACGCGTATTGCCGAGACGCTCATCAAGCATCTCTCACGGTCGGGTCCCCATCAGGTCGATGCCACGACCCCCCTCAATGAAGTGATCCGGCAGTGCAAACGTGTGTCGGATTTCGGCATCCACGCCGATCCAGGACAGCTTCTCAATCCCGCAACCAAAGCTCGTGCCGCTGCCTGGCAATCAATGAAGTTGTTGGGGTTGACCAGGACGAACAAAGGCTAGACTAGCCCGTCCGACATTGACCGTTCGCCGCGAACCATCATGAATCATGCAGGCTGGCGCCACCGAGAAGTAGGCGCCGAACGGGCTTGTTCACCCTCTTGTTTCAGATTGACAGGGTAGGGTAGACTTTTGTATATAGACTCGTTCTGAGACGAGCCTCGCCAACGTGGATCTCAATTGTGATCGAGTCACCAGGACGGAGTACGTTCCCATTTCCCCTCAATGCTGGTGTAGGAGATAAAGGAACGAGAGAATAAAATAAACTCAGCGGTTGTTTGTTCATAACAAGGAGGCAGTCACATGAGACAGAGTGTGTTATCAGCGGTATTGGGCGTGGCAGCCGTCGCGTTTGTCGCGGCGCCTCTCACCTCGTTTGCAGGCGGAACGATTGCCGGCAAGGTGACCTATGCGGGCAAGGCCGAACAGAAGGAATTTTTATTCTCGAAGTTCCCCAACCCCAAGTTCTGTCCCAAGAATCCTCATAAGGAGTTGATAGATGGGGAGAAGCGGCTCTTGAAGACCGTCGAAGTCGGTAAGGATGGCGGCCTCAAAAACGCGGTTGTTGCGGTGATGGACGTCGAAGATCAGGCGTTCGTCGATGGGTATCAGGGCACTGAGGTGGTTGCGGAATTCTGTGAATTCCTGCCATTCGCTGGTGTGGTGGTGAATAACAAGTCTTTCAAGGTTGAGAACCATGACGCCGATCCAGACGATCCTAAGTCGACGTTAGGTGTGCTGCACAATCCGCACAGCTTTGTGGTGAAGGGTACGAGCTCTGCAACCGGTTTCAACATCGGTTTGGCCAAGAAGGGCGACAAGCTCGACAAGCCGGTGGTGTTCCGTGGCGGTGCAGAGAAGGTTGGTTTCTACCGGTTGCAGTGCGACCAGCATGAGTTCATGCAGAGTTTCTTTCTCCCGGTGACGAGTGCACACTTTGCCGTGGTGAAGGACGATGGCTCGTTCGAGATTAAGGATGTGCCGGCCGGCAAACACAAGGTTGTGGCTTGGCATCCGTTTGCAGCCAAGGGCAAGCGGGTTGAGTTCGATGTGGATGTGACGGAGGGAGGGACTGCCAACCTCAAGGCTGAAATCAAGTAAGCCGACGTTTCGTATTGGCGGGGTAACCCGCAATCAAGGGCAGCGGAGCAATCCGCTGCCCTTTATGTTTTTCCCACCGGTCACATTGATTTTGCTGCCTTGCCTTTCAGTTTCCGATCTAGGTAAGATACTGAGTTTCAAAGCTATTTGCTTGAGGGGAGTGGTGTGTCACGAGAACTCTCGCTCGCAGAAATCTTCCAGATTGGGTACTACTGGGAGACCAAAATCCTGCTCACGGCCGTCAGGCTGGATGTGTTTTCTGCCTTGGATG
>JAXIOW010000150.1:0-22761 GCA_045403215.1 Nitrospirales bacterium | reverse complement strand
CTCGACGACAGCCTGATGGAGTACCTCCTGACCATCATCGCGGCAACCCGCCGCAGTGCCCTATTGACGCTGGGGGTCAGCCCGCGCGGGGCCATGGCGCTCCATAAAACGGCCAAGGCCCTCGCCCTAGTCCGCCAGCGGGACTACTGCCTGCCCGACGACATCAAGGAGTTAGCGCCGCTGGTCCTCGCGCACCGCGTGTTGCTGAAGACGAGCCAGGGCTCGCGCGGGCATCGCTCGGAAGAGGCCGAGCGGGTCATCCAGGAAATCGTGGAGTCGGTCCCTGTTCCGCTATAGCCCTCATGCGGTTCGAACGCATCCGCGAGTTCTTCCGCTGGTTCTACCGCTACCGGTCCCTGCGCCTGACGCCGGAGGGCGTGCGATTCCTGCTGTTGACCCTGGCGGTCGGGGTCGCTGCGCTCAACACGGGGAACAACCTGCTCTACCTGCTGCTGGCGATGATGCTCAGCCTCATCGTCATGTCCGGCATCCTCTCCGAGCAGTGCCTGCGTCACCTCGTCATTCGCCGGCGGATTCCTGAGCATGTCTTCGCCAACAGCCCGGCGCTGATCGCGCTGTCCCTCACCAACCGCAAGCTGCGGTTGCCCAGCTTCTCGCTCCGCGTCCTGGACGTCGTCGCAGGCAAGACCCTGGATCGCGGCATCCATGTCCTGCACCTGCAGGCCGGCGCCTCGGTGACCCAGTCCTATCCGATCCTGTTCCCGCGCCGGGGGCGGCACCGGATCGAGGGGATCAAAATCCAGACGCGCTTTCCCTTCGGGCTCTTCATCAAGACGGCGCACGTCCCTCTGAGCTCCGACCTGGTGGTGTACCCTGAACTGCGACCGCTGCCGGAGGACCTCCTCCATGACCTCGCCGTGCTGGGGTATGACCAGGCCGTCTCCCGGCGGGGACAGGGGGTTGGCCTCTACAACCTCCGGGAATACCTGCCGGGCGATGATTCGCGCATGATTCATTGGAAGACCTCGGCCCGCCAGGCGCGGTTGATGGTGCGGGAGACCGAGACGGAGGATCTTCGACAGGTGACCCTGGCGTTGCCCACGGTGATCCCGGCAGACGGCCAGCGCTACTTCGAGCGGGCCGTCAGCTTGACGGCGTCCCTGGCGGCCTATTTCCAGGAACAAGGATTTGCGATGAGCCTGCTGGTCGGTGAGCAGGAGATTCTGCATGGCGTGGGGGAGGAGCATCTCTACCACATGCTGCAGGTCCTGGCGCTCTGCACGCCGACGCCGGCTGAGGGGAGTGCGTCGGAAGTCCCGGAGGGCTTCGGGATGCTGGGGGAGCGGACGATGCGTGGCGAGATCACTATCCTCGCCCTGCCCTGGCCCGACCCGCCGCTTCAACGACTGGCACGGAGCGTGAGCCGGGTCTTTCACGTTTGGGAGCTGCCATGATCCTTGAACGCGCGTTTCCGGTGAGCTCGATCGTGCTGGCCGCCGTCGGGTTTCTGGGCCTGGTCCTCACCGGTGAGATTCCAGGGGGATTGGTCCTGATCGGGCTGGCGAGCCTGGTGGTGAGCTTGGCCCAGGCGATGGAGCTGGCCGGGGAGCGGCTGGCCCGCCAGATCGCCAGCCTCTCAAGCGCCACCTGGAATGTGTTCCTGATCGCCGTCTTCGTCTTCTTCGGGGCCGATCTTCTGCTGATCTCCCAGGACATCCTGCCGGCGTCCGTGCATTTCCTGATCCTGCTGATGGGCATCAAGCTCTTTCACCTCCGGCAGCGCAAGGACTTTCTGCAGCTCTACGCGATCAGCTTCCTGGAACTCCTGGCTGCGGCGGCGCTGACGGTGGACCTCTGGTACGCGGGCGTGTTCATCGCCTACGTGTTCGCGGCGATCTGGACGCTCATCCTCTATCATTTGAGAAACGAGGCTGAAGAGACGCGGGCGGCCGTGCAGGCCGGGAAGGAATTGCACGATCCCTCGCCGATCTCGCGCCTGGTCACGGCGCAGTTCTTCTGGACGACGAACGGGATCGCGGTGGGCTCCTTCTGCCTGACGATGGCCATCTTCTTCCTGATCCCGCGAATCGGGGCCGGGTTCTTCCAGAAGGACCGTGTGGACCTGATCCGCACGTCGGGATTTTCCCAAAAGGTGGATCTAGGGGTCATCGGCGCGGTCAAGCTCGACCCCACCGTGGTCATGCGAGTCGAACTGCCGGACCAGAAAGCGCCGATTCTGGAGGAGCTGTACTTCCGGGGCGCGGCCTACGACACCTATGACGGCCGCTCCTGGGCCAACCGGTTGGCGGCCCGGCGGTTGTTGGGCCGCACCCCTGACGGCGGGTTCATGGTGCCTTCCGAGCAGACGTTGGCCGTCCCCGAGTCGGCCGTGATGCGTCAGGAGGTCCTCATCGAGGCGCTCGACACCAACGTGCTGTTCGGGGCGTCGTTCGTGGAGTCGGTCAAAGGCAATTTCGTGGTGGTGCAGATGGACGGGATGCGGGGGCTCTACCTGCCGTTTCCGCCCGCTGCGCGCTTCCAGTACAGCGTGCGCTCGATTCCCGGTCGCCTGGTGGAGGCCGATCGCGCCGCGCCGTCCTCCATCTATCCGGCATTCATCCGGGAGCATTACCTCCAGTTGCCGGCCACCAGCTCGCGCGTGGCGGCGTTGGCCCGCGAGGTGACCAGCGCCGCGTCCACCCCGTACGGGAGGGCGCGGGCGATCGAGCAGCACCTCCGCCGGAGCTACCAGTACAGTCTCGACGTCGGAACGACCGTGTCGGCCGATCCCGTGGAGGACTTCCTGTTCACCCGGATGACCGGCTACTGCGAGCACTATGCGACGGCGATGGTCGTGATGCTCCGGACCTTGGGGATCCCCGCGCGCCTCGTCACCGGCTTTCTCCCTGGGGTGTGGAACGACTTCGGCAATTACTACACGATCCGACAGCAGGATGCGCACGCCTGGGTGGAGGTGTATTTCCCCCGCTCCGGCTGGGTGACGTTTGACCCGACGCCCTCCGTGCCCGCCGCTGCGCCTTCCTGGGTATGGTGGAACATCGGCAAAATCGTGGACTCGATCCGACTCCGGTGGGATCGCTACGTGGTCCAGTACAGCTTCCGCGATCAAATGGCGGCGGCAAAGTCGCTCCGGGATCGGAGCGAGCAGATGCGCGTAGGGGTGTCCGACTTTGTGTCAACCGTCATGCGCGGGCTGGCGTCTGCGCGGGCCTGGCTAGTCGAATTGGCGCGCGCGCGCGGATGGGCGCTCGCGATAGGACTGACGGCTGGTATGCTCGTGATCGGCATGGTCCTCGCCGTGCTCCTGCGCGGGCGTGGACGCCGGCAGCAACAACTGGATCCCCGCACGCCCCGGCAGGTCGCCGCCATCCAGCTCTACAGCCGGATGCTGCGGATCCTGGAAGCCCGCGGGCTGCCGAAGTCCCCTGAGGCGACCCCGCTGGAATTCGCCCGACAAGTGGCGCGCGAATGGCGAGATGCTGCCCCCTTCGTGCGTCCCCTGACCGACCTCTATTGCCAGGTCCGCTTCGGGCTTGCCCCGCTCTCGTCGGATGAGACCCAAAAGGTTCACGATCTGCTTGCCCGGCTGCGCGCCGTCAGGCGGTAGCGGTCGGGTTCGCCTCTCCTTGACAGGGTAGGGGGTGGAGACTACGATACCTCTAGGCTGAGTTGATCATGGCAAGCAGACCACAGGCCTCTCATCTGGCATTCCTCCGATTCACGGTTTCTCTCCTTTTCAGCGGCTGCCTTCTCCTGTCGGCATCGGCCGGGTTTGGTAAGTCTGAAGACAACGCACCAGGGGCTGTGTACGTAGGGACCTATGAGGGCGTGATCAATCCAGTGACCGTCGAGTACATCAATCGGGTGCTGACGGACGCCCAGGAGGTGGGGGCCGCGGCCGTCGTCCTTCGCCTGGACACGCCGGGCGGGCTCGATACCTCCATGCGGCTGATCATCAAGGACATCGTGGCCTCCCCGATCCCGGTGATCGTCTACGTTGCGCCGAGCGGCGGGAGGGCGGCTTCGGCGGGGGTGTTCATCCTCTATGCCGCGCACATCGCTGTCATGGCGCCGGGCACGAACGTGGGCGCGGCCCATCCCGTGGCGATGGGGGGCGGCGAGATGGACGCCGTGATGAAGGCCAAGGTAGAGAACGACGCGGCGGCCTACCTCAAGTCCATCGCCGAGAAGCGGGGGCGAAACGTCCAGTGGGCTGAAGATGCGGTGCGCAAGAGCGTGTCGGTGACGGAGAAGGAAGCCCTGTCGCTGAAAGTCATTGACCAGATCGCGGACGACGTGCCGTCTCTGTTGGCGGCTGTGGATGGCCGGGAGGTCGTGACGGGCGCCGGCAAGATCATACTCCGGACGAAGGGCGCCCGGCTGAAGGAGAGCCCCATGGGCTGGCGGCTCGAAGCGCTCAAAGCCCTGAGTGATCCGAACATCGCGTTCCTCCTCATGACCTTGGGCACCATCGGACTGCTCGCGGAGCTGTACAATCCGGGCGCCATCCTGCCCGGGATCGTCGGGGCGATTAGCCTCATCCTGGCCTTTTATTCCCTTCAGACCCTGCCGATCAACTACGCGGGCGTGCTGCTCATCCTCCTGGGCATCGTGTTGTTCATCCTCGAGATCAAGGTGATGAGCTACGGCCTTCTGAGCCTGGGGGGCATCGCGTCGATGGTGTTGGGAGCCCTCTTGCTGGTGAAGACCGACGCGCCCTTCATGAAAGTGTCCCTGCCGGTCATCATCCCGACGGTGGTGACCTTCGGTGCCCTGCTCATGGGCATAGTCTGGATGGCCGTCAAGTCCCATTCGCACCGGCCCGTGACGGGAGCGGAGAGCATGGTCGGGACGATTGCCGTCGCCAAGACCGATCT
Organism: Nitrospirales bacterium; assembly: GCA_045403215.1. GTDB lineage: Bacteria > Nitrospirota > Nitrospiria > Nitrospirales > NS-4 > NS-12. The sequence continues at coordinate 17,902 of JAXIOW010000150.1, read as the reverse complement.
GGTTCCACGGGGGAAGGTGCTCCTGCAAGGGGAGATCTGGGACGCGGTCAGCGAGGAGCCGCTCCGAGAAGGCGAAGAAGCCGAGGTGAAGGCCGTGGCGGGTTTGACACTGACCGTGCGCCCGCACCGGAAGTAATTCAAGAGAGGAGTTGTCGATGATACCTTATCTCATACCGGCCATCCTGCTTGTGATCCTGATCTACAACATGATCAAGATCTTGATGGAGTACGAGCGGGGGGTGATCTTTTTCCTGGGAAAGTTTCAAACGGTCAAGGGGCCGGGTCTCATCATCGTGATCCCGGTTGTTCAGAAAATGCTCCGGGTGAATCTCCAGACGGTCACGATGGAGGTGCCGGCGCAGGACGTGATCACCCGCGACAACGTCTCGGTCAAGGTCACTGCCGTCATCTTCTTTCGCGTGGTGGATCCGCAGCGGGCGATCCTGGCCGTGCAGGATTACCTCTATTCGACCTCGCAGATCGCCCAGACGACCCTTCGCAGCGTGCTGGGCCAGAGCCAATTGGACGAGCTGCTCTCTAAGCGGGATCAGGTTAATGTGGAGCTCCAGCGGATCATTGACCAGCAAACCGAGCCTTGGGGGGTCAAAGTCTCGGCGGTGGAGGTCAAGAACGTCGATCTGCCGCCGGAGATGCTCCGCGTCATTGCGAAGCAAGCGGAGGCCGAGCGCGAGCGGCGCGCCAAGGTGATCCATGCCGAAGGCGAGTTCCAGGCTGCCCAGAAGCTCTTTGAGGCCGCGGAGATCATTGCGCGCAATCCAATGGCTTTGCAGCTCCGGTACCTCCAGACGCTGGTGGAGGTGGCGGCCGAGAAGAACTCCACGACGATCTTCCCCGTTCCCATCGACATCATCTCCCCCTTCATCCAGGCCCTGAAAAAGCCCTGATCATCCCGTTCATGGAGCAGGCGCTGACTTATCGTGGGGTGGCCAAGAAGGCCTTGGACTGGGCCCGGGAATCTCGGTACACCAGCTCTCAGATTGTGGTCGGGGCATTTTTGGCCATGATTCTGGTCGGCTCCCTCCTCCTGATGCTCCCCTTTGCCACGACGGGCCATGGCGTCCGGTTCGTCGACGCGCTCTTCACCATGACGTCGGCGGTCTGCGTCACGGGTTTGATCGTCTTGGACACCCCGAAGGACTTCACCCTCTTCGGCCAACTGGTCATCCTTCTGGGCATCCAGATAGGAGGGCTCGGCTACTCAGCGACCGCCACGCTCCTGCTGCTGGCGCTGGGTCGCCGGATCGGTCTTCGGGAGCGGATGATGATGATGGAGGTGCTGAACACGTTGAGTATGGAGGGCTTGGTGCGGTTTGTGAAGGTCATCGTGGCGATCACGCTCATCGTGGAGGGCGTCGGGGCCCTGATCCTTACGGTCCGGTTCTCCCTCGACATGGATTTCCTGCGGGCCTTCTACTTCGGAGTCTTCCATTCGGTCGCGGCTTTCAATAACGCCGGGTTTTCCCTGTTCTCTGACAGCTTGACCGCCTATCGCCGAGATCTGACCGTGAACCTCACCGTCTCGACGCTGATCGTGTTGGGCGGGATCGGGTTTCTGGTCTATCGAGACATTCTGGAGAATCTGCGAGGCCGACGGTTTCGTCTTTCGACCCATACCAAGCTGGCTGTGCTGGTTTCGGTGTTGCTGATTGTCGGGGGAACGGTCGGGATTTGGGCCTTGGAGGTTCAGAATGAAAAAACGCTGGCGCCGATGCCTTTCAGCGAACAGGTCCTGGCAGCCTACTTCCACTCGATTTCGGCCCGGACGGCTGGGTTCAACACCATTGAGATAGGGCTCGTCGGCACCGCCACTCTCTATTTCCTCACCCTGTTGATGATCATCGGGGCCTCGCCAGGGGGCACCGGAGGTGGGATCAAGACGACGACCTTCGGGATCATCTGCGCGGCGATCTGGGCGACGTTGAAGGGGCGAGCCGATGTCATGATGTTCCACCGGCGGATTCCCCAGGAGATTGTCCACAAAGCGTTCGTGCTGTCATCACTGGCGTTTGGACTGGTCACCGGCTTTACCATGATACTGTCCTACTTAGAGAGCCAGAAGTTCATTCAAATCATGTTCGAGGTCGCGTCGGCGGCCGGGACTGTGGGATTGTCCACCGGAAACGGGGGTGTGCTGAGCCTGTCGGCCTTGTTCAGCGATTTCGGCAAGTTCATCATCATCATCGCGATGTTTCTGGGACGGCTGGGCCCCCTTACCGTCGGCCTCTTTGCCGTCAAGGGCCACGAGGATTTGCGGTACCGGTACGCGGAAGCGCGGGTGGTGGTAGGATAAGTCCAGGACAAGCACACACCGGTGGAGGTGAATGTATGAAACGTCAGGTGGCGGTTATCGGGCTGGGACGCTTTGGGTATGGAGTTGCCGAGACGCTGGTCAAGGAAGGGTGCGAGGTGTTGGCTATCGATACCGATCCGGAGAAAATCCAGGCCATCAGCGATCTAGCGACGTTTGCCGTCCAGTGTGACGCGACCGACGAGAAAGCCCTCAAGGCGATCAGCGTGCAGAATGTGGATGTGGCCGTGGTCAGCATGGGCGAGAACATTGAAGCCAGCATCCTCATCGTGCAGACCTTGAAGGAGATGGGCATCAAGCAGATCATCGCCAAAGGGGTCACCGCCCAGCATGGCAAGATCCTGAAGAATCTCGGCGTGTCGGAAGTCATCTTCCCAGAGCGCGATGCCGCCATCCGGCTGGCCCAGCGACTGATATCCCCGAACGTGCTGGAGTACTTGGAGCTCGCGCCGGGCTTTAGCGTCGAGGAACTGGCCGTCCCGGATCACATGTCAGGACTCCGCCTGCGTGAGGCCAAGATTCAGGAGGCCTACAATGTCAACCTCATCGGCATCCGGAAGAAAGTGACGCGGATGGTCAAGGGGCGGATGACCACCGATGAGGTGTTCAATGTGACGCCCTCCCTGGATGATGTCATCGAAAAGGGCGACATCCTCGTCCTCGTGGGCAAACAGGAAGACCTGCAGCGGCTGACCAAATCCGAATAACCGCCCGGAAGTCCAGAAGATTCTTCCACAGTAGCCCTTGATCTTGCGTTCCCCCCTGGTTATCCATATCAAAGATGTTGAAAAGGCGTTGGTTTCCGTTCGCTCCGTTGAAGCAGTTTGGCCAGCTTTTCAACGGATTAGAAGATTTAAGCGGTGAGAGAACTTTTTCGTCGAAGGTATTAGACATCTGAGGGCGTTGACGTGTCCGTAGAAATGACAGAGGTGAAAGCTCCCAGCGAGGACCAGATTGCGATGGATGATCTGACGAGAGACAAGGTGCTGCTGGAGGAGGACGCCGTGATCGGGGAGTCCGAACAGGATACTCTTCCCTATCCCGTGCCGGAGACGCTGCTCGCAGAGACTGTGGAGGGCTCGAGCGTGGGCGATTCCCAGGAGTCAGGGCCGACCGTGGCGAACCCTGTCGAACTGGAATGGCTGTATTTCCGGTCCTTCGGCAAGCGGGTCTTGCTGACGCGTGAAGACGAAGTCGCGCTGGGGAAACGGATCGAGCAGGGCGATCGGCAGGTGCGCCGTGCCATCAGAACGGTCCTAGCCATCACGCGCGGGCTCCGGCAGCCGGAGTCACTGAAGGCCTGCCAGGCGGACATGAAAGCCGTGGTCGGTGTCAGCGGGCTTGCGGCGACGGATCTTGCAAAAGGGAAGCGGGCCATCCAGCAGGTCATCAAGGAGATCTGGGGGCCGAGTCGTCGTGTGACGCCGAAGGCTCGTCACGTGAAGGCCGCCCTGAAGCAGTACCACGAAGGGTGGGCCCAGTTGGAAAAGGCCAAGGAAGAGATGGTCCTGTCCAACCTGCGCCTGGTCGTCGACATCGCCAAACGTTACAACGGACGGGGCATGAGCCTCCTGGATCTCGTCCAGGAAGGCAATATCGGCCTGATGAAGGCGGCGGAGCGATTCGACCACCGGCGCGGGTTCAAGTTTAGCACCTATGCCACGTGGTGGATCCGCCAGGGGATCACCCGCGCGCTGGCGGATCAGTCCCGCACCATCCGGGTGCCCGTGCACATGACCGAAGCGTATCAGCGGGTTTCCAAGGCGACTCGTCGGCTGGCGCAGCGGCTCGGCCGGCAGCCTTCCCTCAAAGAAGTGGCCGGCGCGGTCAAGACCTCGAACGACAAGGTCGAACAGACGATCCAGGTCTTCCAGGACGTCGTTGCCCTGGATCACCCGATCGGGGACGGGGAAACCCTCCTTGGGGACTTCATTCCAGACCGGGAGACCCTGCAGGCCGACAGCCAGGTCGGGCTCAAGGAGATGACTCGGGAAGTCTCGCGGGCGCTTGGTTCGCTCAGTCCTCGCGAGGAAGCCGTGATCCGCCTCCGGTTCGGCATCGGGCAGGGCGAGCCGATGACTCTGGAGGAAGTCGGCCGCATCTTGGGGGTCACCCGTGAGCGGATTCGCCAGATCGAGGAAAAAGCCTTGATGAAACTGCGGGCTCCCGAGTTCCAGCAGATCCTCCGCCCCCTTCTGTAAGCGCTCGCTCCGGCTCATCGACGGGGCGGGTCCTCTTCCGCCTTCCACCTGAATATGCGACAATACGGCTTTGGTCGTGGAGAGTCGCGGATGGCGTGGGGCCAGCGGGCAAGCTTGAGCGTGGCGGGCAGTGTCCTCCTGATGGGCTGTGCGTTGTCCTCGGTCGCGGCGGTCCCCGATGACGCCCTCCCGCCCAAATCTCTCTCGGTGCCGGACGTGGTGGCGGAGGTCCTGCCCGCCGTCGTCACCGTCATGGCCCACGGACCGATCCGGCTGGCCCCTTCTCAAACGCTTCCATCCGGCTCGGGATCGGGCATCATCATTTCACCAGGCTACATCCTGACGTCCAACCACCTCGTGACGGGTGCGACGCGGTTGGTGGTGGGTCTCTATGACGGTCGGCTCGTGCCTGGACGAGTCGTCGCCCGGGACTTTCTGACCGACTTGGCCTTGGTCAAGGTCGAGATCGAAGGACTGGTCCCGGCCAAACTGGGGAGGTCGTCCCGTCTCCGCATCGGGGAGACTGTCGTCGCCATCGGCAACCCCCTGGCGATGAAAGGCGGGGCGACGGTGTCGGTCGGGGTGGTCAGCGCCCTCGACCGGGCGATCGTCCCGCCGTCCGGGGAGACGTTGTACAACCTGATCCAGTCCGATGCGGCCATCAACCCCGGAAGCAGCGGAGGTCCTCTGGTGGATCTGTCAGGCCGGGTCGTCGGTATCAACACGGCGGTGGCGCCGGCCGCCCAGAACATCAGTTATGCGGTCGCCATCGACGAGGCCATCCCCGTGGTCCAGTCTCTGCTCGTGCGCGGCAGCATGCTCCGGCCTTCCTTGGGGTTCGTCCCGGTCACGATCACGGGCAGCGTCGTGGCCTCGTTCGGCCTGGATGTGGAACGGGGCGTCCTGGTCGTCTGGGTCGAGCCGGGGAGTCCTGCGGCTCAAGCCGGACTTCGCGAAGGGGATGTCGTCACCGCCGTGGACATCACACAGGTCTACAACATGTCGGACCTCTGGCACGCCCTGCTTAAAGATGGATCGACGTCTCCGACCGTGACCCTGTCGGTGGTGCGCAAGTCCACCCAGGAGAAGATCCAGCTCAAGCGACCGGTGACCAAGTGATCGGACACTTGTTTGATCTCGGCCTGACCGACTATCAGGAAGCCTCTCTCCTCCAGGTGGCTCTGCACCAGGCGCGCGTGCAAGACATGATCGGCGACACCCTGCTGCTCACGGAACATCTTCCGGTCTACACGCTGGGACGCACCACCCACCCGGAGCATGTCGGTGAGGGGTGGGTGCGAGGGATGATCAACGGGATTCCGGTGCTGAGCGTGGACCGGGGCGGCTCCGTGACCTACCACGGGCCTGGCCAGTTGGTGGGATACCCCATTCTCCGATTGCGGACGTACTGTGCTGGGCCGAAAGCGTACGTGAATCGTCTGGAGGAGGTGCTCATCCGGGCGTTGGATACGCTCGGAGTGCCCGCCGGGCGGCGCGCGGAGATGCCTGGGGTGTGGGTGGGGGAGCGCAAGATCGCGGCGGTGGGGGTCCGGATCTCACAGGGAGTGACGCGGCACGGGTTCGCACTTAACGTCGAGAACGATCTGTCGCCGTTTGCGGCGATCGTCCCCTGCGGGTTGGCCGGAGCGGGCATGACGTCGGTCTCGCTCGCAACGGGCGCGGTGCTCGAGCTCGAAGCAGTTGGCCGGGGGGTGGTCGGGGCCTTCCAAGAGGTCTTTGGGCTGGCGTTGCAAAAAGAATGCGTCGCGGAGTGGCTTGCGTCCACCAGTGCCAGGCCAGCGGCGGTCGAATGCGTCAACAGCAAAGGAGCGTGAGATGGAGCCGCGCGACCTGATCCAATATCGCTTGTTGAATTATCTGATCGAGGCCCACGAATCGCAGCTGATTTCGGCGAACGTCGCCATCCTCAACGAGATCGCCGAGGCGGACTGGGCTCAGGTCCGCGAAGCCTTGAATGACATGTTTCTCGCCGGCGACCTCGTGCTTTCTAAGGACGGCCAGCCCTATCGCGTGGAAGTCAACGCCGGCTGGTTCTTCCACACGGGCAATTTCCAGATCAAGTCGACGGTCCGGGGCCGGCGTGAATATGCCAAGCTCCAGGTGGCGATGGAGAAGAAGCGGGCCGCGCAAGAAGCAGCGGCCGATGTGCCGCCGGATGAATCTACCACCCAGCGAGCCTGAGCGGCGGGATCATGCCTAAGCTTCATCAGGAACTGGACACCCCGACGTTTCGATTGGCTGTGGCGCAATTTGAAGAGGCTGCCGAGCGTCTCAGCTTGGATCACAACCTGCGCGAGCGGCTCAAGATCCCCCAACGGGCGCTGATCGTGTCTGTCCCGGTCCTGATGGATGACGGCAGCGTCAAAGTATTTGTCGGCTATCGCGTGCAACACGACACGGCGCTGGGGCCCTCCAAAGGCGGAGTCCGCTTCCATCCCGAGGTGAACCTCGGGGAAGTGGCGGCGCTGGCCATGTGGATGACCTGGAAGTGCGCCCTGGTGGGGCTTCCCTACGGAGGGGCCAAGGGGGGCGTCCGCGTGGCTCCCGAGCGGCTCTCGCAGGCAGAGCTCCAGCGGCTGACCCGCCGGTATACGGCTGAAATTCTTCCACTGATCGGTCCGGAGAGAGACATCCCGGCCCCGGATGTCGGAACCAACGCGCAGGTGATGGCCTGGATGATGGACACCTACAGCCAGCAGGTCGGTTATGCCGTGCCCGGCGTCGTCACGGGCAAGCCACTGGCGATCGGCGGGAGTTTGGGCCGCGAGGATGCGACCGGACGTGGGGTCGCTGACGTGATCCTGGAAGCCATGCAGTACTTGAAATTGGACATCGCGAGAGCGACGGTCGCTGTCCAGGGCTTTGGGAACGTGGGCATGCACACGGCGCGGATCCTGCACGAGATCGGCGCGAAGGTCATCGCGGTCAGCGATTCGAGAGGGGGCGTGTACAACGCACGCGGGCTAGACATCCCGACCCTCCGGTCCCACTACATGAGCAACCCGCATCCGCTGCAAGAATCCAGGATGGGCGAGTTCATTTCCAACCAGGACCTCCTGCAGCTCGACTGCACGGTCCTGGTCCCGGCCGCGCTCTCGGAGCAGATCACGGAGAAGAACGCCGGTTCGCTCCGCTGCCGGATCCTCGCGGAAGGGGCGAACGGGCCGACAACGCTGGGCGCTGACCGCATCTTGGAGGAGAAGGGCGTCTTTGTCATCCCAGACATCCTGGCGAATTCTGGGGGCGTGATCGTCTCCTATTTCGAGTGGGTCCAGGATGTGCAGAAGTATTTCTGGAAGGAACAGGACATCCGGGATCGCCTGCACGAGATCATCACGGCCGCCTTCCGGAGGACCTTCGAGTTTTCCCAGACAAAGAAGGTTTCCATGCGCATGGCTGCGCTCATGAACGGCATCGACAAGATCGTTCAGGCGCATCTGGCTCGCGGACTCTATCCGTGAGGGCGTTTCTCTTCAGTTGCGTCGGACTGGTCTGGTTCGCGTTGGGGCTCGGTTTGATCATCGCGCCGGCGTGGATGGTGGAGATCCTGGAACGACTGGTCTCGGACGAGTTCCGGCTGTTTGTGCTCATCCAGGTGGGCATGGTGATCAATCTCGCGCTGGTGATCGGGACGGCCGGGCTCGCCTTCAGGGTGTTGTGGGTCGTGGTCGGATGCGTGGGGCTCGCCAAAGGGCTGTTTTTGATCGGAGCCCCGCTCGGTCGACGAGAGGCAGTGCTGGACTGGTGGTTCAAGCGGCCATTCTTGGAGTACCGGGTGAGGGGATTCGTGTTGGTCAGCCTTGCGACGACCCTGGCGTATGGGATCATCTCGTTGTAGGCCGCTGGCCATGAGGGACGACATTCTCTCGCTCTGGCACGCCCACCGGCAGACCGCCCTTCCCGATGTTCCGCGGGAGAGCATGGGGGAGCTCTGGGTCCTGGACGAAGTCATCGGGGGGTGCGTGAACTCTTACTTGCAGGCTGGCGGGGCCCTGGATGCGCCGAGGAAGGCCGTTCTGGAGGATTGTCGGACGGATTTGGCGCGGTTGCTGCCAGACTTGGAGGAGACAGCAGCCTCCTACTTCAGCCGGTTGGAAACCCTCGCCGGGCTGCTCATCCAGGCTTATGAGGAAGGCGCGGAGAAAAGCGGGGCGGGACCAGGCTGACGACCATCTGGGTACTTGCAACTCTGGGGCGTGTCCGTTACCATGGCGCCGCCGTATTTCGAAGGCTTTTCCATAGGGCTTCAGGATAGCGGATTCATCTAACCCTGATAACGGGAGGAAGCATGAGCGCGCGGGGAAGGGACATGGGAGTGGTGGCGTGGGCTTGTTCGTTGGTGTTCCTGATGTCGTCGGCGGTGAACGCCGCGCAGTACGAGCTTACAGAATCCGAAGTGATGGATATTGCGCACTTCAATACTGCCGACGTGGCGCTCTTCGGGATCAAAATCGGGGATTCGGAAGCGAAGGTCAAAGCAAATCTCATCAAGATCAAAATCCCGGGAGTGAAGGTCGAAGTGCAGGACGTCTTCGTCATGCTGTATGACAAACGAAGCCCCAGTAACGCCATGGCCGGGGTCCGGCTCATGGACGGGAAAGTGGACTATATCTTCATTACGCAGCGGTTTGCCCACCTCGCCGCCGGGGTTTTCCGCCTGGTTTTACGGGGTGAAGGAATCGAAGAGACCAGGAAACTTCTGGGCAAGGAGGAGTTCAACGAAGACTCAACCACCTTCACCCGGTTGAATTACAAGGGAGGAACGATGGTGATTCTCTTTTCCGGCCGGGATATCACCGTGGAGTTCAACTCCGGCGCCTAGAGGCGGCGCTGTACGCTCACCGTGGCCGGATCAAGGGGCGTTCGCCGAGGCCACCGAGCCGGCAACTAGGTGACCGTGGGAGCGCCTCATGAAGGGATCGTGACCCGGAGCTTCAGATCTTTCAGTCCGGCCTCCAGCACCTGGTGGAAGAATCGCAGCAGGTCAGCCAAGTCCAGCCAGAACCCGCAGTTCAGACACCGGGCGTACAAGCGGCGACTGTCCAGCGTGTACTGCCGCTCGCACATCATGAACCCCTGGCATTTCAGGCATGTCATGGGCCGACACTGTGGCACTGCGATGGGTGGGAGTCAAGCGAAAAGACGCGCCACGGGTGCATTCATTTAATCCGGTTCATGATGATGGCGATGCATCCGGCGAGCATGCCGCCGCCGGTGATGGTGAGCACGAAATTGGCGGGGCTCTTGTTCCCGCTGATCAGATCCTGCACGCCTCCCTGCACCATCAACACCGCAAGCGTCAAGACCGCTCCTGTCGTAAACCACCAGAGAAATGTCTTCACGGGTCCGGCTCCATGTCTTCCGTCTTCCGGAGCCAATCTAGCCGTGATCCCTCTGAAATGTCAAGCTTACGGAATTCGCCTCAGTTCCGAGGCACGAGGTTGGAACGCGGGTCCTTGGCCAGAAAGATCGAGATCGTGTTGGCAAGGTTGTTCGCGGTCACCAGGCCTGGCCGGGGATCCTGAGGCGCGAAAGAGACGGCCGTGACTGCGAAGGGTGCGGCGCCGGTGCGGTAGCTGCGGGGAGGCTGCCAGAAGGTGCCGTCCCCCTTCCCGAGAAGGACAGAGAGGTCGCTCGACAGGTTGTTCGCGACGGCGATGTCCGTCTTGCCGTCCCCGTCGAAATCCTGGGTCACCGTCGCGATCGGACCGGCGTTCGCACCGAAGGAGATCCCTTGCGTGAACGTCCCGTCTCCCTTGCCGAAGAACACGCTGATGTCGTCCCGTTCGCCGTTGACGACGAGCAGGTCCAGATGGCGATCGCCGTTGAGGTCCAAGACGGACACGTTGAGCGGGCTGTGGCCGGTCTTGTAGGCGACGGGTGGGCGGAAGGTTCCATCCCCGTTGCCCAGAAAGACCACGACGCTGCTGCTCATTTTACCCCCGTGCGTCACCACGAGGTCCAGCAGGCTGTCCTCGTTGACGTCCACGGCCACGGCGCAGGTCGGGGTGTCGCCGTATTCGTAGACGGCCTTTTGCAGGAAGCTGCCGTCCCCCCGCCCGAGGAGAATCAGGAGCTTGTCGTTGCGGAGCGCCACGGCGAGGTCCGCCTTGTGGTCCCGGTTGAAGTCTCCTACGGCCAAGCTGACCGGCGACCTGACCGCCGGATAGCTGTCTCCTCGCGTGAACTGGCCGGTCCCGTCTCCCAGGAGGATCGTCACCCGATTGTTGCCGGCGGTCGCCACGGCCATATCGAGCTTCCCATCCTCGTTGAAGTCGTGAAGCACCACCGCCCGCGGCTGTTCCGGCATCCGGATGGTCACCGGGTCGCGAAAGTTGCCGTCGCCGATTCCGATCAGCACGCTGAGCGAGTCACTGCCGATGTTGGTCGTGATGAGATCGGCGACGCGGTCTTCATTCAGGTCCCCGGTGATGACACTCGTCGGATTTTTGCCCACCTCGATGGTCTTGTAGAGATAAAAAAGGTCGGGGGCCTGGTGGGATTCGCTCGGCCTGCAACCGGCTCCCGCCAGCAGGAGGAGACAGGCCGAGAGACGCAGGAGCATGCGACGCGGACCGTTCATAAAGTGGGTATTGTACTGAGTCAGCGTCGGCGGCGCAATCAGGCGGTCTCCGTCTTGCGCCGACCGTGCCCCTGAGATAGACTCGGCCCATGCCGGTCTCGGATGTCAAAGATATTGCACGGTATGCGGGGCAAGAGGCGACGGTTCGGGGATGGCTTCGCCACAAGCGGGTCGGAGGCAAGATCGCGTTCCTGGTCGTGCGGGACGGGACGGGCGACATTCAGGCCGTCATCAGCAAGGCGGCGGTCGGGGACGACGCGTTCGAGCTGACCAGCCGGCTGACCCAAGAGTCGTCCCTCGTGCTGACCGGAACCGTTCAGGCCGACGCGCGAGCGCCGGGCGGGCACGAGCTGCACGTCAACCGGCTGGAGGTGCTCCAGCTCGTTCCGGAAGAGTTCCCGATCCAGCCCAAAGAGCACGGGACCGGCTTCCTCATGGAACATCGGCATCTTTGGATCCGATCCCACCGCCAGCAGGCGATCCTGCGCATCCGTCATGAGATCATCCGCGCCTGCCGCGATTTTTTCGATGACCACGGGTTCCTCCTGATCGACACGCCCATCTTCACCCCGAACGCCTGCGAGGGGACGACCACGCTGTTCGAGACCGATTATTTCGGCGAAAAGGCCTATCTGACCCAGAGCGGTCAGCTGTACAACGAAGCGACCGCTGCGGCGTTCGGCAAGGTGTATTGTTTCGGCCCCACCTTCCGGGCCGAGAAGTCCAAAACGAGGCGCCATCTCATGGAGTTCTGGATGGTGGAGCCGGAGGTCGCCTTTGCGGAGCTCGCCGACGTCATGACGCTGGCCGAGGAGTTCCTGACGTCTATCGTCGCCCGCGTGCTTGAGCGTCGGCGAGAGGAATTGAAAGTCCTGGAACGGGACGTGAAGAAGCTGGAGGCCGTCGTCCCGCCGTTTCCCCGGATCACCTACGCCGAAGCAGTAGAACGGCTGCAAAGGAAAGGCAACGCGATCCGCCCTGGCGACGACTTCGGCGGGGACGAGGAGACGATCCTCTCCAATGAGTTCGACCGCCCGGTGATCATCCACCGCTATCCAACGGCCTTGAAGGCGTTCTACATGCAAAACGATCCCGAGAACCCGGATCTGGCTCTATGCATGGACGTGCTGGCCCCAGAAGGGTACGGCGAGATCATCGGCGGAGGGCAACGCATCCACGAGCGCGACAAGCTGCTCGCGCGCCTGCGAGCCCACCGGTTGCCCGAAGACGCCTTCCGGTGGTACGTGGACCTGCGCACGTTCGGAACGGTCCCGCATGCCGGTTTCGGGATGGGTATCGAGCGGGCGGTGGCCTGGATCTGCGGGCTGGAGCATGTCCGGGAGACCATCCCGTTCCCCCGCATGTTGTATAAGATCTACCCCTAAGTACTAAATCTGGGTTCACGCCTTCCAGGCTCCCTTGCATGATTCCCAGTCAGTCGGCCTTCGAGGGCAGGGTAATTATCCACAGGGTTGACATACCCTGACAGCTTTCCTATCCATTTAAAATGCATAAATTTTTCTTGACAACCAAGGAATCGCGGGTATACTGTCGCCAAACTAGTGGGTGAAAGTGGGAATGAGTGGTTCTATCCTAGTGATAACACGTTAGAATGACGGATGATGAGTTCGCGCGTGTCACAGAGCCCGTCAACGATGCCGGATGCGGTTGAAGGGACCGAGTTGTCGTTGTCTGAGACAGGCAATAGAAGGGGGGGAACAAGATGCTGAAATTCGTGGGGATGCTCACCATTGTGGGGCTCGCGTTCGTCTGCGGGGTCTACTTCGGCCAACAGGGGCCCGAAACCTTCCTGCATATTGTTGGCCGCTGATGATGGAACGTGTTCGGGATTGGAGTCATGCACCGCCCTGTGATGCTGCAAGAAGTGTTGGCCTGGCTGCAACCAAGGGCCGGAGGGATCTATCTCGACGGGACGATCGGGGCGGGAGGCCATAGCGTGGCCATCCTTGAGGCGAGCGGACCGGATGGGCGGATTGTCGGGTTGGATCGTGACGCAGCGGCAGTGGCGACGGCCCGGCAGACGCTCCTCCCGTACGGCGATCGGGCGGTGATCGTGCAGGCTGCCTATGGCGATGCCCCGCGTGTGGTGCGGGAGACGACGGGGCGCAATCTCGATGGCGCCCTGCTGGACCTTGGCGTCTCCTCCATGCAGTTGGACGCGCCCGCCCGGGGGTTCAGTTTTCTGGCGGACGGACCGCTGGACATGCGGATGGACGCGCGAGACTCCGTGACGGCTGCGGATCTCGTCAATTGCCTGCCGGAGAAGGAGCTGGTCCGGATCCTTCAGGAACATGGAGAGGAACGCTACGCACGACGCATCGCCAAGGGGATCGTCCGGCGGCGGGCCCAAAGCCCCATTCTGACGACACTGGCGTTGGTCGAGGTCATCAGAGAAATGGTGCCGCCGGCGTACCTGTACGGACGGCTCCATTTCGCCACGCGGACCTTTCAAGCGTTACGGATCGCCGTAAATCGCGAACTTGAAAGCCTCGAACCGGCGCTGCGACAGATCGCCTCGCTGTTGCGTCCCGGCGCTCGGCTTGTGGTCCTCGCCTTCCATTCGCTCGAAGACCGCATCGTGAAGCAGACGTTCCGGGCGCTGGCGCAGGAACCCGGGGCGGGTTTCACCATCCTGACCAAGCGCCCGCTCGCACCGTCGGCCCAGGAATGCGACGAGAATCCCCGTGCCCGCAGCGCCAAGCTGCGGGTGCTGGCGGCGCTGGAGGCCGCCGCATGAAATTCCTGACCGGAATGGTGTTGTTAGCGCTCGCGCTCGGCGCCGTGTGGGAGAAAATGGATATCTACCGGACCGGGTACGCGATTGAGCAGCTCCAGGTAAGGAAGAAGCAGATGCAGCAGGAACAGAAAACCTTGAAGCTGGAGCTTGCCCGGTTGACCGCGCCGGATCAGATCGAACGGGTGGCGGTGTCTCGGCTTGGCATGACGCGGCCCCGGTACAATCAGGTCGTGCTGGTGCAGGGCGTTCCGCCGCCATCGAGGAACGAGCCGGCCGGTCGCGTGGTCCGGGCGTCGCATACCCGATGAGAGAGGGCCGGCGTCTGCCATGATGGAAGAGGATGCCAGACGCTGGCGGACAGTCGTGGCCGGGGTCCTGCTGGGCCTTGGCTTTCTCGTTGCCCTGGGCCGCCTGTTCCAGTTGCAGGTACTCCGCGCGGAGGAGTTGGCCCATCTGGCCGACCGCCAGCGCCAGAAGATGCTCACGGTGGAGGGTGGGCGTGGCGCGATCTTCGATCGCAACGGTAAAATCTTAGCGATCACCATGGAGGTGCCGTCGGTCTTCGGCGCTCCGAAATACGTGTCGGACCCCCGGACCACGGCCGTCCGTCTCAGCCGTGTGCTCAAGGCGGACGCGCGGCAACTGGAAGCCAAGTTGAAGAGCGAGCGGGACTTTGTCTGGTTGCAACGGCACCTCGCGCCCGAGCGGGCGGAGGGGCTGCAGGGCCTTTCCCTCGCTGGCGTCGGGGTAATTCCTGAGGGGCGTCGGTTCTATCCCAAAGGTGCCATGCTGTCACACGTCCTCGGGTTCGGCGATATCGACAACCAAGGCCTGGAGGGGCTGGAACGGCGGTACGATGCTGTGCTGCGGGGCGAGCGGGGCCGGCTGGTGGTAGAACGAGATGCCTTCGGCGGGGCCGTGTTCCCCAAAGGGCTCAATTACGTCGCGCCGTCCCCGGGCAAGGATCTGGTCCTCACGATCGATGAGGTGATTCAATATATGGCGGAGCAGGAGCTGGCCGAGGCGGTCACGCGCACGAGGGCAGCCTCGGGCGTCGTCATCGTGGTGGCACCGAAGACCGGCGCGATCCTGGCCATGGCGGTGCGGCCGACCTTCGATCCCAATGAGCCCAAGTCGGATCCGAACCTGTGGCGTAACCGCGCCATCAACGACGCGTACGAGCCTGGCTCGACGTTCAAGCTTGTGGCCGCAGCGGCGGCGCTCGAAGAGAAACTGGTCTCGCCGGGCGAGTTCATCTACGGCGAGAACGGCCAGTACGTCGTGGAGAACACGGTGGTTCACGATCACCGCAAGAACGGGTGGATGACCTTCGCCCAAGTCCTTCAGCGGTCCAGCAACATCGGGATGATCAAGGTGGTGCAACAGCTGGCGCCGAAGACGCTCGCCCGGTACATCAACGCCTTCGGGTTTGGTGAAAAGACGGACATCGATCTGACGGGAGAACAGCGGGGCCTGACCAAGGAACTCCGCGACTGGAGCCGCCGCACGCGGGCTTCGATCGCCATGGGTCAGGAGATCGGAGTGACCTCCTTGCAGTTGGCGATGGCGGTGTCGGCCATTGCGAACGGAGGATGGCTGATGCGGCCCTACGTGGTGTCCGAGGTCCGATCCTCGACCGGGGTGACCGTGGCTCGCTTCGAGCCGGTCGTCCGCCGCCGCCCCATCTCCACGAAAACAGCCAGGGACCTGACCGAGATCATGCGTGGAGCCGTCCTGCCCGGCGGCACCGGCATGCTCGGGGCCGTGCCCGGGTACGATGTGGCCGGCAAGACCGGGACCGCGCAGAAGATCGATCCGCTCACCGGAGGCTATTCGGCGACGCGGACGGTCAGCTCGTTCGTCGGGTTCCTGCCGGCGGACGATCCCAAGCTGGCCATCCTGGTCGTGGTGGATGAACCGCAAACCGAGCACTGGGGAGGCACCGTGGCGGCACCCGTCTTCCAGCGGATTGCGGCGCAGGCTGTTCGCCATCTGGGCATCGTGCCGAAAACGGAGCAACGTCAGACTCTTGCAGCGCGATGAGACTTCGGGAATGCACGGACGTCCTCAATGGAGTGACGATGCAGGGCAGTCTGGATCGGGAGATCACCGGGCTCACGGATGATTCGAGGCAGGTGTCCCCCGGCGGGCTGTTCGTCGCGGTGAAGGGAACGCAATCGGACGGCCATCGCTTTCTCGCGCAGGCCGTCGCGGCCGGTGCCGGCGCGATCGTGGTGGAGACGGGACGGGTGTCCGGAGAGACGCTGGCGTCGATCGCGGTGCCTGTGATCCAGGTTGGCGACTCGCGCCGGGCCTTGGGTCTCCTGGCAAGTCGGTTCCATGGGGGGCCCTCCCGCCGGCTGAGGATGATCGGTGTGACCGGCACCAACGGGAAGACGACGACGACCTATCTCTGCAAGTCGATCCTGGAGGCCGCCGGCGTGCGGGTGGGACTGATTGGCACCGTGGCTTACCTGTTCGGCGAAGAACGTGTGGCAGCGACCCACACGACCCCCGGCGCGCTGGAATTACAGGGCTTACTTCGGAGAATGGTGGACGCGGGCATGCAGGCGCTGGTGATGGAGATTTCCTCTCATGCGCTCGCGCTCGATCGGACGGCGGGATGCCAATTCGGGACAGCGGTGTTCACCAATCTTACGCAGGACCACCTGGATTTCCATGCAGACATGGAAGACTACTTTCGTGCGAAGCTGCGGCTCTTCACGGCTCTGGACGCAGCGGCGCGCGCCATCGTAAACGACGACGATCCCTACGGTGGACGCGTCGTCGAGGCAACGCGGGCCAGGGTGTGGAGCTACGCCATCGATCGTCCGGCCGATCTTCGCGCCGAAGACGTGCAGATTTCCCTGAGCGGCGTGCGATTCACGGCCCGTACGCCGGCGGGATCGGTCGCGCTCCGGTCTTCACTCGTGGGCCGACACAACGTCCACAATATCCTGGCGGCGGTCGGGGTCGGGCTGGCGCAGCGCGTGCCGCTGGAGGCGATTGCCGCGGGAGTCGCCGCGCTCAAGAATGTCCCAGGTCGGTTCGAGCAGGTGGACGCCGGCCAGCCGTTCACGGTGGTCGTCGACTATGCCCACACCGAGGATGCGCTCGACCGGTTGCTGACCACGGCCCAGACGGTCAGGTCCGGCCTGATCATCACCGTGTTCGGCTGTGGCGGCGACCGGGATCGGGGCAAGCGGCCCAAGATGGGGCGGGTGGCCGCGCGCTACAGCGATGTCGTGGTGGTCACGTCCGACAATCCCCGCACCGAGGATCCCGATGCTATCATCAGGGAGATTCTTCCCGGCGTGGAAGCCGGGGTGCGGGAAACGGGGCGCGGCCGCTACCTGGTCCAGACGGATCGGCGCGCGGCGATTACAGAGGCCATCCGGCTTGCACAGCCCGGCGATTTGGTGCTGATTGCCGGGAAAGGGCATGAGGATTACCAAATTATCGGGAAGGAGAAGCACCCCTTTGATGACCGCGTGGTGGCGCGGGAGGCCATCGAGGCTCTGGCCCGATGAGTCTGCTGCTGCAGACCACGGAGTGTTCGGATCAGGAGTTGGATGAAGTCGTGCCTCTGTTCTCGACCGACAAAATAGTTACGATCACCGGAGGGGTCCTGGCTCAGGGCTTGCCGAATACGGCAATCCGACGGATCTGGACGGATTCGCGGACGGTCCGGCGCGGCGATCTGTTCATGGCGCTGACCGGAACCCGCTTTGATGGTCACCAGTTCGTGGCCGACGCGCTGGAGAAGGGCGCCGTCGGGGCGATCGTGCGACGAGGGTTCGTGGGTGCGGGAGGGGCGCGGGTACCCGTTGCTCCGCAGATGCACCGGGTGAATGGGCCCCATCCCGCTCGAGAGGCGCCGCCGTGGAAGGCGCTCCTGATCGAGGTGGAGGACCCCCTCCGCGCGTTTCAGGAGCTGGCTCGTGCGCACCGTCGCCGTTTCGCCATCCCGGTAGTGGCGGTCAGCGGGAGCAACGGCAAGACAACGACCA
>JAXIOW010000070.1:0-3535 GCA_045403215.1 Nitrospirales bacterium | reverse complement strand
GGCCACTTTGCGGCAAGGCAGTGAGCATGTGCGTGTTTGGAACCGGTTTTGGAGCGCTGATAAATAACATAGATGAAGCATGGATTTTGGTGACTCTTTTCTGTATTCCAAGAACTGAGAAAATTCACGAAATCCACTATTTCCGGTAGTAGAGTGAGTCATAAAAACGCTACGGCTCACGAAGAACCGTAGCGTTGGGTTGATTAATCAACCATTTTGCGTGCGAAGCCGGTCAGCTCCAGCGCCGAGTTAGCTTGTGGAGGCTCAGGGCAGGCCGCGCACGCGCCGCTCATCAAGTGGGAGGAGATAGGCCGCCTTGCCACGCACCTTCCTCGCCGGGTCGTTGAGAGCCGCGCGGACCGCCGCTTGGACACGAGGTTCGTGATCGGCAACGCGCAAACCCTCAATCGTCTGGCGTCGAACCTCGGCGCTCGGGTCATCCCGAAGCAACTCAATCAGTAGGCCCACAACATCGAACTCAAGTGTGCATGCTTCCGTCTTGCACCCTTCGCACGCCAGTACGTGAACCGCGGCCCCGCGAACTTTCGGAATTCGCTCGACCCGAATAAGGTCTACAAGTGCTGCGACTGTCTTATCGTCGAGTGGAAGATGATCCAAGGCTCGCGCAGCTCGTCGGCGCACGTCGGGATCAGGATCGCGCAGGGCTGCCCGCAAGGCCGCCGCGTCAGTATCGCTTACGTGAGGAGCCAATGACACCTCCTTCGAATCGGCAAGCTAAAGAGAAATAGACGGACATTCGTCTCCCTCTACCCGTTTCATGGGATGTCCATCGGCCTCTTCCTTCGTGCATGATAGCACGCAGGTCAAGTCTCATTCAGCATTTCGCAGGCGAAAGCCAAACCCAGAATGGGTTTGTGCTGATTGAGGATTTCACTGACGGGACGGAGTTACGCTTTTAAATGACATTGGCGACGAGTGGCGCTTTGAAGCGCGCCCAGTCGTCGGCATTGAATGCCTCAATGATGCCCTGTGCGACCTGCGTAAGGTCTTTGGACTGTTGAGTACTCATCGCTGGCCTCCTTGTGCCTGCATTGGTGGAAGTCAATGTGGCTCGCATCGTCACATCTTCTGGATGACCTGTGCCATCTCGGCCTCGGTAAACGCCCGTAAGGTTTCGCTGCGGACGTTGCCCGCGCCGGCGATGTTGAATAAGCCAGCAAGCATGGCTTGCTCATCCGGCGCCTCAACCACCGCCACCATATCATACTGACCTTGGGTCCAGTAGAGCCCATGGACGGTAAAGCCCCGCTGCTCGTTTTCGGCCCGACTCTCGCGGGCTCGCTGCAGGGTGCCCTTGACGTTCTTGGCTCCCGCATCGGTGAACTTGTAGAGCACGACATAGGTTGACATGGCTTCCTCCTTGTGTGGTCAATCGCTCACGACACCTTACAGGATACAGCAGACTTCGTGCCAACAACGTACGGCGTGCAACCGAATAAATGCGGTGGGTTCACACCATTTGATTGAATTTTTACAAGATAGCCGTGGTACGATGTTGTAAGATGAAAAGTATATTCAACGTGAGCAGGAAGGAACTCCGATGGGAAAAGTTATCTATGACATCAGTATGTCCCTGGATGGTTTTATCTCCGGCGCAAACGCTCGCCCGGAGGCAGGATGGGCAGGATTGGGTGATGGCGGTGAGCGATTACACGAATGGGGATTTAACAGTGCGGACCCGCGCAACCGCGAACTCCTGGCAACGGGGGCGAGCTGGGGTGCGGTTATTGTTGGCCGAACCACGTAACACTCGGCCTCGTCGACGAAATCTTTATCCACCTCGTCCCCGTGCTATTCGGCAGCGGCACGCGGCTGATTGAAGACCTGGGCGGCGAGCATGTTCAGCTCGAAACTATTGAGGTGATCGAGACGAAGGAAGCCATTCATACGCGCTTTCGTGTCGTGAAGTGATTATTGCTATAGTGATCGGTAACTAAAATGTCTGCCGTGCTCGGTGGCGCTGCACCGCAACGCGGAGCGCGAAACCAAAGTGGACAAACCAGTTTCCGATCACTATACATACTCAGCTTCATTCATAGATACTCACGCTTGCGGGACTACGCTGGCGGCCCAACGGATCGCGCATCAGCTGCCGCCGAGGCGCGCGGCATCAGACAGCGCTAAAATAGCAACGATCTCGCGCGCCGAAGGCAGAATCTGCCGCTGTATGAACGCAGCGGTGTTAGGGTGACCGAGGCATGGCACGTTGCCGGCGGTGGGCTGCCGATCTGGTTCATAGTCCGAACGCCAGGCGACAGCACGGTGCACGCAACCACATAGGTTGATCTGTGCGTCCACAGGGCGCGCACTCTGTTGGATATTGCCAGGCCCGCGAAGTTCTGTACTTGCCTCCACACGATTTCGCCAAGCAAGACGAGCATCGCTTAAGTTATGCGCTCGCTAGCGGTCGTTGCTCGACCGCGAGCCGTTCGAGCAGGGTGATCGCATGCTCTGGCCCCGGCAGCGTCGCCATTGCCTCCCGCAGTTGTGCCGCCCGCTCGCGATAGGTCGGTTCCGTCAGCACAGCCCGTACCGCCGCACGGATCGCCTCGGGCGTGCGTTCCTCCAGCCCGAGCACCCGCCCCACGCCGAGCGCAGCGCAGCATTCGGCATTGTAGGGCTGGTCCGCGCTGATCGGCACGACGATCAGCGGCAACCCGGCGTTCAGCACCCCGGTAATCGTGTTGAAGCCCCCATGGCAGATCACCAGGTCGCACCTGGGCAGCAGCAGACCCTGGGGAATATACCGCTCGATATGCACGTGTGGGGGTTGTGGGCCGAATCGGGCCGGGTCGTTGGCCCGCCCGACCGTGACGATCAGGTTGACGGGTTCGTCCCGAAGAGCCGCGATAATGGCAGCGAAGATCGCAAGCCCACTCTGGTACGTGCTGAAGACGGTTCCGAGGGTCGCGTAGATGGTGGGGCGGCGGGGGAGCTCCGCGGCCCACGCAGGCAACGTCGCCTCGCTGGATTGCTCTGCGTCGTCGGGGCGCAACCGATGGATCGTCGGTGCGACCACCTCGCCTGGGAGCGCGAAGCCCGGTGGCTCGGCGACGAGGTGCAGATAGCGGAAGGGCATGGCGACCTCGGAGTCGGGCGGCAACCCATTCACCTCGCGGAGCCGTGCCAGGGGTTCGGCGATGAGCTGCCGCATCCCATACCGTGAGCTTGTCGAGCCGGTCCGGACGCTCGCGTGCGGGAGCCCAAGTACTTCGGCGGCGAGGCAGCCGCCGTACTCCATGGCATCGCGGACGATGAGGTCCGGGGCCCAGTCACGGGCGATGGTAAGCAGATCGGGCGTCATTACCGCGGCGTGGATCGCGACGAAAACATTGGGGATGACCCACGAGGCGATCGCGTGCTCTGGGATCGTGTGCCAACCCGGGAAGAGCTCGGCCGTGGAGCGGCCGCGGTCATCGAAGCCGGCCGGGAAGGCTTGGAAACCCGCTCGTTCGACGTGGGGGATGAAAGACGCCGCACAGGCGACGGCGATCTCATGCCCGGCCGCGACAGC
>JAXIOW010000015.1:0-1816 GCA_045403215.1 Nitrospirales bacterium | reverse complement strand
GTAAGTGAGTTGATGGCCGATGTCTCTCCCTGGGCCTTTACGCCGGACTTCGCGTTTGCCGCAAAGATGGTGACGCTCAATATGATGGTGTTCTGGGGCGCGGTGCTCGCTCTATTCTGGATGTCTCATCGTGACCAGTCGCCTGTGATCGGTGAAGAACCGGTCGAGGAAAACGCGAGAGTACTGGCGCCGCCGTCGTCGTCGCAAGAGGCATAAAATCCTGAAAGAGGTGGGTGATATGAGGCGAGGGGTGATCGTTTGGAGATGTCTCGTGGTTGGGCTGGTGGTGTGTGGAAGCTTCGTGATGCAGGGAGCGGTCTCGGCCCAAAGCCAGTCCTTGATCCTGGAGGATTTTCAGACGAAAGAAGCGGACGGATTTCCCTCGAATTGGGATCATGAAAGTCAACGAAGCGAATCCAAGGGGCGGGATTCGTATAAGGTCCAGACGGAGAACGGTGTGAATTTTCTGGCAGCGAAGGATGCGGGACAGAGGATCAAGAAAAAGAAGATCGATTGGGACCCGAAGGCCCTTCCCGTCCTCACGTGGCGTTGGCGCTTGCAAAAGGCCACGACCGAAACCGAGCCAATTGCGGCAATTTATGCCTCACTGGATATCGACCTGATGTTCATTCCTGTGTTTACGAAGTATGTCTGGAGTGCCACCAAGCCCGAGGGCACGCTGACCGAAGGCGGCATGTTCAGCGGCTCGGAGATCGTGGTGCAAAGCGGCACGAAGGATGTCGGTCAGTGGTTTGAGGAACGCGTGAATGTCTACGAAGACTTCAAACGGATTCACCAGCATGAACCAGCTGCCAAAGCCTGGGGTATCTCGATCATCGCTGGGCCCGGCGTAGAAATCGATTTTGGTTCGATGGTCGCGAGCGCAGGACGCTAGCAGTTTGCGGGGAAACTCGGTTTTTGTACGATACGGTGCGGTGATAATACGGGGGTAATAGTGCCTGAATAGTCAGCAGGATGCTCAAAAAGGCCGTCCAGCAAGGCCGCAGTGAGCGAAGAGGCGAGGTGTACGCTTCGGTACGTTGAGCCTCTGATCGAAGCGAGAACGAAGCTGGCGGACTTTTTCAGCATCCTGCCAGAGAAATGGACCGTTGTTAGCATGACCAAGTCTGGCACGGAACAATCTGCGCCCTTGTTCAAGATAATTGATATCTTGTTCGGCGTGGCCGTGATGGGAACTGTCGGGACGCTCATCGGGATCATTATGGGCGGCGGCATCATGCCGCTTGCGAGTGGGGCAGGGCTGGTGTTCGGCGGATTCATCGGCTTTATGGGTGGGCGACGTTTTCTGGTGAGTATTTTGGTGGGAACTCTGTTGGGCGGGGCGCTTGCCTGGGTTATTGCCGGTCCGGAGAGAATATCCGTGGGCGCGGGGGCCGGTGCCGCCATGGGTGGATTTCTCGGTGTGCAGATCTCGATGTTGCTGGATATGCGCGCGACAAAGAAGAAGTCTGCAATCGGAGGAGCATGAGACGCGATGGAAAATAGGGGAGTGCTCATCGGCTCGATCGTGTTTGTCTTTGGGGCGTTTGCCCTGATGATTAGCTTGCTGGTCTATGAGTCCTACAAGGCGAAGCAGATGAAAGCACTGGCCTTGTCGATCAAGACCGAAGCTCGCCCTGCGCCAAGCAGCGCACCCTCGCTGGATTATTCCATGTATAAAACAAAGATAGGCGATGAAGGCCGAGAAATGGTGGAGATTCCCGAAGGCCCGTTCATCATGGGGAGCAAAGATGGCGATCCGGATGAGGTGCCGGAGCGTCAAGTGTTTCTCAAGGCGTTCTATCTCGACAGGAAA
>JAXIOW010000083.1:0-14760 GCA_045403215.1 Nitrospirales bacterium | reverse complement strand
AGCCGTTCGGGTTCACCGAGCTGGCCGTGGACAGCATTTTCATGATGCCGCACCTGGGGGTGCTCTCCACCGTCAACGAGCAGGCCGCGACCGACGTGTTCGTCCGGGATTGCCTGATCCCCCTGGGAACGTGCGTAGCGCCGATCGGGCAAGGCAGATGGGGGGAGCGCTGCGCAGACTATACCATCACGTTTACGAGCGGACGAGAGTTGGTGAAAGGAACCCTGGCCTTCGGAGAGGTCCGGCTGGTTCCCCTCGCGATCGGGGAAGAGGCGACGGTCGCCATGGCCCCGGCCCGGTCCGCGGACCTGGGAGCGGGCAAGGGCGTGCTGGTTGAGCGGCGCGCCCGGGGGGGCGTCGTTGGTGTGGTATTGGACGGGCGCGGGCGGCCGCTACAGTTACCCACGAAGGCGGAGGAGCGGGTGCGCGTCTTGAAGCAATGGCATGCCGCGCTGAAACTTTACCCAGAGTTAGACAACGTTAAGCGTTAAACGTTAAACTTAAACTTCAGGTTTAGGAAGGCTCTTGCCGATTAACGAATAACGTTTCACGTTTAACGAAGGTAGCTGGAAGATGGCGCACACCTACACACCGGGTCTCACCGTCACGCCGCGAACCGTCGTCTCCAAGAAGCGGATCCTGCCGCTGCCTGGCACGGTCCTCGTCGTGGCCGGCGAGGCCGTCACCTCGGCGACGGTCGTGGCTCGCGCGGAGTTGCCCGGCAAAGCCCATGTGGTGAACCTCATCAATCGGCTCGGCATCCTGCCCGAAGACCTGCCCGATTACATGGTCAAGCGGGAAGGGGACCGCATCCAGCAGGACGATGTCTTGGCGGAGACCAAGCCCTTCATCAAGTGGTTCAAGACGCAGGTGCGCTCTCCCATCACCGGGACCGTGGAGACCATTTCGACGGCGACGGGGCAGGTCATCCTGCGGGAGCCGCCGCGGCCGGTGGAGCTTTTCGCCTACCTTGACGGCATGGTGACGGAGGTGCTGCCGGGACAGGGTGTGCGGGTGGAGTCCACCTGCGCCTTTGTCCAGGGGATCTTCGGGATCGGCGGTGAGACGTGGGGGCCCCTAGTCCTGGGGGTCGCTTCGCCGGAAGAGGATATGACGGCCGCTCACTTCACGTCCGCCCATGCGGGCAAGATCGTGGTGGGCGGCGCCTTTGTCGGGGCTGAGGCCCTCGCGCGGGCTAAAGCCGTCGGCGTCAAGGGGATCGTCGTCGGCGGGATGCACGACCAGGATCTGCGGGCGCTCCTGGGTTATGACCTCGGCGTGGCCATCACCGGAACAGAAACCGTCGGCTTTACCCTGGTCCTGACCGAAGGGTTCGGGCGCATCCCGATGGCCCACCGAACCTTCGAGTTGCTGCGGAAACTGGACGGACGCAAGGCGTCCATCTCCGGCGCGACGCAAATCCGCGCGGGGGTCATCCGTCCGGAAATCATCGTGCCGCTGGCGCCCGGTGAACAGATCCAGGGCATCGAAGCCGGCCAAAGGGGAGAGGCGAGGGGTGGGGTCAAGGTCGGCGACCCGGTGCGCGTCATCCGGTCACCCTTTTTCGGGCGGATCGGCCAGGTCGTGGGCTTGCCGTCTGACTTGCAGATGGTTCCCACGGAAAGCCGCGTCCGTGTGATGGAGGTCCAGTTCACCGACGGTTCGCGGGCGGTGGTCCCGCGGGCGAACATCGAGGTGATCGAGGGCTGACGATCAAGGTGGGGATAGCAATTTTTCCGTCGCTGTGCTCTCATATGCGCCCGCGACAGACCGAGAGGGGAGATCAATCAACAAAAGGAGGAGACTATGAACAGAGCAAGTGCGATCGTGATAGCCGTAGTGACGGTTTTCCTGGGGGACGACCTTCTCCAGCCCCCGCAAGCTCGCGCCAATCCTGAGGTGATTGAGACCGGGCGGCTGCTCGCGGTCCTGCTGGACGCGGGGCGGGTGACGGTCGGGGCCAACCTACAGCTCATCAACGACCCTGAAAAAGGGGACAAAGGCTTTACGCCCGAAGTCTTCGAAAAACAGGTCACGGAAAAGTTCAAGGAACGAGCGAAGGTGGACCTCGCCAATCTGAAGGACGAGAAGGTGCCTGAGATGGCCAGGAAACTGTTGCCTCAGCTGACCGATGCCATGAAACAGACCGTGGCGGACTATCAGCCGGTCATCAATAAGCAAGGCGTAGGATTCAAGGGCTTCATTCCCGCCACCTTCGGCACCCAGGCGGCGGCCAAGTTCCGGGCCAAGACCGGCGTGTACCTGAAGCAGACCATGAACCCCCCGCGGAATCCCAAGAATACACCGGATGAGTTCGAGGCGAAGGTCCTCAAGACGTTCGCCGATCCGAACTATCCCCGCCAGGGCGAGAAGATCGTCAGCGAGACCGTGGATGGCGGCAAGGCCATCCGGGTCATGCTGCCGCTGTTCTACGGCAAGGGTTGTCTCTCGTGCCATGGGGAGCCGAAGGGGGAGAAGGACATCTCAGGGTACATGAAAGAAGGGGCGAAGGAAGGCGACATGGGCGGCGCCGTCAGCGTCAAGCTGATTCTAGAGAAGTGATTTTCGCCTCATTGCTTCTGTTCCTGCTGCTCCCGGGAGCACCGGCGCTGGCGGCTACCCCTGCGCCGGAGGGCTTTCGGGCTCTGGACACCCCGAACGACGCCGGCAAGAGCCTGAGTCTTGTCTGGAACGCCTCCCCCGCCGACCGCGCGGACCGGACCGTCCAGGTCTGGATGGCGGAGAGCCCTGCCGCCCCGTTCAAGAAAGTCGCGGAGTTCCCTTCCAACACGCGCTACGTGAAACCGGGTGACTTCCCGTGGTGGGCCCAGCCTGTCGGCAAGGGCGGCCACTACGTGAAGTTCGCTTCCTCGCAGACCTTTCCCATCGAAGACGGCAAGCCCTATTTCGTAAAGCTCCTCGTGCGGGAGGGCGACCAGGAAGTCTGGTCGGAGGCGGCCGAGGCGACGGCCGCCCCCGACATGTTCAACACGGCCCAGGTGAACAATTTCGTGTTCGTCGTGGCGTTCACGGGCGTCCTGCTGGCGAGCATCGCGGCGGCGCGGCGCAACCCCCACGTCCCCTTGCGCCGCATCGCGGGCCTGGACGCGGTCGAGGAGGCGATCGGCCGCTCGACGGAAATGGGCCGCCCGATCCTGTACCTCACCGGTTCCGGCGGCATGGACGAAGTTTCCACCATCGCGGCCACAGTCATCCTCGGTGAGGTGGCCAAGAAGGTCGCGCACTATGATACGAGCCTGAAGATCCCGCACCGCGATCCGATCGTCATGGCAGTCTGTCAGGAGATCGTCAAGGAGGCGTACGTCGCGGCCGGCCGGGCTGACGCCTACAAGGAAGACGCGAACTTCTTCATCACGAGCGACCAGTTCAGCTACACGGCGGCCGTGGACGGGATCATGCTGCGGGAGAAGCCGGCCGCAAACTTCTTCATGGGCTCCTATTTCGCCGAGTCCCTGCTGCTGACCGAGACCGGCGCCAGCACCGGGGCGATCCAGATCGCCGGCACCGATTCGGATCACCAGCTCCCGTTCTTCGTGACCACCTGCGACTACACGTTGATCGGGGAGGAGCTTTACGCCGCCAGTGCGTATCTGTCCCGCGAGCCGGTTCTGGTCGGGACCCTCCGCGGCCAGGATTTCGGAAAAGCCTTTATTATGAGCGTGCTGATCCTTGGCACGGCGCTGGCAACCGTCGGCGTCATCGCCGGCACCGAGCACTTCAACTACGTCCTGGATCTTTTCAAAGACTTCAAGTGATCTTCCTCAAGCGCCAAC
Source organism: Nitrospirales bacterium (assembly GCA_045403215.1). GTDB lineage: Bacteria > Nitrospirota > Nitrospiria > Nitrospirales > NS-4 > NS-12. Next base: position 10,966 of record JAXIOW010000083.1, on the reverse strand, counting down.
TCCCGCTGGCCATCACCTTCGTGATGGGCGTGGCGTTCGCCGTCCAGTACTACATTCCCCATCCAGTCTCTGAAGAGGCGATCACCAACGTCGCGAAATGGATGCAGATCATTTCGGGGTTTGCGCTGGCGCTGGGGCTGGCCAGCATCTTTCACGTCCATGCCGTCAAGATCAAGCGCCAGGTGCCCGGTTGGGGCTACAGCATCGTGCTCTACGCCGCGATGCTCGCCACCATCATCGTCGGGTTCTGGAGCAAGGGGGAGACCAAGGTGGACGGCTCGCAGACCGCCTTGGGCTGGCTCTATGACTACTCGATGGTCCCGTTGCAGGGGACCATGTTCTCGATCCTGGCGTTCTTCATCGCCTCGGCGGCCTACCGTGCCTTCCGGGCCCGCTCCCCAGAAGCGTCCGTGCTACTCGTGTCCGCCGTGCTGGTCATGATGGGGCGTGTCCCCTTGGGCCAGTTCCTCCTGCCCTGGACCTGGGACGTCACCCAGTGGCTCCTGAACGTGGTGAACAGCGCGGTGCGCCGCGCCATTCTCATCGGCGTGAGCATGGGGCAGGTCGCCCTCTCGGTGAAGATCATCCTGGGCATCGAGCGCGCGTACCTCGGCGGGGGGAGGGACCAGTGAAAGAATTCGCCCGCCGCATGATCGGGATCGACCGGCGGATCATTTTCCTGCTGATCGCCGCGGCGGTCCTGCTGCCGTTGCTCCGCCCCTTCGGACTGCCGATCAAGGTCTCCCCGGAGGTGCAGGCCGTCTATGATTACATCGAGGCGTTGCCGGAGCGCTCGGTCTTCCTGCTCTCCTTTGATTTTGACCCGTCCTCCAAGCCGGAGCTGGAGCCGCAGGCGGTCGCGCTGCTCCGGCACGCCTTTCGCAAGAACCTCCGAGTGATTGGGATGACGCATTGGCTCACCGGCACGGGCCTGGCCGATGATGTCTTTTCGCGGGTGGCGGCGGAAACGGAGAGGGAGCGCGGCAAGGACTACGTCTTTCTGGGCTGGAGTCCCGGGGCCGGCGCCTTGATCATCGCGATGGGGCAGGACCTGTACAAGGCCTTCCCCTCCGATTACCAGAAGACCCCGACGCAGGGGATGCCGGTGCTGGAGGGCGTCCGGAACCTACGTGACGTGAACTACATGGTCAGCCTGGCGGCCGGCGGGGCGGGGATCGAGATGTGGTACGTCTTCGGCAAGGACAAGTACCGCTTCGAGATGGCCGGTGGCTCCACCGGCGTGATCGCGCCGGGTCTGTATCCCTTCCTGCGCAGCGGCCAGATCAACGGCTTGATCGGCGGGCTCCAGGGGGCGGCGGAGTACGAGACGTTGATCACACGCAAGGGCACGGCGACGGCCGGCATGGACGCCCAGTCCGCCACCCACTTCGTGATCATCGTGCTGGTGCTCCTGTGCAACGTGTTCTATTTCGTGTTGCGCGGGGAGAAGGGAAAGTCGAACTGATGCCCGACCCCGTCCTGCCCCCCGAGACAATTCTGGGAGCCTGGGTGGCCGCCGGGCTGACCCTGTTCATCTACAGCTTTCTGTACAAGGATAACCCGCTGTTCAAGCTGGGGGAGCATCTGTACGTCGGCATCTCGGTCGGCTACTCGGTCGTCCTCGCCTGGCACACGGTCTTCCTCAGGCTGCTGTGGGAGCCCCTCAAGAAGGACATCATCGAGAATCCCGCGGCGCTCGGCAGCTACGTGCTGCTGATCCCCGCGGTGCTCGGTCTGCTCATGTGGGCGAGGTTCGTGCCCAAGATCGCCTGGCTGTCCCGCCTCGCGTTCGCCTTCGTGGTCGGCTTCGGGTCCGGCGTCGCGATCCCGCGGGTCGTGTCCTCCTACATTCTGAAGCAGATCGAGGATACGGTGAATCCGCTGGTGAGCAGGGGCGCCGACGGGCTGTCCCTGGGATTCAATCTGGCCTCCCCGCAGAGCGGCGTCAACACGATCGTGCTGGTCATCGGCGTGGTGTCGGTGCTGTTCTATTTCTTCTTTTCCGTCGAGCATACCGGCCCGGGCAATGTGACGGCGCGCACGGGCATCTATTTCCTGATGATCGCCTTCGGCGCGGCCTTCGGCTATACGGTGATGTCCCGTATGTCGCTGCTGATCGGCCGGTTCGCGGACCTCATCAAATATGCGGGCGCCGAGTACGGCTATGCGGCGCTGGTGCTCCTGGCGCTGACAGTGCTGGCCTTGGCCGCCTGGGAGATGGCCAACCGCGGGAGACACGAAGTATAATCTCGCCCGTGATGGAGTATCCCAAGCTGCGCAACCTCGAGTTCTTCCCCGTGCGCGAGGGCGAGACGCAGTCCGTCGGGCTGCGCGATCCCGAGGGGATTTCGGACGGGATCCTGTTTCTGCCCCCCAACATCTTCTATCTGGTGCAGTTCCTCGACGGGAAGCACACGCGCAACCAGATCGCGGGCGAGTACCTCAAGCGCTTCGGGGAGATCCTCATGCCGCAGTGGGTGGACAAGTTCATCGCCGACCTGGACGAGAAACTCTTCCTGGAGGGCGAGCGGTTCGACGCGGCAAAACGGGCGCTGCTGGAGAGCTTCCGCGCGCAACCCACGCGGCCGGCGATGTTCGCCGGAAAGAGCTACGAGGCCGACCCTGAGAAGCTGAAGCAGCAGCTCGACGGGTGCTTCCGGTCGAAGGAGGGACCCAGCGGCGCTCCGTCGGAGAACGCCGGCAAAGCGCTCAAGGCAATCGTCGCCCCGCACGTGGAGATCAACACGGCGGGGCCGATCTACGCCTGGGCCTACAAGGAGGTGCGGGAAGCCAAGACGCCCGACGTTTTCGTGATCCTGGGGGTGGCGCGGGGGGTCATCGAGACCCTCTTCGCGTGCACCGACAAGGACTTTGAGACCCCGCTCGGACTGGTCAGGACCGACCGGGACTTCCTGCGGCTCTTCCGCGCGCATGGCGGCGAGGTGTTCTTCCAGGAAGAGCTCGCCCACCGCAAGGACCACGCCATCGAGTTCCAGGCGGTGTTCCTCCAGCACATCTTCGGCCACACGAAGCCATTCACGATCGTGCCGGTGCTCTGCACATTCTCGCACCAGCATTTCAGTCACTCCGATCTGCTCGCCCAGGGGCAGCGTATCGGGCAGTTCATCGAGGCGTTCCGCAAGACCCTGGCGGCCTTCGGCAAGGAGGTCTGCTTCGTGGTCAGCGGGGACCTGGCTCACATTGGCATGCGCTACGGAGACATCAAGCCGCCGACGGACTTCGCGTTCCACAAAACGATGCAGGGGGACCTGGCGATGCTCAAGCACGCGGAGAACGGCGATCCGGAGGCGTTCTTGCAGTTCATCCAGAAGGAAGCGGACGCGCGCCGCATCGGGCTCCTCCCGCCGCTCTACACGATGCTCAAGCTTGTGGACAATCCGAAGGGCTCCGCGCCGAAGGGGAGCGTGCTGCGCTACGACCGCGCCACCGTGGATCAGTACAACTCCACCGTCACTTACGCCGCCATGGCATTCTATTGAGTCACTTCCGTAACCCGTCGCCCGGCCGCACCAACAGCCACAGCAACCCTCCAGCCGCTGCGATCGCGGCGGCGAAGCCCAGCGATACGTTCCAGCCGAAGTGCTCCGCCAGCCAGGGCGTCAGGGTCGGCGAGAGCGTCCCACCGACGTTGGCGCCGGTGTTCATGATGCCGGAGAGCGTGCCGGCGTGGCGCGGCGCCAGGTCAATGGTGCTCGCCCAGAACGCGCCCACCGTGAAGTAAAGGAATCCCGCGCCGAGTGACAGCAGCGTGATCGCCGTGTACGGTTCCGCGATTTGCGCGCCGGCCACGATGCACGTGCCGGAGAGCAGCATCCCCGCGCAGCCGACCCGGGAGCGTCCGGCGTTCACGCCGAGTGAGGCGGCTGCGCGATCGGTGACCCAGCCGCCCAGCGGACAGAGCACGGTCATCGCCAGGAAGGGGCCGGAGGCGAAGAAAGCCCCGCGGAGCACGTCGAAGCCCCGCTCGTTCACCAGGTACAGATAGAACCAGGACATGTAGACGTAAGCGACGTAGCCCAGTCCGGTGTAGCTGATGACCAGCCACCAAACGGAGGGGGTTCGAAGGAATGCGGACCAAGGAACTCTTGGAGCAATGGGTGCCCCGGAGGGATGGGTGGGGGTGACGGTTTCTCCCCTGATGAAGGCCAGCTCCGCTAGGTTGACGCCGTGGTGCTGCTCGGGACGGTCGGTCGCGTACCAGCCCCAGAGTCCGGCGATGATCACGCCCGCGAGTCCGGCCGCATAGAATGCGCTCTGCCACCCGAAGTTCACCATCATCCACGCGACGAGCGGGGGCGTGATGGCCGAGCCGATGCCGATGCCGCCGATCGAGATGCCCATCCCGAGCCCGCGCTCGCGGAGCGGGAACCAGTTGGCCACGGCGCGGTTGAAGTTGGGGAGGGCCGCAGCCTCGCCGACACCGATCAAGAACCGGATCAGGATGAGCGAGCCCAGAACCCCCAGCCACGTGGCCGTCGGCAAGGTGCCGGCGGTGGCGGTGAGCGCGGTGAACACGGACCACCAGACGACGGCACCGGCCAGCACCAGACGGGTGCCCCATCGGTCCCCCAGCCATCCACCCGGGACCTGGAAGAGGGCATAGCCCAGCACGAAAGCCGAAAAGACGTAGCCCATTTGCATCTGGGTGAGCCCGAGGGCCGGCATCATCTGCCGCGCTGCGACCGAGATGTTCACCCGGTCCACATAGGTGATGATGCTGATCAGCGTGAGCAGCGCCAGGATCTTCCAGCGCGTACGGGAGGGGGCGAGACCGGTGGCCGGATTGGGCGAGGGCGATGGCACGGCGCGCGGATTATACCCTGCGCGGTCCGGCTTGAACAGCGGGACCGTTGGCATTTTGCGCGCCGTCGGGTAATATCGGTCCTGTGTGGAACCTGCGTCGCAAGGTCGCGTGGCTCGTCCTCCTCCCCCTCGCCATCCTGGCCGCTCTTTTCCTCTCATTGCCACTGATTCTCAACAGCGCCGATTACCAGGCGTTGCTGATCTCGCAGGCCCAGGACCAGCTCGGCCGAAAAGTGGAGATGAAACGCGCCCACGTGGAGGTGTTCCCGTACGTCCGGATGGCGCTCGATGAGGTCGTCATCCGGGAAGCGGACGGCCAGGACGAGTTTCTCTCCACCGAACACCTCTTCATCGACTTGCGGATCTTTCCGCTCTTAAAGCGCAAGGTCCTGGCCAAGCGGATCGTGCTGGACAAGCCCAAGGTGAAGATCAAGCGCGGTCCCGACGGCAAGCTGAACACCTCCGACCTCTTTGCGGCGACCGCCGACACGACCGGTTTCACGACCCCCCTGCTGGGCGAGGAGCTGTCCATCGCCGACGGGGAGATAGCCTTTGAGGACACCTATGGCGCGGCCATTCCCCGCACCGTTGCGTTCCGGCATGTGAACACCACCGTAAAGCGGACCGGCCTGCAACTGGGGTACCGGTTCTTCGCCGCGATGCCGCAAGAGACCGGCGACGCGACGATCACGGTGACGGGCGAGGTCGGCCGACAGGCGATCGAGCAGGCAGGTGCGGGAGGCAGGGCGACCGGACGGGTGGAGGCCAAGCGCGTGGGTCTGGCGCCACTCGCTCCGTTCCTGAACGACACCGTGTTCCTGCGCGGAGTCCAGACGCCGGTTGATCTGGCGGCCTCCTATGAGTACCGCTGGGCGACAGGCGCGCGCGCGCTGGAGATCAAGAACCTGACTGCGACGGGCGGCGAGACGACGATCACGGGCAGCATCGGCCTGGCCAAATTGTTCACCCCCCGAATGTCGTTCACAGCCTCATTGACGACGACGCAGTTCGATCTGGAGTCCCTGGTCGCCCGCATACCCGAGGAGGTGATCCAATCGCACTCGCTGGGATTTTTGAAAAAGGCCCAGGTAGCCGGTAGGGTGCAACTGGTCTCGTTGCAGGTGGGATGGTTTCCTGAGCAGGAGCGCCGGCTGACCGTCCAGGGAGAAGTGGACCTGCTGGAGGGGAGCGCCGTGGTCGGTGCGGATCGCGTTCCCATTTCTGACGTGACGGGCAGGCTGCTGGTCACAGCTGACCGGATCGCCATCGAGTTGCTGACGGGCCGGTACGGTTTGGCGGAGGTGATGGAAGGGCGAGGCGAGGTGACGTCTCTCATGCAGAATCCCAGTCTCTCCCTGGACATCAAGGGGAAGGTCTCCGCCCAGGAACTGGCCGTGATCGTGGCCCGGTTTGCGCCGAAGGCATTGCTGCCAGCCGGTCCGGCGAGCCTCACGGAGTTGAAAGGCGAGGCCGACGCCGTCGTCAAGCTGGCGGGCCCTCTGGCCAAGCTTGACCTTCTGGAAGTGGAGTGGGGCCTTGAGGTGAAAGACCTGGGCTTCACGGACCGGCGGCTGGCCCTCCCGTTCACTGGTCTGCGCGGCGGGGTGCATTCCGTCCGTCGCGGGGTGGCGTTCGAGCGGTTGAGCGGCCATGCCGGCGAGTCTTCCGTGGCGCTGAACGGGGAAATCGCGGTCCAGTCCGACGAAAAAGCCCACTATGCGCTGACGGTGTCCGGCCAGGCTGATGCGAAGGAAGCGCTGGGGGTGCTCCTGAAGGATGCTTCCAAAGAACTCGCAGTGGACGGCGTCGCGGGATTCGGGTTCAGCGTCTCGGGACGAACCGGTGAGCTCCGTGGCGTCGGACGGGTGGATGTTCGCCAAGCAGGGATCACCCACGCCGTCGGGTTCCGCAAGCCCATTGGCATGCCGGGCGCGGTCGAGTTCGACCTTTTCTGGGATCCTGGGCGGAGCCTGAAAGTGCGGAGGCTCATGGCTGAGATTTCCCCCCTCAGAGTTCACACAAAAGGGCTGCTGACCTTTTCGAAGCCGGGACGCTTCGAGCTTGACGTGAAGGTTCCGACGTTTTCCTTGAAAGCGATGCCGAAAGGGATTCTCGCCGCTAAGACGTTGCCGGACGCGGGGACCTTCCGGACCAGTTTTATCGCGAGCGGGCCGCTCGATAACTGGCGGGCTGCGAAGGTGAACGGACAGGCGGAGGTGAAGCAACTCAGGCTCAAGCTCGAAGGGTTGCACGCGCCGGTCGAAGATTTAAGTGCGCATATTTCCTTCGAAGACGACCGCATTGCGATCGATCGTGGCACGCTGAAGATCGCGGACAGCCGGATCAACGCCACCGGGGTTATCCGGGGATGGCGCGGCGTGCCCCGCATCCAAGCCGCCCTGGATTCGCCCAGCCTCGATCTGGCCCTGCTGATTCCCGAGGGCGAGCACTCGCCGGTGCGCACGGCGATGGAAGCGATCAGCGGGAGCGCTAAGCTGGCGCTGACCGCCTCCGTCAAAAACGGCCGCTACCGCGGCGTCCCCTTCGACGAGATCCAGGCGACGGTGACCGGCGCGGACGGCGTGCTGGTGGTGGACCCCGTCTCTGGGCGGATGGGCACGGGTACGATCGCCGGACAGGCCCGCATCGCGTTGCCCAAAGGCAAACCGGCGTCGGTGGAGACGAGCCTATACGTGAAAGACATCGCGGTGGAACCGGTGTTCCAATCACTGGGCATCAAAGAGCCGCCGTTTACTGGGGTGCTCAAGCTGGAGGGCGCGATCAGTGGGAACGGCAACGATCCCCGCGGGACTGCGCCTACGCTCAACGGGGATGTCCGGGTGATGGTCGAGAAAGGGTATTTCCAGAAACTCTCAGCGACCGCGAAGGTCGTCAGGCTGCTGGACCTCCCCAGGGTGCTGGCGGGCAAGGCGGAGGTTTCCGAGAAAGGCATGCCGTTCGATTGCATGTCCGGGCGCGTCGTCATCAAGAGCGGCATCGCGGAGGTCCAGGACTATCGGCTGGACAGCCAGATCATGAAGATGACCGCCGCGGGCACGTACGCTATCCCCAGCGACAATTACGACATGACCATGGTCGTCACCCCTTTCGGTTCAAGCGAGACTCTGCTGCAATCGGTTCCATTATTCGGCAGGCTCTTCGCCGGGGAGCGCGAGGGGTTTTCCACCGCGTTTTTCGAAGTCAAGGGCCCGTTGACCGATCCCAAGGTTACATGGATACCGAGCAAGTCGCTGGAATCAGGGATCACCGGCACCGGGAAGCTCGCCTTCGATCTCATGAAAAACATCGTCATGTTCCCGAAGGAGTTGATCGCACCCTCGGACAAGGCGCCGCGGTCGCCTTGCTCCGCTCAGTGACCCGTGTTAGGATGCAGACAGCGTTATACGTTAAACGTGAATCGTTATACGTCTAATCTGTCCCATTTAACGATTAACGAATAACGTTTAACGATCGTTCGACATGGCTATGACAACCGAGCCTGATGTCCTGATCATCGCGGCGAGCGAGACCGATTCCAACCTCTATTACGCCACCCGGTTTCTGGCCCCGGACCCGTTCATCTTTCTCCGTATCAAGGGCGAGAAGCTCCTCATCATGAGCGATCTGGAAGTGGACCGGGCGCGCGCCACGGCCGCGGTGGACGCCGTCCTGTCCTACTCGGAGTACGAGGGGCGTCTCAAGCGCCGGGGAGTGGCGTCGCCCGGCGCGGTTGACGTCGCGGATGAGTGCTTAAAGGAACGGGGTGTCGCGCGCCTGCTCGTGCCGGAGAACTTCGGGTTCGAGCACGCCCGGGGGTTGCAGGAGCGCGGGTACGAGCTGAGCACCAAGCGAGAGCCCTTCTTCGAAGAACGGGCCGTCAAGACCAAGGAGGAAGTCCAGGCGATCGAGGCCACGCAGCGCGCGGTGGAGCTCGCCGTGCAGCGGGCCATCGTTCTGCTGCGGGCGGCCTCCGTGAAGGACGGCCTGATCCTCCACGAGGGCCGGCCCGTCACTTCCGAGCGCCTCAAGAAGCTGATCAATGTGGCGCTGATGGAGCAGGACTGCGTGGCGCAGCACACGATCATCGCGGGCGGGGTCCAGGCCTGCGATCCCCACAACGAGGGGGCGGGCCCGCTCAGGGCCAACGAGCCCATCGTGATGGATGTGTTCCCCCGTAACACGACCACGCGCTACTTCGCCGACATGAGCCGCACGGTCGTCAAGGGCAAGGCGACGCGCGAGATGAAACGGCTCTATGACACGGTGCTGGCCGCGCAGGAGGAAGCCATCGTCTCGGTCCGCGACGCGGTGGACGGGCAGGCGATCCACGGTGAGGTTCTGCGGCGCTTCGAGGCGGCCGGGTACAAGAGCGGCCTGATCAACGGGCGCATGCAGGGGTTCTTCCACGGCACGGGCCACGGGGTTGGGATCGACATCCATGAGATGCCGAGGATCAGTAAGTCCGGATCACGCCTCCAGACAGGGCACGTGGTCACCGTGGAGCCCGGCCTCTACTACCCGGACATCGGCGCCGCCCGGATCGAGGACATGGTGCTGGTCACGGACGACGGCTGCCGCAACCTGACGAACTTCCCCAAGGTTCTCCAGATCGACTAGGGCCGGCAATGCGTCTGGCCTTCACGATCCAACGGTATTACCCCGAGTTGGACACCGCTCCTCACGACGAGACCTATCGCCTCGACGTCACCCGCGGGATGACCGTTCTCGACGCGCTGATCCGCATCAAGAACGAGCAGGACGGCCGGCTGACGTTTCGGTACTCCTGCCGGTCCGCCATCTGCGGGTCGTGCGCGATGACGATCAACGGCGCGGAGAAGCTGGCCTGCCGGACCTCCGTCCGCAAGGAGTGGGAGCGCCACGGCGGGATCACCATCGAACCGCTGCGCCACCTGCCGGTGCTCAAAGACCTGGCGGTGGACATGCGCTCCTTCTGGGGCAAGGTCCGGGCGATCGAACCCTGGGTACAGGCCGAGCAACTTCCGCCGACGGGGCCGCTGTCCCTCCCGGCAGGCTCTGCCCAGTTCCACAACGTGGACGCCTGCATCATGTGCGGGGCCTGCGTCGCGGCCTGCACAGTGCATGAGGTGGACCAGGGCTTTCTGGGACCGGCCGCGCTGGCGAAGGCCTACCGGTTCGTGGCGGATCCTCGTGAAGACCACACCGTGCAGACGGCCCGGCTGGAAGCGCTCCAAGGCCCGACCGGGATGTGGGACTGCACGCGCTGCAACTTTTGCGTCGAGGTGTGTCCCAAGGACGTGAAGCCGATGGAGGCGATCATCCGCCTGCGCCGTGCGGCGATCCAGGCGGGCATGACCGACACCGGCGGCGCCCGGCACGTCGTCGGGTTCCGGGACCTGATCGCGCGGTTCGGGCGCCTGAACGAGGCGCTGATGCCCCTCAAGGTCGTCGGTCCCAGGCTGCGAGACGTTCTCCACGTCCTGCCGCTGGGCATCCGCATGCTGCTCAAAGGCAAGGTGCCGAACCCGCTGCATCCGCCGATCGAGGGCGTGCAGCATGTCCGGGCCCTGCTGGAGCGGACCGGGCGATGAGCGAAAACAAAGCCCCCAGCGAGCGGCAGTTCCGGACGCCGCACATCCGGATCAAAAACCCCGAGGCCTGCCTGAAGTGCGCCCGCAAGCAGTGCACGATCGTCTGTCCGGCCGGGGTCTATCATTGGGACGCGGAGCAGTTGAAGATCAATGTGAACTGGCCGGCTTGCCTGGAGAGCGGGGCGTGCCTCGTCGCCTGTCACGAGTTCAAGAACATCGAGATGACGTATCCGGACGCCGGGCAGGGTGTCCGCTACAATTACGGATAGGCAAATGAAAATTGCGGGTGGCGCCGAGCGGGACCCTGGCGGAGCGGAGGGCGGTGCACCTGAGTCATCGGGGCTGCGACAGGGAAACCGCCTGAGCACGTCAGGGGGCTCGGCGACAGGACCCGCAGTTTCGAGAGGGGAAGGTTGTTGAAGTACGCGTTATATCCGGGCTGTGCGGCGAAGGGGGCGACGCCGGAGCTCTATCAGTCCACGATGGCCATCATCGGGCGATTGGGGATCGAGGTCACCGAATTGACCGCCTCGTCTTGTTGTGGCGCCGGCGTGGTTGCCGAAGCGGACCCG
>JAXIOW010000160.1:0-9941 GCA_045403215.1 Nitrospirales bacterium | reverse complement strand
GGGATGCAGCGCCAGGACTGCCCGCGGACCGGAGACGGCGGAGGTCTATGCCTCCGCGCTCGACTTCGATGAAGGGCGGCAGAGCTTCTTCCTCAAGCGGCAGGACTCGACAGGCAGCGAAAGCTTCTATCCCCTCCACGGGCATTTTCTGGACGGGGGCCGCTCCGGCGTCTTCATGGTCCATGACGGGAAGGGCACCCGAGGCGCAGACGCCTACCGGATTGATCAGAGCGTCAACATGGGAGTGCTGTTCCTCCGCGCGTCAGACGGCGGGTCACGGGCCATCCTGGACGTCTTCGCGGAGGAGAACGCGGGCAAGCCGGGCGAGGGGGCCGCGCGGCCGCTCGTTGAGTATTCCTGTCGCTGGGCTGAGGAGGGCCGCCGCCTCTCCGCGCAGCGCGAGCATGTGCGGGCGCAACCCAACAGCGGGGCGACGCCTCCCAGCCATTGGTACCGGGAGTCCGATCGAACGCTGCTTGCCTGCGTCGCGTCGTCGCCGGAGGGAACATATCGCGTCGAATTGCGGGGCTCGAAAATCTGGCCTGGCCACCTCGGACTCCTCGTCGTGCGTGTTCCGGGGACGGACCAGCCCGTCGGCTACAACGTCCACATGCTGGAGGGGCCGGGGCGGCTGTTGATCCACGCACACAGCTTCCCGCATCGTACGAGAACCGCCATGCTCGACACGCTAGAGGAGACCGAAACCGTGATCGGCGGGCTCTTGCTGGTCCCGGCGGAGGCGGGGTACACGGGCTGGATCGGCCTTGTGTCGTCGAGCGCGGATCCTTACAACATCTCGTTTTCGCGGGACGCGACGGTCGGAGATTACGCCGCGCAAGGTCGGATCGTGGTACCTCCGTTGCCGATCACTTGCCGATAGGCGGGATGTCGCGGCCGGTGGCGTCGCGGCTCTGCTCCCAGGGGACAAGGTGATAGGCGATCTCATCATACCCGACGTTGATGCCTTCCTCGTCGGACGCGAAGACCCGTAGCGTCAGCCGGTCCTTGCCCTTCAGCCACTTCGGAACCGTGTAGTCGCCCTGGAATATGCCCTTCGGGCCCTGGTGATAGAAGTCCACGCGGCCGATCGCGGTGCCATCAACCTGGACTTCTCCGTACAGCGACATCTTCCGCGAGTCCCAGTTTCCATAGGGCTCAACGATACAGTCGCACATCATTCTGACTGTGGCCCGGACGATCACGCTGTCGCCGATGCCCAAAGGACGATCGGGCTTGGGCGCTTCAATCTGGACAATCAAGCCGTTGAGCTGGAGCACGACGCCATCGCCTGTCATGTGCTTGCCTGGATAGAGGAGGACCGTTTTGCTGGCGCGCCGCTTTGCCGCGGGAAAGTTCAGCGGGCCCTCGCCAATCACTTCGACGAGGGTGGGCTTGCTCAACGCAAGGTCGACTTTGAAGGCGGCGGAGTCTTTGGAGCTGTATGCCGGTTCGGTGGGCAGGCGGGGAGTCTGCATGATCGCCCGGAGATCGCCGCTGGGTCCGGTTTGCTTGCCCGAAGCCAGAACGGTGCCGGTTGCCACGTCTCGAATCGTAATGGCGGCTCCCCCAACAGCGTCACCCAGGGGCATCCCCTGGCTGCCCACGACCCGGACAATCAGGCTGGTGGGAACACCTCGGGATTTTGTATCGGCCGCCCTGGCTCCTCCGAAGCCGAGCACGAGGCTGACAGCCGCTATGCCGAGGATGATGCCGTGCTTCGTCATGACCGGTCGCGCATGACTGCCATAGCGGTATCTTACCAAATCGATCGGGCGGCTGGAGAGGGTGGTGGTCAGGGCGTGAACACCTCGTTGACGTTGCTGAACGACCCGCCGGGAGTGGGCCCTCCGCTGATGACGTAGATACGGCCGTCCACCGTGGCCGAGCCGAGGCCATGCCGGGCCGTTGGCATGGGCGCTAGGGCCTCCCAGGAGTTGGAAGCCGGATGGTAGGCTTCGTTCTCGCGGAAGGTCCCGGACGGGGCCTCCCCGCCGAAGACGTAGATGCGGTCTTTCACGACGACGGCCGTGATCCCGCTCCGGGGTGTCGGAAGATCCGCCTTGCGTGACCACCGATCGGTCTTGGGGTCGTACTCCTCGGTGACGGCCAGGTTCTGGCTGTACTGGCGGTTCAGCCGGCCGCCGATCGCGTAGAGGCGACCGTTGAGCGAGGCGGCGGCATGGTGATCGCGGGCCGTCGGCATCGGCGCGCGCGCTGTCCAGCTATCGGTTGCCGGGTCGTAGACCTCATGCGCGCTGGTGTTGCCGTCCCGGTTATAGCCGCCTACCGTATGGAGCTTCCCATCGAGCGCCGCGACGGCCAGCGCTCCGCGCGGCGTGGGCATGGGTTTGCGCGCTGTCCACCGGTCGGTGACCGGGTCGTACTCATACACGCTGGTCACCGGTGACCAGATGGAGAGCTGCGAGAGCTCGAACCCACCGATGACATAGATCCGATCATTCACCACCCCGATCCCCGCATGGTGCAGGCCGCCTGGCAGCGGGGTGCGCTCGCGCCAGGTGTCGGTGGCCGGATCGTATTCCTCGACAGCCGGCGTGATGAACGGGAGGCTCTGTTGAAAGCCTCCGACCACGTAGACCTTGCCGCGGACGGCCCCGACCGCCACTTCGGTGCGCTTGAGCAGGACCGGCGCCTTGGTGACCCACTCGCCCTTCGACTGGGTGGCCGGCGCCGCCGCGACTGATGCGAGGAGTGCGGAGAGGAGGAACCCGACGAAGACGAGGCGAGCCATAACGGCATTCACTTGCGGACGGCGTGCGCCTCGAGCAACAGAGGCGGCCGATCGAACCGCTGCCGGATGCGATTGATGGCCTCTAAGATCAAGGGCCGGCTGACAAGCTTGCGCTCGATCGTCCGCTTCCCCGGGAAGTCCATCAGCGACACGCCGATCAGCATCGTAAGCAGGCCCTGCCCGGGCAGCACCAGCAGGGCGATCCCGCCCAGTAGCAGGATGCCCCCAACGAGATTCTTCAACACCAGGGCGATGAGCCGGAGGACCGGATGATGATCCTTCAGCCAGGTCCTCGGATGGCGCTCGCAGAAATAGTCGTACGGGAGGCGGATCAGGATCCATGGGATGGCAATGACACTGGCCACGAAGCTGACAATGGACAGCAGGAACAGGAATTCGAGCGCCGCCGGAGAGACGAGCGAGGTGATGTCGGCCACTCAGCTTCCAAGCGCCTTGTCGAGTTCGTAGATCAGCCCATTCACCGCCTGTTCCAGGGCCACCGCGTGAACCTCGCCGGACGGAAAGGTCGCGCGGGTGGGATAGATAAAGGCGCTGCTATATCCGGGCGAGATGCGCGGGTAGAAAGGCCGCGCATCCTCGTAGTCGGTCGCCAGGAGCCGGGCCTCTCCGTAGGCCACAACCGAATAGAGGCTCTTGCCGCTGTTCAGGTCCAGGCCGACCAGGGAGACCGTGAAATAACTATCCGTCCGCGTCCCAACGGCGCGACCGTCGCGGCCGTAATGGAGCCATGCGGGACTGACCACCGCGGTTCCTGTCGGCATGACGACCAATACTTGATTGACGCTGAACGGCGCGCTGGCCTTGCGGATCTCGGCCAGCACGTCGTCTTGCGGGGCCGCGATCATCATGGTGCCTACGATTTCCAGACGCTTGCCCGCCGAGAACTTGGATTTGATCTTGTCAACGAGGTTCCGCTGCGCCGCTTGGGAGGGGACAGCGGAGCCGGTCGGCGCCAGCCAGACAAGCCCCACCTTGGTCGGTTGAGCGAGCGTCGTGCTCGCTAACGGGGTTGCTCCGGCCAGGAAGGGATTGGCGGGTGGGGGGTACGCTTCCGGCAAGCCGGCGCAGCCCGCGAGGAGCACTGCGAAGCCGATTGCTGAGAACGCAGGGGCGAGTCGGATGGTGCTCATGGCCAAGCCTCCTTTTACTCGACGACTAACCGTGACTCTATCGTAGCACAACTCAATCTAGTCTAATACGGCATGTCATCGTCGGAGAGCCCGAAGTGGTGGCCGATCTCGTGGACCACGGTTTCCTGCACCTCCCGGATGACCTCTTCTTCGGCCTCGCACAGACGCAGGATCGGGCCGCGATAGATGTAAATGCGATCCGGCAGTTGTCCGCCGGTATCAAAGAAGGAGTTGCCCTGGATGGAGCGTCCCCAGTACAGCCCGAGCAACTCGTCCGCGTCTTCGGGCTCGAGGCCGACGGCTTCGAGCGCCTCCATGCTGGGCTCCTCCTGGACTTCGATTGCCACGTTGTCAAGGTAGCGGCGGAAATCCTTGGGCAGGTCCTTCACCGCCCTGGCCACGAGGGCCTCAAAGTCCTGACGCGAGAGCCAACTGCGTGGCATGGTAAATGAGTCGGGTGGTGACGTACTGGATGACGTGCTGCAGTTCATGCCCGGTCACGAGATCATTCTAGCAGAAGAGCCGGATAAAAAAGGGGAGGGTTCTTGACGAACCCTCCCCTTGGCTCTCGACCGGGACGGTTATTTCTTCCGCACCTGAATGCCGTGCGGGTCGGCCTTCTCCTTCTTCACCGGATTCCCGTCCTTGTCCTTTTCTTCGACTATCTTGCTGATGGGGGCAATTCCCACGAGCGCGCCGCCCCTGCCGTTCCCCTCGACCTTGATGACGCCCACGCCCGGCGTGCTGCCGACGGCGTTGTTGACGTCTTTGTGGTTGCCGGTGAGCGGGCTCGGGCCACGCAAGGCGGCGAAGACGTAGCCTCCATCTGGCGCGGCGTCCATGAGGTCCGGCGCGGGATCCTGACTGAGGGCCCCCGACAGGACGATCGTCCCGACTTTTATGTTCGCGTTGCCGCTATCGTACACGTCGATCAGGTTGAGATGCCGGTCACCCGACCAGAGGTACTTGTTGTTGAGGCTGACCATCCCATGAGAGTCGCCGCCGTCGCGGCCGCCAATCCGCTCCGGCACGCTTCCCTCAGGGAGGGAGCCGAGCCCTAAGGCATACACATCATGATTCAGGGGCGTGGCTGGCCATCCACCACCTGAGTTGAGGTACATGGTGGACCCGATCTGGACGCCTCCGCACCCTGCCGGTCTTACGGCGTCTTTCGGAAGTGATCCGGTGTTGGACATGGGGGTTGTCGCAATGTCGAAGATGACCAGGCCACCGCCGCGCGGGGTGACGAAGACAAACTGGCTCTTGTTCTCGATGATTGGACAGATCGGCGACATGTCGGGAAGCGACGCGCCTGCTTCCAAGGATGCCAGGGCCACCGTGTCATTGACCGTGAATTTCTTGTTCTCATAGTCGGTCGCGATGCGGACCAACTTCTTCTCGGCGATGTTCGCGCCGATGGCCAGCTTCATGTTGGCCGCGGGGAACGTCGCGTGGGCGTTCTTGCCCAGGCTCACGCACCCGATCGGGGCGCGCGCGGCCGCGTCCAGGAACACGACGTGGCCGCTGGCCACGTAGGACAGGATGCCGTATTTCCCGTCCTTGGTGAAGAAGAGCATGTGGGGTCGCTTCGGGTAGCCCCCGGCCTCCTTGCAGGCCTCGGCGAACTTGTCGCCCAAGTCCACCGTTTGGGCCTTGGCGCTCTTCGCATCCGCCGCTAGACTGGCGCCGTCGTAGATGTAAAGGGTCCCTCCTCCGTCTTTCGAGCTATCCGACTGATCAATCACCCACACCTCGTAGGAAGCAGGAGCGGCTGGGGCAGCCGGCGCGGCGGGCGCGGCCGCGGGAGGCGCGGCTGGTGGAGGCGCGGCTTTTTGGGCAAGGGCCGAACCTGAGGAGAGACCGAGGAGGGCCAGTAGAGGAATAATCCAGATCACGATACGGCGACTGTTTATCATTGAGATGACCTCCTATATGCTCACTGTTCGGGTAATCCGCAAGAGTTAAGCGTTGTCCAATAGGTTCGGCTATGGAAGGGCGAGTACATAGAACGGTTCCCAGGAGGCAGTATGGTAGTCGCGTGGACAGACGCTGTCAACGACGAAAAGCGGCGCTTATTTCACGACAATTTGGGCCCGCATGCTATGGCCCGGCAGGTCGCAGATGTAGTGGAACGTGCCGGCGGTCTTCGGGGTGAACCGCAGCTCGACACGCCCGCGGGGGGGAATCAGGACGCGGACAAACCCGGCTTCGTTGAACTCGGGCGCGCCGTTCCCGCTCACCTGCACGTTGGTGTGCTCCAAGAGCAACAGGGGGACGAAGGCGTGCAGGTCTTCATCGTCGTTACGGATGGCCAGCGTGACCGGCCTGCCCTGCTGCACGGTCAGGGTTTCCGGGGTGAACGCCCGCTTGCTGGCGACGATCTCAACCGAGGCGGACAGCGCTGTCGCCCCTGTGAAGGGGCCCAGGAGGCTGGCCGCGAGCGCCAGGCCGATGAGGGTGCGGGCCGTCCTCATTTGGCCTTCGCGAAGATGCGGATCGGGGTGCCGGCGAAGTCGAACTGCTCCCGAAAGTAGTTCTCGAGATACCGCAGGTAAGGCGCCCCGATCTCCTCCGAATGCTTGCAGAAGAGGACGAACGTGGGAGGCTTGGCGGCGACCTGGGTGATATACGCCGATTTGACGGGCTTCCCCCTGCGGATCGGCAAAGGGTTCGCCGCGATCGCGTCCTGAAAGATCCGGTTGAGCCGCGCCGTCGGCACGCGGTGCGCGAACGCCTTTAAAGCCCGGGTGATGACCGGAAAGACGCCCGCGACCGTCTTGAACTCGAGGGCTGAGCCGTAGAGCACCGGCGCCCATGTGAGGAAGGCGAAGCGCCGGCGTAGCTCGGCCTCGTACTTCGCCTTGGCGTCCGGATCGTCGGCGCGCAGGTCCCACTTGTTCACCAGGAGCACACAGGCGCGGCCGCCGCGCAGGGCCAGACCGGCGATCTTGGTGTCCTGCTCCGTTACCCCTTCGATGCCGTCCAGGATCAAGATGGCCAGGTCGGCCCGGCCCAGCGCCCGCATGGCGCGCGCGACGCTGTAGCGCTCCACCCCCGGATCGATCTTCCCGCGCCGGCGGATGCCGGCCGTGTCGATGAAGAGGTACTCCGACTTCCTGTAGCGGACCAGCGTGTCGATGGCGTCGCGGGTCGTGCCAGGCACCTCGCTGACCACGAGGCGGGGCTCTCCCAGCAGCGTGTTGATGAAGGTGGACTTGCCGACGTTGGGGCGCCCCACGACGGCGACCTTGGGAATGTCCGCGGTCGCCGCGCCCTCTGTGGCGGCCGGGAGCAGGGGGTAGAGGGCGTCCAACAATTCTGCGACGCCGGCGCCGTGCTCGGCGGAGAGCGGGTAGAGAGGCGCCAGCCCCAGCGCGTAGAAGTCGCTGATGAGTGGATCGGACTTGGGTGTGTCGATCTTGTTGATCGCGACGAACACGGGCTTGTTCACGCCGCGCAGCAGGTCGGCGATCTCCCGGTCCATCGGCGTCAAGCCGTCGCGTCCGTCCATCAGGAAGATCAGCGCGTCGGCTTCTGCGATGGCGCGGCGGGACTGCTCGCGGATCAGGCTGAACATCTGCTCGTCGGCGAACGGGACCAGCCCGCCGGTGTCCACCAACTGGAACCGCCGGCCCCGGTGCTCGCCCTCGGCGTAGTGGCGGTCGCGCGTCACGCCGGGAAAGTCCTTGACGATGGCCTGGCGGCGGCCCAGGACACGGTTGAACAGCGTGGACTTGCCCACGTTCGGGCGACCGATGATGGCGATGGTGAACATGGTAATGGTAAATGAGACGGTAACATGCGTCGGCGGACATTACAATTGGCCTTCCGGTATAATGCCGGCATGTGCACGGTCGTCCACCCCGCACCCGATTGGGCCACGATCCGGACTGTCCTGCTGGACATGGACGGGACGCTGCTTGACAAGGCCTTCGACGATCATTTCTACCTGGAAGCGCTGCCGGCGCACTATGCGGCGGCCAACCGCCTGCCGATGGAGGCCGCCCGCGAGCGGCTGATGGCGCTCTATCGTGCTGCGGAAGGCGAGCTGGACTGGACCGATCTCGATTACTGGACCCGCACGCTGGATCTCGACGTGCCGGCCATCAAGGACTCACTCCGTCACCGGATCGCGCCGCACCCGGACAGCCTGGTCTTTCTCACGTTCCTCCGGGAACGCAAGATCCCCGTTCACCTGGTCACGAACGCGCATCCCAAGACCCTGGCGATCAAGATGGAGCAGACCGGCCTGGAGGCGTACTTCGACCGCGCCATCACGGCATTCGACGTCGGCTGCCTCAAATCCAAGGTGGACTACTGGGTCAAATCAGAGGCGATCCTGGGGTTCAATCCCGCGGCCACACTGTTTGTGGATGACGATGAGGCCGCGCTGCTCTCGGCGGACACCCACGGCATCAAGCACCTCTATTATCGTGCGAAGTCCAGCTCCGCCGCGCCGCCCCAAACGTCCTTGAAGTACCGCTCGATCGAGACCTTCCACGCGCTGATGAAATAAATCGGCGGCTCCTGTGGCCTGCGGCTTCGGGTTCCTGTCGCCGAGCAGCCCGTACGTGCGACGGGGAACCCGTTGCTCCTTGAGCGGGTCCTGCCCCCGCATAGCCCAGCGCAGCTGGGCGTTTCGCCGTCGAAGCCCCGCAGACCCGGCTGTACGCCCCGCGCTGCATCTGGGCGCCCATGCGGTGTCACCCGCTCGATTGCAACGGGTCGAAACGCCGTCGCAGCCCCGCGGACTCGGCTGTAGGCGCCTTCCGCTCCGCCCGTGCGCCCGCTCGGCGCCACCCCTCCGCCTAAGGTAGGTCTACTCCGCGCTCGTCTCCTTCGACGTGGGCGCCGTAAGGCGGGAGCGTCGTGAGGCGGGGGTCGTCCACCGGGCCGCCGACGGTGAAGTGGTAGAGCGACTGGAAGGCGAGGTCCTTGAAGCCGAAGGCCTGGTGCACCGGGTCGTCGAAGAAGCAGCCGATGCCCGTCGCCCGCACACCTGCCGCTTCGGCCTCCAAATACAAGACTTGCCCGATCACGCCCGTTTCCCAGAACAACCGCCGGTAGAACCACGGTCCGTGGGTGAACAGGGCCTCCTGATACTCGGCGACCATGCCTAAAGAAAAGGCGCCGTCCCCGGCAATGTCTTGCAAGCAACTTACTTGCGAGGCCAGTCGCTTCGCGTCGCCGGATTCCAGCAGATACAGCGGCAGGTCCGGGGGACACCCTGGCGGCGTGGTCCAGGCGAATTGCTCGTGCATGGCACGCTTGAGCTTGTCCACTTTCCCTGGGTCGCGGGCCAGCACGTACAGTCCGGGGTCAAGGCCGTCCACCCGATGGACGAACAGGCCCAGATGGATCGTCGGGTCCCACGGCAGGGCGTCCCAGGGCATGGGACGCCGGATCACTTCCAGTTCGGGGCGCGGCATGACCCGCTCGAGCATCTTATAGAACTTGTCGGCCGGGATTGAGGTCTTGCCGTCGCAGGCCAGGAGGCTTCGCCGCTGATGGATGATCCGGCCGGCGGAGGGATCGGCGGTAGAGGAGATGGGCTCGCGAGGCGTCTCTGGCGGGTCAAACCAATCGAGCCCGTGCCATTCTGTGCTTAGCTTGCGCGAGGTGGCCGCGACCTCGTCGATGATCTCCCAGGGGACCGGATCGTCCTGGCTTAGCCGGTTCGCCTTGCCGTGCCAGCCATGTTGTGATGGTCGCGTCAGCTCGCGCACAGCGCCCGGATCGAGAAACAGCGGGAGTACGCAGTCTTCGCCAACGCGCCATCCCTTAGCATGGTCCGTCGGCCAGACGACCATCACCAGATCAGGGTGTTCGCGTTCGACCCCCGCGAAGTCCTCGGACCGGTTTAACCCCAGCAAGTCCTCGACGGTCTCATCCGACAGGCCGTGTAACACCACGGCAGACCAGCCCAGCGTCGCGGCGGCGATCCGGACCGTGCCGATCGCGTGCCCCGCGTCGTGCTGGCAGTAGCGGAACGCGCGCTCGCCGTACTTCCATGCCTCCCGCCAGTGAATGGAGGAGAG
>JAXIOW010000167.1:0-3271 GCA_045403215.1 Nitrospirales bacterium | reverse complement strand
GATGTTGAAAAGGACCTCTTCGGAGCATCCAAGGCCCCACGCGTCGAGCCCGGGCTATGACCCGCGCCGCGGATCACAAGAATGCGGAGCTGTACTTCGAACACGAGGACGACGACTACGTATCGGCCGAGGGCCTCCGCGTGATCATCAAGCAACTCAAGGAATGCTGGCAGTTGGACGATAATGAGGTGATGCGTGAAGCACGCACGGCTCTCCTTGCGGTGCTTCGCAACTCTGCCAAGCGACTGCTCGGCGATCACTACCAAGCAATTCGCTCCGACCTATGATCGCAGAGTATGGTGGGCGGTCGCGCTGCGGACTTTCTACAGTTCACGCATACTGTAGAGAGTGGCCGGCTGGCTTGAGGCAGGAGAGTCAGCTTCCGGAGTAGGGCGGACATGCTTGCTGACCCCGACGGAGCAAGTGTGCCAAAGAACGAACCCGCTCACGCGGGAGTGCGCTTCGCGCCGGGCCGTGGCGAGGGAGGAGCCCCAGCTAAGATGAGATGACGGGCGGGGTGCTCCGTCTTGAGGATCGAGGGGTTCCGAACCTCCAACCTCAAGACAGGAGACCCCGATGAGCGAGAGGCCCATCAGCCCGCTGCGCCAGCGCATGATCGAAGACATGACGGTGCGCAAGTTTGGGGAGGCCACCCAACGCAACTACATCCGTGCCGTCAAGACCCTCTCGGAGTTTCTCGGCCGCTCGCCGGCGACGGCGACCGCAGAGGACCTGCGCCGGTTCCAGGTGCACCAGAGCGGAACGGGTGCCCAGCCGCCGCTCATGAACAACACGGTCTCGGCGCTGCGCTTCTTCTTCCGGGTGACGCTCGACCGGCCGGAGATGGCGCGCCATCTCACCCTCGTGCGCCAGCCGCGCAAGCTGCCCAATGTGCTGAACGAGGAGGAGGTCCTGCGTCTCCTGGAGCACGCCAGCGGCCTCAAGTCCCGGGCGGCGCTGGGCGTGGCCTACGGGGCCGGCCTGCGCGTGTCGGAGGTCGCCAACCTGAAGGTCTCCGACATCGATTCCAAGCGCATGCTGATCCGGGTCGAGGAGGGCAAGGGCAGGAAGGACCGCAACGCCATGCTGTCGCCGCGGCTCCTTGAGCTGCTGCGGGACTGGTGGTGGGTGGGGAGGCCGAGCACCTGGCTGTTCCCGGGCCGCGACCCGCTGCTGCCGGTCACGGCACGCCAGCTCTACCGCGTCGTTGAGGAGGCGGCCGCGGCCGCCGAGATCAAGAGCCGCGTCTCGCCGCACACCCTGCGCCACAGCTTCGCGACCCACCTTCTCGAGCAGGGCGTCGACATCCGCGTGATCCAGGTTCTCCTGGGCCACGCCAAGCTCGACACGACCGCGCGCTACGCCCACGTGGCGGCTAAGGTGCTGCGCGAGGTCACCAGCCCGCTGGACCGGCTCACCCCGATCGGTCCGAGGAGAGGCGAGCCGCCGAAGTAGCGCGGGCGTCGTGGCCCGTCCTGCTCTGGAGGTCGCGGATATTTTCCGCGACCACGCGGCCGCCTGGCGTGAGGCCAACCGCGGCCATGTGAGCCTCGCCCAGATGAAGGTGATGAGCGCGATCGAGAGCTGCCGCACGGCGGCCCTCGGCGGGCACGTTGCGCGCTGCGAGGACTGCCAGCACACGACGATTGCCTACAACAGCTGCCGCAACCGGCATTGCCCGAAGTGCCAGGGGGCTGCGGCGCGCACCTGGATGGAGGAGCGCCAGGCCGAGCTGTTGCCGGTGCCCTACTTCCACATCGTCTTCACGCTGCCGGCGGCGCTCGGCGATATCGCCTACCAGAACAAGGCCGTGGTCTACGATCTGCTGTTCAAGGCCTCGGCCGAGACCATGCTGACGATCGCCGCCGATCCGAAGCACCTGGGCGCCAGGATCGCCATCACGGCGGTGCTGCACACCTGGGGTTCGGCCATGACACACCACCCGCACGTGCACATGATCGTGCCGGGGGGCGGTCTCTCCCCCGATGGCAAGCGCTGGATCGCCACCACGCCCAACTTCTTCCTGCCCGTGCTCGTCCTCTCCAGGCTGTTCCGGCGCCTGATGCTGGAGAAGCTCGCCGCAGCCCACAAGGCCGGCAAGCTCACCTTCTTCGGCGAGCATGCCCACCTCGCCGATATGGAGGCCTTCGCCGCCTTCCTCGCTCCGCTCAAGAAGATGCGCTGGTTCGTCTACTCCAAACGCCCGTTCGCCGGGCCGAAGGCGGTGCTCGCCTACCTTGCGCGCTACACCCACCGCGTCGCCATCTCCAACAGCCGCCTGATCGCCGCCGACGCCGACAGCGTCACCTTCAAGGTCAAGGACTACCGGGTCCAGGGGCCAGGCCGCTACACCACCATGACGCTCAGCACGCAC
Organism: Nitrospirales bacterium; assembly: GCA_045403215.1. Taxonomy (GTDB): domain Bacteria; phylum Nitrospirota; class Nitrospiria; order Nitrospirales; family NS-4; genus NS-12. The sequence goes on along the minus strand of JAXIOW010000167.1, from coordinate 897 downwards.
GAGTTCATCCGCCGCTTCCTCATCCACGTCCTGCCCAAGGGCTTCCATCGCATCCGGCACTACGGCCTGCTCGCCGGCAGCGCTCGCGACGAGAGCCTCGCGCTGGCCCGTGCGCTCCTGGAAAGCGCAAGCATCGCCACCGATCCCGAGAACGAGGCGGTCGCCGATGACGAACCTCAATCCGCGCTCGCCACCCCATGCCCCTGTTGCGGCGGCCGCATGATCGTCATCGAGACCTTCCAGGCCGGCTGTCAGCCCCGCCACACGCCGACTATCAGGATCGACACCTCATGACGCTCCCAGGCTGCCGCCGTGCCGATTACCGTTGCCGCTGGTCACGGACTGGCCGTAATGAGGCTCGCCTGATGCGATGCCCTCTCCAGCAAATAGAGCCTCACTCACCTGCAGATCGCAGAGACCAACACAACCTGCTCCGACAGTCTCGGCCCAGCAGCAGCCTCGCTTGCTCTGCTCGCCGGTCACCGGCTTCATCGAGCAATCAACCCGCCACGCTGAAATCCCCATAGCACTCGCGGCGCCCTCTTCCCCCCACTAATCGCGGGTTCCTTCCCTGGAGGCTTTCGGACGCCGGCCCCCGTGCCTGCCATCACCCTCGCGATGGGCCGGCATCCGAAACCCTTCACATAACTCCCCGTGGGGCGCGCAGGACTCCGGCAGCAAGGCACCGAAAGCGGACGCGAGGGCCTCTGTCCGAACGTTGGTTCAGCCGGAAACTTTGCTTTAGCCGCAGCGCGCGCTTGACCGGCCCGGGACCAACAGGCGGCAGACCCCGGTCAGACACCGATCGTTTCCCCGGCCCGCTCAGCCTCCATCTCCCGATAGCGCCGCTGCGCGTCGGCGATGTAGTCGCGCACGATCGGCACGGCGTCGCGCTTG
>JAXIOW010000061.1:0-2706 GCA_045403215.1 Nitrospirales bacterium | reverse complement strand
GCAGTAGGCCGGCCAGTGAATGAGGCTTGAAGACGATGTGCGGGATCTGCGGCTTTGCTGGATTTCAAGACGACGAACGCTTGACCCGAATGGTGACGAGCCTGGTTCACCGGGGACCGGATGATGAGGGCCGCTATGTTGAGGAAACGGTGAGTCTGGCCATGCGCCGTCTTAGCGTCATTGACGTGGCGGGCGGCCGCCAGCCGATCTGGAACGAGACCAGAACGGTGTGCGTGGTGATGAACGGAGAGATCTACAATTTCCAGGAACTGCGCAACGCTCTCATCACGAAGGGGCATCGGTTTGAGACCAAATGCGACACCGAAGTCCTGGTGCATCTGTACGAGGATTACGGCGAGGCATGCGTCGAGCACTTGCGCGGCATGTTCGCGTTTGCGCTCTGGGACCGTGACCGACAGGTCCTCCTCTTGGCCCGCGACCGGCTGGGGATCAAGCCCTTGTTCTACGCCCACCAGGGTGGTCGGTTCTGGTTCGCCTCGGAGATCAAGGCTCTGCTCGCCGGGGGCGTGGAACGGACAGTCGATGCACAGGCCCTCCGGCAATACCTGACCTTTCTGTATGTGCCTGCGCCCATGACGATCTACGAGGGCATCCGGCAGCTTCCGCCCGGTCATATACTGACTCTCACGCGAGGCGAGATGCGCGTCCGCCGGTACTGGTCACTGAGGCCTGATCCAGACGCGGTGGGCCTTCGCGCGGAAGAGGCGGAAGAACGACTTCTCGCTCACTTGAAGGAAGCGATCCGCCTTCACTTGATCAGCGACGTCCCGCTAGGGGTGTTCCTCTCGGGCGGGATGGACTCCACCACCTTGGTGGCTCTGATGCGGACGGTCTCCGACAGCCGGATCCGGACCTTCACGATCGGGTATGGCGGTGCGGACGAGACCTATAATGAGCTGACGTTTGCGCGTCTGGTCGCGGAGCGATTTGGCACGGACCATCATGAAGAGATCCTCGAGCCCCAAGCGGTCGATCTGTTGCCGCGCATCATTCAGGCCTTCGACGTCCCGTTTGGCGACTCATCCGCGATTCCCAACTACCTCATCTCCCAGGTTGCCCGCCGCACCGTCACCGTGGCTCTGGCGGGGCACGGGGGGGACGAGCTGTTCGGCGGGTATCCACGATACCTGGGGCAGCGCGTCGGAGCGCTGTACGACCGGCTCCCGTCCGGCCTCCGTCGCGGCCTGGCTTCGGCAAGCCGATGGATCCCGGAATCGGTTCACTCCGACAACTGGTCGGGCCGGGTCCGCCGGTTTCTGGAAGCGGGAAGCCTTCCCGAGGATGAACGCTACCTTCGCTGGATCACCTTTCTCCCGCCGGAATGGGGTGAGGATGCGCTGACACCGGACATCCGTGCACGCGCGGGACCGACCAAGCCTGAGCACGTCTATGGACGACTGTACTGGGCATGGGAGAACTCCGATCCTGCTGAACGCGCGATGGCTCTAGATGTTCAGACCTATCTGCCTGACGATCTCCTGGTGTTGGGAGACCGCATGAGCATGGCGCATTCGCTGGAGGTCCGGGTCCCGTTTTGCGACCATGTCGTAGCACAGTTTGCCTTGGGCCTTCCGGCGCGTGAGCGGTTCCGCAACGGACGGTTGAAGTCGTTTTTGAAGCGGACGCTCGCGCCCTGCCTCCCACCGGAAATTTTGGCGCGGCCCAAGCAGGGATTCATGGTCCCGCTGCCGCGCTGGTTCAACGCCGATCTGAAGGAGATGGTCCGTGAGCTTCTCTCCGAGGAAACTGTCCGCCAGCGAGGATACGTCCGATATCCCTATGTCCGGTGGTTGCTGGAAGAGCACGCGTCGGGCCGGCGGAATCTGAAGGACCAGATCTATGCGCTCTTGGCGTTGGAGATCTGGCAGCGGGTGTGTGTGGAGGCCCGCCCGGTGTGAAGATCCTGTTGCTGGCCGAAGTCTCCGTCGCCAACATCCGCGGAGGCGCAGAGAGGGTCCTGCATCAGCAAGCGCTGGGTCTTGCCGCCAAAGGGCATGCGGTGCGCGTTCTCACGCGCATACCCGTGGAGGGAGATCCATCGCGCGTTGAGGCAGGCGGGATCACGGAGATACGCTTCGCTGTCAACCGACGTAATGCTGCCTCCTTTTTCTTTTCCACGCTTCGCAATATCAAACACGCATGGTCCGCGCTCGTCCGCGAGTGGGTCCCCGACGTAATCGTGGCGTATCAGGCGTTGCCTGCCCTGGCGGTTCATGGGCGTAGCTCGCGGATCCCTGTGGTGTATGTATGCCTGTCATTGGCGCACGAGGAGTTTGAGACGCGGAACAATCCTCAGGGCGGCATAACAGGGAAGATCTGGCACTGGGTCTTGTCCCTGTCGAGGCGCTGGACCGAGCGCACGGTGGTCAGCCGAGTGCAACGCCTCATCGTGCTGAGCGACTTTATGCGGCGCCGGGTACTCGATTGCCACCGAGTGATGGCCGACCGTATTCGCATGGTGCCAGGCGGTGTCGATAGCGAAGTCTTTTCACCTTGCCGAGACCGCCGGTCAATCCGAGCCGCGCTCGGCCTGGAAGAAGATGCCTTCATCCTGCTCACGGTCCGCAATCTGGTTCCTCGGATGGGACTAAGCGAACTCATCCATGCCATGCCGCGTCTGCGAAAAGAGATTCACGGGCTCCTGTTGCTGGTCGGGGGAAGCGGACCGCTCAGGTCCGAATTGGA
>JAXIOW010000171.1:0-21725 GCA_045403215.1 Nitrospirales bacterium | reverse complement strand
CGGCCGGTGAACTCTGCGTTAGACGACACCACGGCGGGAACCATGAAGCGCTATCAGTTGAGGAAAACGCAGCTCAAGATGCAAGGCAACTTTTCTGGAGAAAGGCAGCCGGTCTCGCCCCACCCTCACCCTAACCCTCTCCCCTCAAGGGAGAGGGAAACTCTGTGGGTTCACGACGCGGTGAGGAGGGGTTTGAAGGAGGGGTCGGCTTCGACGACGCCCTTGAGCGTGTCGTTCAGGAGCAGGTAGCGCCACGAGTCCACGGAGGCGCCGGCCAACTGCAGGTACCAGCGGCGCGCTTCTGTCAGCTCCTCCAGCATCGCGTGGTTGTCGCGGTCCGGCATGTAGGCCTGCACGTACGCCATCGTGTAGGCGGCCGTGAACTTGTCCAGCGGCCGATCCGTCAGCTTCAACGCCTCCTCCGCTTCCTTGTAAGCCTGCATCAGGTGCGGCTCATCCAATATGCGGTTCCAGGCGACCCTGACGATGCGGGACCAGGCAAGTTCCAGCAGGACCCGCGCCTTGAGCGCCGCCCGCTCCGGCGGGATGTTCTTGAGCACCGCCTCGTGCGTGGCGAGGGCCGCCTGCGGATCGTTGTTCCACCGATAGGCGTTGCCCAGGCGAATCCGGTTCTCCAGATCGTCCGGCTGCTGGCGCGCGAGCCGCTCCATCGCGGGAAGCATCCGGTACAGGTAGTCGGCCGGGGTCGGCACGGCGATCCCGTCCCTTCCGATCATGTTCCTCTGGTAGGAGATGTCGATGCGGGACGCCTGGGCGTAGGCGTTCCAATAGAGCTCGTTGAAGCGGGCGGCCAGCGCCGCGTCGCCGATCGGCACGTGGTGGGCAGCCGCGCCGGCGTTCACTAAAGTGTGATAGAGCTCGCCCGTGAGCATCGTCAGCGCGGCCACGTGGCCGGGGTCCACGATCAGCACCCGGTTCAACAGCGCGACGCGGTCCCGTTGCTCGGCGTACTGCGCCATGCGCTGGAGCGCGGCGCTGAGCACCTCCGGCGCGTCAATCGGCTTCCACCACGCGCCGGAACCAGAGATGTAGCCACCGGGCTCGGTGACGAACGGAACGGGATCGCCGTCGCGGCCGGCCACCGGCAGATTCAGCACCGCCGTGTCGCCCGGGAACCCCAGCTTCCGCAGGCCCGACAGCACCACCCATTTGACGGTGACCGCCCTCAGCGCCTGCGCGGTGGTCTTGACCGTGGCGGTCAGGTTGGACTCCTCGGGCGCGTACGTGACCGGCGAGGTGATCGGGTCCTTGTAGGTGACGCGGAGCCGGACCACCGTGGCCGGCACGGACACCAGGGGCGCGCCCGGGCGCATCCGGAACGAGGCGGCCGGAATGGGCGCGCTGTCCACCGGCGCGACCCGCAGGCCCCCTCCCGGCGGGGACAAGCCCAGCCGGTCCATCACGTAAAACGATGGCGGGTAGCTGGTGAGCTCGTTCCTGTAGAACACCAGGAACCCTTTGCCCGGCCAGAGCGCGTTCACCCCCTCGTCCCGCTGCTCGACGACGGTGTCGTGGGCCTGGACCAGTATCATCCAGCATTGTCCGTAGACCGGATCGGCATCAGGGGGAAAGGCTTTGAACGGCGCGGCGGCGGTCGAGACCAGCGCGAACTGGCAGCCGAAGTCGAGCCGCCCGAACGCCACCCGATCACCCGAGGCGATGGCTGCCGCGTACTGCTTGGCCGCCGCCATCACCGGAGAGGTCTTGGCCGCAGCCGGCTTGCTCCGCTTCGATGGCTCGGCCGCCTGCGCTAGTCCCGTAGCGAGGTCGAAGGGCGGCCCCCACCACAAGCCTGTCGCGGCAGACACCGCAGCAGCCGTCAGGATGAGTCGGGAAGCCGACGTACGCATGAGCGGTACTTTATCACGGTGTCGCTTGACACCGAAAGAGCAAGGGGTACGTACAGGCGGCTAGTACAGCCCCAGGTGGTAGGGGACATCGGTGACGACCACGCGGAATTTGAACAGCAGCGCGGCCTTGATCAGCAGGGCGCGTTGGTTGTGAAGCAGGTTCTCCCACCAGCGCGCCGGCAAAACCTCCGCCAGCGCGACCGTGACCCATGAACCGGGGTTGTCTTCACGGACCTTTTCGACGTAGGTGAGAAATGGGTAGAGGAACGACCGATAGGGAGAGGACAGGATCACCAGGGGAATGCCCGCGCCCCACTTTTCCCAGTCTTTCTTGATGCGGGCCGTTTCCTCGGGATCCGCGTCCACGTGGACCGCGCGAATGTCCTGCGCCCGCTGGCGGACATAATCCAGGGCGATGACGACCGCCCGGTTGAGACTCCCGATCGGCATCACCACGATGTTCGGCGGCGGGTTCTTGGGCCGATCGTACATGGCCAGCGACAGCTGCCAGTCGGCCATCTTGTAGTGCCACTGGATCTTCTTGAACATGCCGATGAGGAGCGGGATCAGAACGATCACCATCCAAGCGCCGTGCGTGAACTTCGTGATGGCCAGGACCACCGTGGCCACGCCGGTCGCGACGGCGCCGGTCAGATTGACCGCGAACTTCTTCCGCCAGCCGCGGCCCTTGCGGCCTTGCCAGTGCCGGACCATGCCCGCCTGGGAGAGCGTGAAGGACAAGAAGACCCCGATGGCGTACAGCGGGATCAACGCGTGCGTCTCGCCGCGAAAGACGATCAGCAGGAGCGCCGCACTCAGCCCCAGGATGAAAATCCCGTTCGAGAAGGCCAACCGGTCACCGACATTCCGCATCTGGTGCGGCAGAAAGCTGTCCTGCGCCATCAGGGAGGCCAGGCGGGGAAACCCGTTGTAGCTCGTGTTCGCCGCGAGGATCAAGATCAGCATTGTCGCGACCTGCATGAAATAGTAGAAGACGCCTCCGCCGAGCGAGATTCGTGCGATCTGGGAGATCAGGGTCTCTTCTGCGCGCGGCACGAGCCCGTAGACATAGGCAAGGATGGTGAGCCCGAGGAACAGACCCCCTAACATCGCGGCCATCCAGATCATGGTGGTCGCGGCATTTTTCGGCGCGGGGTCCCGAAAGGCCGGCACTCCGTTGGAGATCGCCTCGATTCCGGTCAGGGCGGTACAGCCTGAGGAGAACGCCCGAAGCAGCAGAAACAGGCTGAGCCCTTCCACGACCGGAACAGACGGGAGCGGATGTCCCACCGGGCCGCCGAAGAGCGCCCGCCCCAGGCCGACGACGATCACCACGCCCAGGCCGCCGACGAACATGTAGGTCGGCAGGGCGAAGATCTTACCTGATTCGCGGACGCCACGCAGATTGCCCAAGGTCAGGACGACGATCGCCAGCAGGCCCAAGCCGACACGATGCTCGTGCAACTCCGGCACCGCCGAGGTGATCGCGGCGACTCCCGCCGCGACGCTCACGGCCACGGTAAGGATGTAATCGATCAGTAGGGCTGCAGCCGCAACAAGCCCCGGGAACTCGCCCAGGTTGGACTTAGCCACGACAAACGCTCCGCCGCCGGACGGATAGGCATAGATGGTCTGGCGGTAGGACGCGGTGAGAATGGCCACCAGTCCGACGATCACGAGGCTGATCCCGAGGGAGTAGTGCAGGGCGGCCGTTCCGGCCAGGACCAAGACGAGGAGGATTTCCTCAGTGGCGTAGGCGACCGAGGAGAGCGGGTCCGACGAGAAGACCGCGAGCGCGACGGGATTCGACAGCCGCTCATGGACGGCCTGCTTGGTCGCGAGGGGTCGGCCGAGCAACCAGCGCTTAAGCCACATACCGTCAACCGGCCTTTCGCTGGGCTAGCCGCATCGAGTTCTCTATTTGGACAGGTCCTGCGGCGGGACGGGTGGCGCGTCGTCCACCTTGCGGACGCGTCCGAACTGGTCGTACTCGACCCGGACGCCGTGGCGGCTCAAGGTCCCGAAACGGTAGTAATAGGTCTCGTACACGTAGTTCCCGTACTGCTTCTCCTCCATGCTCGTGTAATGCGCGATCAGCTTGTGCACCTCGTCGCGCGTCAGGCCGTAGTGGACCACCTTCTTGTAGTGCTCGTACGGGAAGGTCCCGCGCCGCTCGATCTTGGACCACTCCATGCCCAGCTTGCCCGCCAAGGCCTTCATCTCCTGGACATACCAGATGCGGTCGGCAATGACCAGGAGAACGAACGTCCCCACGATGGCGGCGATCCATCTGGCAGTCCAGGGCATGAGCGGTCAGGGGACCGCCAGCGTCGGGGCGTTGACGACTTCCACGTCCTGGGGCACGGTGAACTCGAACAGCTCGTTCTTGAGGCCGGTGTTCGCCCGGATTGCACTGAACGTGAAGGTGGACACGTTCCCGTTCACGTCGTGCAGCTCGACCCGGCGCAAGAAGTAGGAGCCCGGATCCACTTCGACGACGATCCGCGGGTGGTCCGGCCTGCCGTCGGGGAGGGTCAGGCTCAGGAGCGGAAGGCCGCCGTGTCCTTTGGCTCCGTCCGGTGCGGCCGTGACATGGTAGTGACTGTCCAGCCGCCCGATGCCTTGGAGCAGTTGGAGCGGGGCCTGGGAGTTGGCCAACTTGGAGAGCTGCCCAACCATCACCTGCTTGTGCTCGGGGATATAGAACTGGACCTTGTCCTCGTCCACGAAGATCTGCTCGAGCGTGGGCACCAGGTAATCCCACCGGAGCTTGCCCGGCCGCTTGATGTAGACCCGGCCGGACGACTGGAGCGGCTTGGCAAACCCCTTGATGTCCGTGGACTGGGAGAATTCAGCGGTGAGGTCGGTCGTCTTTTGGGAACGGGCCTCGACCTTCCTCACCAGAACCTTCACGGGATCCCCGGCGCGGGCGGGCGCCGGCAGCCAGGCGGTCCCCAGCACGAGCGCGGCCAGGGCGACGCTCCACGCGGCGAGCGCGCGGCGGGTCATAGCCCTTCATCCACGCCGACGCGCCTGACGAGCACTTCCCGGCGGCCGTCTCTCGACATCGCGCCGACGAGGCCGTCCTGTTCCATCATCTCGATCATGCGGGCCGCGCGGGGATAGCCAATGCGGAGCCGGCGCTGCAGGAACGAGGCCGAGGCCTGCCCGGTGCCGATCACGATTTCCTTGGCCCTCTCGTACATCTCGTCCCGCTCGCCGTTTTCGCCAGGCGCCTCCGCCTCCACCGGCACCGCCTCCTCGGTGAAGGCCGGACTGCCCTGGGCCTTGACGAACTCCACGACCCTGCGCAGATCTCCCTCCGGCACGTAGGCGCCGTGCACGCGGGTCAGTTTGCCGCTGCCGGTGGCGAGGTAGAGCATGTCGCCGCGGCCCAGCAACTGATCGGCGCCGTTCTGGTCGAGGATCGTGCGCGAGTCGGTTTTCGAGGCGACCTGGAACGCGATGCGCGCCGGGAAGTTCGCCTTGATGAGGCCGGTCAGCACGTCCACGGAGGGCCGCTGCGTTGCGAGGATCAGGTGGATCCCGGCGGCCCGCGCCATCTGCGCGAGCTTGGTGATGGAGTCCTCGACTTCCCTCGATGCGACCATCATCAGGTCGGCCAACTCGTCAATGACGATGACCAGGTAAGGGAGCGGCGCCGGCGGCGTCTGCGCCTCCGGGCCGCCGGGCACCGCCGTCCCGCCCGACGCCAGCCGCTCCTCTTCCGAGAAATACGCCGGCTGCGGTTCCGTGCAGGGCACGACCTCCCCCTCCGGCGTCTCCATAGGTTGCGGCGGCGTGACGCCCTGGGCCTCCGCGACAGCGCGGTTGTACGCATCAATGTTGCGGGCGCCGTACTCAGCCATCAGCTTGTAGCGGCGGTCCATCTCCTTGACGGCCAGCATGAGTCCGCGCGAGGCGGCCTTGGGCTGCGTAATGACCGGACGCCACAGATGCGGGATGCCCTCGTACACGGTCAGCTCGAGCATCTTGGGGTCGATCAACAGGAACTTGACTTCATCCGGGCGCGCCGCGAAGAGGAGGCTCAGGATCATCGTGTTGAGGCCGACGCTCTTGCCCGATCCCGTGGCGCCCGCGACGAGCAGGTGCGGCATGCTCCGGAGGTCCGCCACGACGGGCGTGCCGAAGATGTCCTTGCCCAGCGCCAGCTTCAACAGCGAGCAAGCGCCACTGTAGGCTTCGCTCAGCACGAGCTCCTTGAGCATCACGTCTTCGCGCCGCGGGTTGGGCACTTCGATCCCGACCACCGACTTACCGGGGATGGGCGCGACGATGCGGATGCTAGTCGCCCGCATGGCCAGCGCGAGATCGTCGGCGAGGTTCACGATGCGGGCCACCTTGACGCCGGGGGCCGGCTCGAATTCGTACATCGTCACGACGGGGCCCACGTGCGTCTGGATTACCTGGCCGTCGATCCCGAAATTCGCCAGGGCCTGGGTGAGCACCTGCGCCTGCGCGCGGATCTCCTCGTCGGTGACCCGATCCACCCGCGCCGCCGGATCGCGCAACAACACCGCCGGGTCCGGCAGCACGTACCCGGCCCCGTCCACCACTTGCGGTAAGACGAGTTGCGCCGAGTGATGCTCCGCGAGGGCCAGCTTCCTTTTGCGGCGACGATACGCCGGCTGGATCAGCGGCGCCGGCTCCACGGTTTCGGCGCCGTCTGCCGCCTGCACGATCTCCGCCTCAACCGGCACGGCCGGCTTCAGCCTGATGATCTTGACCGGTTTGGCCTTGAGACGCCTGGGCTTCTCGTCCGCCCAGAACTCAAACTGGCTCCACCAGTCCCGGGCCCACTCGCGCAGGGTCGCCGTCATCTCCGCCCACTGCCGGCCGAGCGCGACCAGCGAGAACGGCGTCGCGACGAGCACGGACAGGAGCAACCCGGCAATGATCACGATGTGGGCACCCACCGGCGCGAAGTACATCACGAGCAGCCCGCTGAGCGCGCCGCCGACGCGCCCGCCCGCCAGTCCCTCCTGAACCCACCCGCTGCTGATCGTCGGCACGCCAGGCAGGTGCAGCGCCAGCAACATGGACAAGAACAGGAGCAACGCCGTGAAGCCGCCGGCGCAGCGGAGCGTGACGCCCAACCCGCCCCGGAGGAGGCACCGGCCGCCCAGGATCCCCAGCGCGATCGGCGCGAGATAACCCCCGCCCCCGACGGCCGCAAAGACGACGGTGGCCAGCGTCATCCCGACCTTGCCGATCAGGTTTCGAACGGACTCCTGATGGAAGGACTCTTCAAACAGGATCGGATCGCGTGGAGAGTAGGACAGCAGCGAGAGGCCGAGGAGCAGGGCCAAAGTGAGGAGCACCACCCCCGCCATCTCATGGCGGGTCCCTGCCGCTCCGCTTTTGCTCGTACCAGCAGCGGCCATTGCGGGGAGGCTACCATATCGAGGGGGCGAGATCAATGATTCCGATGCTATACTGCGAGTGTGACGCACGCTCTCGGCACCTACCCGATCAGGACCTTCAATGACTTCCGCAACGTCGCCCAGCTCTATCAGTATTCCCGCACCATCCTGACTGCGCTGGAGCTCAATCTCTTCACCGCCATCGGAGCCCGCTCGTGGTCGATCGCGGCGCTGGCGCGACGCCTCCGAGCCGACCAGCGGGGTCTCGACATCCTTTGCCGGAACCTGGCCGCACTGGGCCTGCTGGTCAAGCGCGGTTCCTCCTATCGGAACACGCCGCTTGCGCGCACGGAGCTGAACCGGCGGAGCCCGGCCTATCGCGGCGCCTACCTCGACCTCATCACGAACCATTGGGACGATTTCACGCAGCTCACCGGCAGCGTGCGCTCGGGCAAGCCACTGGACGCAGACGAGTCCGAGTCGCCCGCCTGGCGCCGCAGCTTCACCTGGGCCATGCACCACCGGAGCCGCGAGCAGGCGAAGACGGTCGCACGGTTCCTCGACCTGCGCCGGGCGGGCACCCTGCTGGATCTGGGCGGCGGGCCCGGCACCTACGCCCTGGCCTTCCTCGCGGCGAACCCCGCGCTGCGCGCCACTGTGGCGGATCGCCCCGCGGCCCTCAAGGTCGCGCGGACGATCGCGAAGACGCATCCCGCCAAGGCCCGGCTGAGCTTCACGCCGCTGGATTTCCTGAGCGATCCTCTGCCCGGCCGTTACGACGTGGTCTGGCTGTCGAACATCATCCACATCTACGCGCCGGCGCAGAACGGGGGCCTCTTCCGCAAAATCCGCAAGGCCCTCACCCCGGCCGGGCGCCTGATCATCCACGACTCGTTCCTCGCCGACCAGCACGGGCTGTATCCCATCGACACGACGGCGTTCGCCCTGACCATGCTGCTCTTCACCGACACCGGCAACACCTACGCGGCGCGGGACGTGATGCGTTGGCTGCGAAAGGCCGGCTACCGGCGTGTCAAGTTGCTGACAGGGATCGGGAGAAGAAAAGATGGAGAGAACGGTCTAATCGAAGCGGCGAAGCTCTAACCAAACAGCACCCAGGCCGCGGCGAGCGCCAGCACGGTGTTGAACAACGTCGCGACGAAATAGACCAACACCGGCTTCCACCCCGCGTTCTTGAACTCGCCGAACGCCAGCTCCAGGCCGATGCCCACGAAGGCGGCGGTGAGGAACCAGTTGCGCAGCGGGATGATCGCCGTCTTGACCTGCTCGGGTGAGAGCAGCCCGGCCGTCGTGATCAGCGAGGCGACGAGAAAGCCCAGCACGAACTTCGGGAACCGCGTCCAGATCTCCATCGGGCTGGGCTTCCGGTCCGGCTTGCGCTCCACGACGACCACCCAGTACAGCGCCAGGAAGAAGGCGGCGAAGCCGATCAGCGCGTTCTGGGAGACCTTCACCACCGAGGCGACCTTCATCGCTGCCTCGCTGTGGATCGCCCCGGCCCCCACCACCGCCGCCGTCGTGTCGATGTTGCCGCCGATCCAGGCGCCGGCGACGTCCGAGCTGAGGTCCATCGCCTTGGCGAGATACGGCTGGATCAGCATCAGCGGCAACGCGAACACGATGACCAGCGCTGCCACGTAGGCGAGGTGCTCCTTCTTCGCCAGCACCGCGCCCGCCGCCGCGATGGCGGCCGACACCCCGCAGATCGAAACCGAGGCCGCCATCAAGGCGCGCAGCTTCTGGTCCAGGCCGAGCCAGCCGGCCGCGAACCAGGTGAAGAAGAACACGGCGGTGACGACCAGCACCGCCTGCACCATGCCGCGCGAGCCGATCTTCAGGATGTCGAGGAAATTGATCGTCGCGCCCATCAGCACGAGACCGGTCTTGAGGAAGAACTCCGTGCGGACGGCGGCGCTGAGCCGCTCGCGCGAGCCGGCGACGGCCAGCCCCAGGTTGGCGAGCAGCCCCAGTCCGACGGCCCACAGGGGATACTCGAGCAGCTCGCGGCCGAGCCACACCTTGCTCCCGTTGGTCAGGCGGTTGGCGAGGACGGCCAGGGCGATGACCAGCGCGAAGGACAGGATCGTCCAGAGGGGCGTCCGCTCCCTCACCAGGACACCTTCGTCAGTACGCCCAGCGCGACGAGCCCGACCAGGAGCAGCCCGACGATGACGGCGAGCCAGTCTTCAGTCATGGGTGCACGCCCGTCAGCCCATCCGCCAGCGCGGCAAACTCCTCGAGGCGCAGGGTCTCGGCGCGGCGGCGGGGATCGATGCCGGCCCGCTCCAACGCCACGGCCGTCGGCGCGCCCTCGAAGCCCTCATCCCGCAGCGAGTTCAGCAGGGCCTTGCGCCGGTGCGCAAACCCGGCCCGCACGACCCGGAAGAAGAACGCCTCGTCCGCCACCGAGGCGCGCGGCTTCGACAGCGGCGTGAGCACGACGACCGCCGATCCGACCCGGGGCTTCGGGCGAAAGCACGTGGGCGGCACCCGGAACCCCTGTCGCACCTCGCAGTAGAACTGCGCCGCGATGGAGAGCGCGCCATACTCCTTGCCGCCGGGCGCCGCGGCCAGGCGCGCGACCACCTCCTCCTGAAGCATCAGCACCAGACGGTCGATGCACCGCCGCTTCTCCAGCAGGCGGAACAGCAGCGGCGTGGAGACATAGTACGGCAGGTTGGCCACCACCAGAAACGGGCTCGGCACCTGCGCGTACTCGAACGTCAGCGCGTCGCCCTCGACCAGGCGGAAATTCGACCGGTGCCCCAGCGTCGCGCGGAGGTGCGCGCAGAGCGCGGCGTCCAGCTCCACGGCGACCACGAGCCCGGAGCTGTCCAGCAGCGCCTCCGTCAGGATCCCCCGTCCCGGGCCGATCTCCAGCACCGTCTCGCCCGGCTGCAACTCGGCCAGGCGGACGATCTTGCGGACGATGTTCTTGTCGATGAGGAAGTGCTGCCCGAGGGACTTGCGGGGGACGCACGCGGAGGCGACGCTGGCGCGACGACCGGGACGCGTCATTGCCGAAGCCGGTTCCCCACGAACTGCGCGGCGAGCTTGATCGCCTCGGTGAGGCTGCCGTCGTCCGCGACGCCCTTGCCGACGATATCGTAGGCGGTGCCGTGATCCACGGACGTGCGGATGATCGGCAGCCCCACCGTGATGTTGACCGACTTGCCGAAGGCGGCGAGCTTCAGCGGGATCAGGCCCTGGTCGTGGTACATGGCCACCACCGCGTCGTACTTGCCCTGTGCCGCTTGCCTGATGAGCGTGTCCGCGGGCAGCGGGCCGACGGCCGGACACCCCCGCGCCAGCGCCCGCTCGATGCCGGGCCCGATCGCCGTGCGCTCCTCAGTCCCGAACAGCCCACCCTCGCCGGCGTGCGGGTTCAGGGCCGCCACTGCGATCAGCGGGTGCTTGATGCCGAAGAGCTCCGTCAGCCCGCGATGGCACAGCTGGATCGCCTGCGCGATCCGCTCCGGCGTGAGGAGCCCCGGCACGTCCTTGACCGCCGCATGGATGGTGGCGAAGAAGAAGCGCAGCGGGCCGCCGACGATCATCATGCCGACTTCCTTGGCGCCCGTCAGGTCGGCCAGCATCTCGGTATGGCCGGGATAGGCGTAGCCGGCGAGGTTGATCGCCGCCTTGTTGATCGGCGCCGTCACGATGGCGGCGATGCTGCCGTCCAGGACCCGCTCGACCGCCTCCTCCACATAGACGGCCTGGGCGGCGCCGGTCTCCTGGGACACTTTCCCCGGCCTGAACGGCCCGAGCGGCTGCGGGAGCGGGTCCAGCACCGGAATGACCCCGTCCGGCGCCGCGAAGCCGGACAGGTCCACGCTCCGGACCTTCAGCGGCGCCTTCAGCGCGCTGACCGTCCTGGCCAGCACCTCGGGCGAGCCGATGACCAGCGGCCAGCACAGGCGCCGCACGCCCGGGCGCGACAGGGCCTTCACGATCACCTCCGGGCCGATCCCCGCCGGATCGCCCATCGTGATGCCGAGCAGGGGTTTGGTGGTTTTAACGGCTTTGCTCATGTTACTTCCCGAGACGCGTCCACGGAGAGAAACTTCCGGAAGCGGTCCGGGTTGCTGATGCGGAGAAACTTGATCCCTGCCCGCGGGCCGTCCGCCCACCGCACGGCAGCAGCGACCTCGATGGGCATTTCCTGCTCGTCCACGAAGAGCTTGAGCTCAAGGAGCGCGCCCGCAGGCAGCGGCGAGGCCGTCTCCATCATGCAGCCCCCAAGCGAGAGGTCGAGCGCGAGCCCCCTGCCTTTCTTGTGTTCTCCCGCAAACGCGACGGCAAACCGCACCAGGACCCGTTTGGATTCGCGTTGCTCCCGGCCCTCCGACTGAAAGGGTCGGCCTCGAAGGAAGCCCCATACGCGACGCAACAGGGACATGGCTTTTCCCGCCCCTTCGTGAGTGACCCCATTGTACATCTTTCTTCCCGACTTTCATCGGGACCAGCGCCAGCGTGAAGATCATCGAAGAGTGGTTGAAGTAGCAGCGACGGCGGAGGTAGCGGGCCTGGCTCCCTTCCGGTCAGAATGCAATCCCCCCACCAATTCCAATCGAGACCCCCGGTCGCCAGGATGATTGGGGCTCCCAGAGCTTGACATGCCTCACGGCAAGGGTGGGGTAGGAATATTCGGTCTCATCAAGGGGCAAGATCGTGACGCCCGTGACCTCCCCGACAATGGTGACGCGCGTGCCGGCCGGGAGGGTGGCGGGATCCAGAAATTCCTTTTGGACGCCGAGGAAACGACCTAAAGAGGTGGTGCGGTCCCTGACGGGCTCGAAAGAGCCATCAAGCGGCAATTGCAGGACCTCAATGCGGGTGAGGTCACTACCGAGCTTGACTGACAGGACTTCACCCCCGAGTACGATGATTCGATTCTGGTAGGATAAGGGCGCTTGCTTGACCTGAAGAAATGAGACGTTCCGATCGACCTGGGCTTCCAGTTCCTTGGGGATGACTTGTGGCGCGCACGCCGGCAACAGCATGAGGACAAGCGCGGGCCACGCGGCCGTGATGATTCTGCATCGCCCCTGCACATTTTTAGTTTACCACACCGCACGCTCTACCTTCGGAAATGGAGTCTGACCACAATTCCCTACGCATGACTCAAGTTGACTTCTCGTGAAAACTCATGAATTCATCATTTTTCCCAAGGATTTTCTCTTGACCTTTCCGCCTCAAGCGTCTAAAGCTACCTCCTACGGTGCCAAGAAAATCACACTAAAGTTAGCATTCGCAATGCGGCTCCTCGCTGCCACATGGGGAACGATATGGCAACCGCTCCTTACGGAGGCAGGGATCGCCGACGTAGCAAGCGGATTGAACTGAAAATTCCACTTAGCGTTTGGAGTTTGGATCCCGATCTCGAATTCAGGGGTCCCTGCTATGTAACTGATGTGAGCAGTCACGGTTGCCAGTTCATTGCACCACGCCCCTTCAAGCTCGAGACCTTGCTGGACCTTGCCTTTCCCTCCACGAATCGTCACATCAGGGCCCATGTTATTCGGTCGATTCCAATTGGGCCGGAAGCGCAAGTTAAGCAGTGGATAGTCGGGGTGGAACTTGACACTCCAGGGAACTACTGGGACCCTCCGTTTGAGTCGCTAGACTAGCAAACTACCGGACTGCTATTCAGCCTTCGGGAATGGCGTCCGACTCCAATTCCTTCGTGTCTGCAATTCGATGTAGGGGCGTATGGCAATACGCCCTTCTTCTGATCCGGACGAGTGAGGGGGGAGGAAGCGGCGTTACGCGGTCTTGGCCGCAGTCGGTGTAGAGCGCGGGGCCGGAGAGGAACCGGTATCTTTTGGGGGAGGGCCGCCCCAGATCAAAACATCAGGGCACAGATCCGCTCCGTTGGGCCACACCACAGTCCCGGCCTCTACGCGGACTGCTCGGAAGAGCGCGGGATCGCTTCTGATCGGTTCAAAGACAGGCCCGTCCAGTAAGGCCGAAATGTCTCGCTCAATCACGGACCCGTCGGTCAGCGTCAAGCGCAGGCGATAGCCTTCCAGCGGAACGACATCTTGAATGCGGACGAATGCCATGGTGCTTCTACTCTACTACAAAGGCGCGATCGGCTGCAAAGGGTGACCGCTGCGCGCCAGTTCCCAGTCGCGGCGCAGCTCGTCACGATGGAGGACCACCCATTCGAATACCAGACCAAGAACTCGGGGAGGAAGTTCGCCCCGGAAAACAGCCAGCGTTTCAATTTCAATGAGCGCCTCATACTCGCCGTACTCGGCATGGCAATGAGCGGTTTGTACATGAGACACCGGATGGGAGGGATTCGTTACGCCCTTCTTCTGATCTGTAGAGTGAGGCGGGAAGAAGCGGAGGGGGAAGGGAGGCGGAGGCTAAATACTTTGGAAAACGGGGCGCCTGCTGCAGGCGCCCCGTGGAGTGACTGTCGGATTACTTCAGGTGCTTGCTGACGAGTTTCGTCATCTCGAACATCGACACCTTTTTCTTGCCGCGGAAAACCGCCTTGAGCGCGGCGTCAGCGTTGATCATGCGTCGGTTCTTGCGGTCCTGCAGCTTCTTACGCTTGATGTAGGCCCAGAGCTTCTTGGCCACTTGGGTGCGCGGCATGGCTTTGTTGCCGATCACCGCGCCGAGAGCGGCGCTAGGTTTCATCGGTTTCATGAATGCAGCGCTCGGCTTCCTCTTCTTCGTGGCCATCGTCTATCTCTCCTCTCAATAGAGTTAGGTGCAATGCCCCCCCCGGGGACGGGTACGACCAGCGCGAGATTGCGTCAACCCGAGTGAAAAGTCAACCACCCAACCCCTTTTTCTGTCCTTGTCCCCGTCTTCAATCCGACATGCCATCCCCTCCCCCCGTGCGGGGGAGGGTGAGGGGTCCTGTCATTGCGAGCGCAGCGAAGCAATCTCGATTCCAATCAGAAGAGTGAGGCGGGAGGAAGCGGGAGCGGGAAGAAATGGAGTCTGACCCCAATTTTCACCAATTTTCATTTAGCAGGGGGCTGGAAAAGGGGCTGTATCTTTTTTTTACTGTAAAAAATCGAAGTGGTGCAAGGCCCTCCTTCCACCACATGCTGTGGCACCACGGGTCGTCGGTAAAAGTTTCAACTTCAACGGGCTGCTGAGGGATGGCACTACTGTTCCAGACTTGAAGAATGCCTGTGCGCGTTTCCACATTTGCTTCTCACAGCATCCTGTGCGCTCGAAAAACTCCATGTCCGCTTTTGAACGCGCCACACAATCAATTCTCCATCTCCGGCGCGTTAATCCCGCATCTGTCTTGAAGGTCTTGTCTTACACTCCGCACAACCTGCAATTAACGCGGAAAGACTTCACCTTTGAGATATTCTTCCAGAGACGCCTGTCCACATTTTGGGGGGATACCTTGTGGATAGCCATGTGTACTTCGCAGAGGTAGGTCCACTCATGCGTTCTCCATCTCAATCATGTATAAAATTTAGACGAAAGTTTTATAACCGATGCAATGAGTTAGAAGAGTTTGGGTGTCCGCACTTGGCGTGACAATCACGCCGCGTTCCTGTTAACGCAGCACCATGCAGATATGGTGCCACACACAGTACTCGGATTCATTTAGTCAGTCGTGTGGTTGATGCGGAGCGAGCAAATCCGGAAGGAAACGGAGAAACTCAGAGAGGTTTCAGGTCGGGCCGCAGGCTCAGCCTTCGGAAATGGAGCCAGTCCCCTGCTTCTGCTACACTTCCTTGCCATAACCGGAGACACCCATGCGGGAAGAACGCATACCTTACTATTATGAGGTGCTCGAACTCCTACCCTCCGCATCGAGCGCTGAGATCAAAAAAGCCTGGCTTGAACTGGTGCAGGTCTGGCATCCGGATCGCTTTCACCATTCATCCAACCTGCACCGTAAAGCCGAAGCCCGAACACAAATGATCAACCAGGCCTACCAAACCCTCAGTGACCCCTTCGCACGCGCACGTTATGATGCCATCACACGGAAATCTGCCGCGTCCAAGCCACCCTCGCGCCCATCGCCTCCACCACGCCCTCAACCCGCCCCTCGACACCGCCAGGAATTAAGAGGTCCCCAATCACTCATCATCCTCTCTCGGCCAGGTCAACCTAAAATCCCGGTGCCCGCGATTCAAATGCTCGTCGACAGCAATGAGCACAGCCCCTACGACTTTCGCCGTCTCGTTCGCATCGCCGGGACCATTCGACAAACACTTCCCGCCGGTGACTATGCCATTGCTGAAGCCCCAGGACTGTTTTGCGTGGAGCGCAAGTCCGTGGCAGAGCTGTATGCGTCGACCTCGACTTCATCCGATAACCGCGCACGATTTCTGCGCGAACTCGAACGACTCCTCCCGTTCCCTAATCGGTTTATGATGATCGAAGGCCGGATCGACCAGGCCCCGGGAAGAGGGCGTTTAAGCGAATATCTCAAAAACGGAGTGATGGATTTCCTGGATGCCATCACTCTGAAATATGGGATCCAGGTTATTTTTGCAGATACCCGTGAAGAGGCGGAAGAACGCGTCGCGAATCTCGCGGCCATGCACTATGCATACTTCTATGCCGAACAAGAGGGACTTGGGCGTTCTCTCAGTGAGAACGATTTATAAGCAAAGAGGAAGCGCTACGCGGAAGCCGAGGGGGGCGAGCACAGCTCTATCGCCGCGGCGGTGACGGCGCGGGCGACCTGCTCCATGAACGCCAGGTTCAGCGTCTCGAGGGTGTCGGTCGGCCGGTGGTAGTGGGGGTTGCGGAAGTTGGCGGTGTCGGTCAGCATCACCGCCGGATAGCCGTGATGCCAGAAGGCCGCATGGTCGCTGCGCCGCGTGTCGGGCAGCAACTCGCCGTTGCCGGGTACAACCAGCGAGACAGTCTTGAGGTCCGGTACGGCCTGGTTGGCGGCGGCTTCCACCGCTTTGACCAAGGGCGCGGAGGCGGCGTTCCCCACGATCCCGAGAAAATCGCCCACCGACGGCACGGCGATTGGGGGCGGCTGCTGCTGCGAGCCCTCCTCGGAACGCGCGTAGCCCACGCACTCCAGCACGATGGCGCCGCAGATCGCCTCGCCGGCGGACCGGAGGGACGAGGCGTAGGCCAGGCTGCCCAACAGGTTTTCCTCTTCCAGGCAGAACGCGATGAAGCGGACGCTTCTGGCCAGCGGCACGCCGCGAAGACTGCGGGCCACTTCGAGCATCACCGCCAGCGCGCTGGCGTTGTCGTCGGCGCCGGGCGACCCTTCCACCGTGTCGTAGTGCGCCGCGAT
The DNA here is from genome assembly GCA_045403215.1 of Nitrospirales bacterium. Lineage (GTDB taxonomy): Bacteria > Nitrospirota > Nitrospiria > Nitrospirales > NS-4 > NS-12. The sequence continues at coordinate 5,190 of JAXIOW010000171.1, read as the reverse complement.
GATCAACGGCGAGGGGGACAGTCCCCCTATTGTGCCGATGACGTTGCGGTACGTCTCGCCCAGCGCCCTGAACGGGTGTGTCGAGACGTCCAGCCCCAGGAGCGTGAACTGTTCGGCGAGGTAGGCTTCAGTGCGGCGGAGGGATGCGGGAGCGGTGACCGGATGGCGTTCTCCGATCAGGGTACGCAGATGTGTCTCATCCATGGTCTTCCGGTTCGACGTGCACGACCACCTCGGCCACGCCGGGGAACGCCTGCTTGAGCCTGTCCTCCACGCCGTGCGCGACGATGTGCGCGCGGGCGATCGTCATGGCCGGGTCCACGTGGATGCACAGGTCCATGAAGACGTGACGGGGGAGCCCTCTGGTCCGGATCCCGTCGCAGCAGCGCACGCCCTCCACGGTGAGCGCGACCTCGCGGATCGCGTCTGCGTCGAGACGCGCCCGGTCGGCGAGGGACTGCGTCGCCTCCTGGAGCACCAGCAGCCCCGTGCGGCCGATGAACCCCGCGATGACCACGCCGGCGATCGGGTCCAGGAGCGGATAGCCCGCCGCCACCGCCGCCAGGCCGATCAGGACCGCCAGGGACGAGAGGATGTCGCTCGCCGTATGGCGGGAATCCGCGACGAGGATCTCGCTCTTGAGGGCCGAGCCGCGCCGCCGCTCCCAGGTCATGACTCCCCAGTTGACCGCCATCGTCCCGAGCATGATCCCGAAGCTGATGCCGGTCACCGCCGGCACGACCGACTCGCGCCAGTGCAGGTAGCTGTTCCGGAGGATGTAGAGGCAGGTCCCAAACAGCATCAGCCCGATCGCCGCCGCGGCAAAGGTCTCGTACTTCTTGTGGCCGTAGGGATGCTCGGCGTCGGGCGGATGGGCCGCGGCCCAGAGGCCGATCAGCCCGATCACGTTCGACAGGCCGTCGAAGGAGGAGTGGATGCCATCAGCCTGCATGCTGACGGAGTCGGTCATCCAGCCGTAGATCAGCTTGGCCGCCGCCACCCCCAGGTTCAGGGCGAGGACGACCAAGAGGACCCGGCGCGTCTCGCGCGCGGCGGGGTCCTCCGCGAAGACCATCTCTACATTCGTCTGACCGCGACGACTCATCCCTGCCTCACCGCAAGATCAAATAACCCAGATACCCAGCATACAGCATGACGGACAACAGCACGATGCGCGGGTCCCACCGGCCGGTCTTCCGGATCTGGGCCAGGCACAGCACCGTCCCGACGATCGGCAGCGCCAGGCTGAGCATGGCGCCCGCGTCCAGGTTCCAGCCGGTGCCGACCAGCCCCACCGACACCGGAAACGTTCCCTGGAACACCATCGCCCCCGTGATGTTCCCCACCGCCAGCGTATCCTTCTTCTGATAGACCCAGAAGAAGCTGTTCATCGTCTCCGGCAGCTCCGTCGCGATCGGCGCGACGAGCAGGGCCAGCACGAGCGGCGAGACGCCCATGCCGAGCGCGGCGTCCTTGACGACATGGACGAACAGGTGCGCGCCCCCGATGAGCAGCCCCAGCCCGACGAGAACCTGCGTCACGATCAGCGCGGTCACCGGCCGGCCGGCCCGGCGCGAGAAATACAAAGGGTCCAGTTCCAGCCCGCTGACCTCGCCGCTCGTCACGTGAATCCTGACGTACCACGCATACATGAGCAAGAGCCCGACAGCCGCCGCGTAGTGCAAGGCCCGCGACGGCACGGCCGACACGATCAGCGTCAGACCGTAGGCCGCCAGGAAAAAGTCCAGGTCGTGGCGAACGGCGGGGTAATCCAGGTCGAACTGGCCCGCCCGCTTTCGCATCCGCCCCAGGAGCAGCAGGAAGCCGGCCAGCATCGGCAGGACCAGCGTGCCGAGCATCAAGGGCGCGCCGAGAATGGCGCCGATGCCGATGTCCGTCTCGGCCTGGCTCTCGCCGCCCAAGATGGCGATGACCGGGATGAGCGTTTCGGGCAGCGCGGTCGCGATGCCGGCCAGGATGCTCCCGATGGCGCTGTCGGAGATGCCGAGCTGCCGGCCCAGCCACTCGACGGCGTTCGTGAAGACGGAGGCGCCGCCGAGGATGATCCCGACCGCCACGAGGAACAGCAGCAGCGAGAGGAGCATGGCGCGTGTCAGCTCCGCAGCCGGCGGAGGGCGCGCTCGACCTCGCGCACGACGTCTCGCAGCGGCAAGCCGGTCTGCTCCGCGATCCGCTTGCAGTCCTGGTACTCCGGACGGGCCGTCACGCTCCGGCCCGCCGCCTTCGCCACCTTGACGCGCACCGGGCCGAACCGCGTGGCCACTTCGGTCAGCTCCCGCGCGAGCAGGCGGCGCGCGACCTCCTGCACGCGCACGCCCAGCGTCGTCGTCTCGGCGAAGAGGACCTTGAGCACCGGCTCCACCTTGGCTGGATCGGCCAGCACGCTCAGGACGATGCCGGGCCGGCCGCGCTTCATGATCACCGGCGTCAGCGTGACGTCCAACGCGCCGCGCGCCAGTAGGCGCTCGATCAAAAGGTCATAGCCCTGCGGGTTCATGTCGTCGAGATTGGTCTCCAGCACCGCGACGCGGTCGGACTCCCCCGGCGCCAGCGTGTCGCCGACGAAGACCCGCAGGGCGTTCGGCCAGCCGGGCGGGTCGGCGCCGCCCGCGCCGTAGCCGATGGCCGTGACCGTCATCGCCGGCATCGCGCCAACGCCCGCGCTCAGGGTCGCCATCAGCGCCGCGCCGGTGGGCGTCGTCAGCTCGACGCGCGGCCCCGCCGCGTACACCGGCAGGCCCTTGAGCAGCGCGGCCGTCGCGGGGCCCGGCGCCGGGATGACGCCGTGCTCGGACCGGCTGGTCCCGGAGCCGACGTTGATGGCCGAGACGTAGAGCGCCTCCACGCCGAGGAGGTGGCAGCCGAGCACGGCGCCTACCACGTCCACCAGCGAATCCAGATCGCCCAGCTCGTGGAAGTGGACCCGCGCCGGCGGCGTGCAGTGCGCGAGGCTTTCGGCCGCAGCCAGGCGATCGAAGACGGCGAGCGACTGGTCGCGCACCGGCTCCGGGAGGTGCGCCGCCTTGAGCACCCGGCGGGCGTCCCGCAAGCTCAACAGGCGGTCGCGGCCCTTGTCGAGGAGGACGTCCACCTTGGTGCCGGACAGCGCGCCGCGGGCCACCCGCCGGCTGCGCAGCGAAAAGCCCCTGACCCGCAGGCCCGCGAGGCCCTTCGCGAGATCGGCAAGCGGCAGCCCGGCGTCCACGAGCGCGCCCAGGCACATGTCGCCGCTGACGCCGGAGAAGCAGTCGAAGTAGGCGATGCGCATAGAGAAGGCCATCTTAGCAAAGCGCTTCAGTCTTTGCTATTCGTTGACCTGGGGGGGCACGCTGTGTTATGTGGTGCACCAGCATGCCACCTCCTCATTGTCCCCTATGATGCGAACCGCCGCGGTGGCGCTCGCCATCTGCGTCGGGTTGCTCGCCACGTCCCTCGCTGCCCCCAGCCACGTCGCCAGCGCCAAGGCCAAGGGGAAAATGCCGGACCTCAAGATCCGGTCCGTCGAGGCGACCCCGGCACCCTTTTTTCTCAACGAGCATCCCCTGACCCTGACGATCACGGTGGAACTGCCGAAGAACGTTCCGGGTGACGCGCTGCTGGACGTGACGACGCTGATCACCTCGCCGTCGAAGACATCGCTCCGGGTGCTGACGAACCGCCAGGCGGTCGCGAACGAGGCCGCGGCCGGGACCGACGGCGCGAAGCGCATCCAGCGTCTGGTCCAAGTCATGCAGACGTGGGACGGGAGCGACCACACCAAGCACGTCGTCGCCGACGGGCTGTACGACTACCAGGTGCAGGCCAAGCTGATGGTGCCGGGGAAGAGCGGCCCCTTGACGCGGGAGACCTCGCTGAAGAAGCGGGGAAGGTTCGAAGTCAGGACACGCTGAGCGAATTGATGCGGTGCGCGAGACAGGCGGCCCCGTACCCGTTGTCGATGTTGACGACCCCCACGCCGGCGGCGCAGGAATTGAGCATGGCGAGCAGCGCCGAGAGCCCGCCGAAGCTGGCCCCGTAGCCGCGGCTCGTCGGCACGGCGATCACCGGCTGGCCGAAGATCCCGCCCACGACGCTCGGCAGGGCTCCGTCCATGCCGGCGACCACTACCAGCACCTTCGCCGTCTCCAAGAGCTCGTAGCGATCCAGCAACCGGTGCAGCCCAGCCACGCCGATGTCGTAGAGCGTCGTCACGCGGTCGCCCAGCACCTGCGCCGTCACGCGCGCCTCCTCGGCCACCGACACGTCCGCCGTGCCGGCCGTCATGATCACGACGTGGCCCGCGCCGCGCAGCGCGCGGGTGCCCCAGCCTTTCGGTGGCGCGAGCACGACCGTCCGCCCGAGCGGCTCGTAGCGGGCCCGGCGGTCCAGCCGCAGCAGGGCGCGCGCCACGGCCGGCTCGACCCGCGTGGCCAGCACCGGATGCCGGTTGCGCAGCAGCCGGCGGGCGATCGCGACCGCCTGGCCGACCGTCTTCCCCTCGCAGAAGATCGCCTCCGCCATCCCCTGCCGGAAGACGCGATGGTGGTCCACCGCGGCGAACCCGAGGTTCTCGTAGGGCAGCGTTTTTAGGCGGCGCGCGGCTTGCTCGGCGGTGAGCCGGCCGGCTTGCACCTGCGCCAGCAACCGCCGGATGCGTTCCGCCGTCATGGTCAATCGAACTCGGGGCGCGCGGCCCGCTCCATCAGGGCCGTCACGGCGCGCCGCGTATCCTTGCCCTCGAAGAGCACCGCGCACACCTCCCGGACGATGGGCATCTCCACCCGGTGGTGCGCGGCGAGGGCCTTCGCCGCCTTGGCGGTGCCGACCCCTTCCGCCACTGTGCGCGTCCCGGCGAGGATATCGGCGAGCTTTTTCCCCTGCCCGAGCTGGACCCCCACCGACCGGTTCCGGCTGAGCCCACCGGTGCAGGTGAGGACGAGGTCGCCGATCCCCGAGAGACCCGCGAAGGTGCGCGGATCGGCGCCCATCGCCGCGCCCAGGCGGACCATCTCGGCCAGGCCGCGCGTGATGAGCGCGGCGCGCGTGTTGTGCCCGAGCCCGAGTCCATCCACCACGCCCGCCGCCAGCGCGATCACGTTCTTCAACGCGCCGCCGAGCTGGACGCCGATCCGATCCTCGCTCAGGTAGACGCGGAACGTGGGCGTCATCAACAAGCGCTGCAGGGCGTCC
>JAXIOW010000012.1:0-11981 GCA_045403215.1 Nitrospirales bacterium | reverse complement strand
CAGGACTTCAATGGAAATCTTGAGCAAGATGTCAGCTATTTGGTGGGTGTCTCCTACCGGTTCAACTGAGGATCTCATCATGAGGAATGAGAGAAATCACGCAGGTGTAGCAGCAGGAACCGTCTTGGTCGGGATCTTGGGCTTGATTAGTATTCTCGGCATGGCGGGTCGTCCGCCTATGGTCGGCGGCCCTGCGCCTGAGATCGTGCTGAAAGACCTTCAGGGCAAGGAAGTGCGGCTTTCAGATTTCCGGGGGAAGGTCGTGCTGCTCAATTTCTGGGCGACTTGGTGCAAGCCGTGCAAGGAGGAGATGCCGGCCATGCAGGCCAGTTATGACAAGCTCCGTGACCAGGGCTTCGTGGTGCTGGCCGTCAACGAGTTGGAGGACCTTGACAAGGTGGCCGAGCACATCAGGTCGCACGGCCACACGTTCCTGGTGGTGATGGACCATGACAACTGGGTCGCCAACCGGTACGGCGTCGTCGGCCTGCCGGCCAGCTTCTTGATCGACCAGCAGGGCATCGTACGGGAACACATTTTCGGTAACCTTCTGACCGAGCAGCGTATTGCCGACATGGTCCGCCGATACGGAGGGGCCAGCGCCTCCCTGCATCGCTGATTGACATGTCCTGCGGTTGAACCCGGCGTTCGCTTGCGCTATTGTACGGAAATATGGACATCGGAAACGTGCGAAGCTGTGCGATGGCCATACTCGTGGCCTCTCTCGTTCTGTGGGCTGGAGGTGCCTCCTCGGCGACCGACGAGGCCAAGCGGTATTACAACCAAGGCATGCAACAAGCCTCTCAGGGCAAGTACGAAGAGGCAGCCGAGTCCCTGCGCAAGGCGATTGAAATCCGTCCCAAGTTTCCCGAAGCCTACCATCTGTTGGGGATCGTGTATGCGAACGGACAGCGCCGCCTGTCCGACGCGGCCGATGCCTTCAAAAAGGCGGTCGAGCTCAATCCGAGTTTCGCCGAGGCCTTCTACAACCTAGGGCTCGTCTATCAGGTTCAAGGCAAGCCTGTTGAAGCGGAACAGGAGCTGAAAAAAGCCCTGACCATCCACCCGAAGTATGAAGAGGCGCTCTTCGCGCTGGCGCAATTGTACGAGCGCCAGCAAGTCTCTGGGAGCGCCGTGGCGACCTATGCGCAACTCCTGGCCCTGCGGCCCGATCACCAGGAAGCGCTGTACGCCCTCGGCTACCTGTACGAGTCCCAAGGCAAGAGCCAGGAGGCCAAGGGCTTGTTGAAGCGCCTGATCAAGCTCAGGCCGGACCATGCCGACGCCCACTACCTGCTGGGGACGATGGCCGAAAAAGCGAACAGCCTGGCCGAGGCGGAGCAGGCCTACAAGAAGGCCGTCGCGGCCCGGCCTGATTTCGTGGACGCGCACTACAATCTCGGCTTTATTCTGAAGTCAAAGGGCGAACTGGAGCCGGCCGCCCAGGAGTTCAAGACGACGGTCAAGCTCAAACCGGACTACGCCGATGCCTACATGAACTTGGGGGTTGTCTATGCGCTCCAGCATAAGTTCAGCGAGGCCGAGCAGGCGTATGAGGAGGCCATCCGCCTGAGACCGACAATGGCCGAGGCGTATTACAACCTGGGCGTGCTCTACGAGTTCCACATGCGGGATACCGCGCGGGCGCTTGCGACATACAAGAAGTATCTGGAGCTGGGCGGGACCGATGAGCGGGTCCAGCGGATTGTGCGCGAGGTGTGGGGATGAGGCCATCCGCGTGGACGGCCGTTCTGTGCCGTGAGTTCGGCTTGCCGGTCGTACTGTCTGTGGGGCTCCACGGCCTGGTGGGGATAGCCTTGGGCTCGTTTGCGCTTTCGACCCATATTGCGCCCGCGCAACTGGAGGAGCTGAATGTGGACCTCGTGACGCTCGAGCCGGAACTGAGCACGCCGCCACCGGCGCGCAAGCCGGTCCCCTCCAGGAAGGCTCATCTCGAGCAGGCCGCGGAGCCTGCGCCGAGTTTTCGCGATGTCCCACGGGAAATCGCGCCTGCTGCGCCGCAGGCTTCAGCATTCCCCGAAATGATCGCGTTCTCCGCGCCAGAGCCGGCGGAGCCGCCGCGCTCGCTGAGCGAGAGCATGGGGACGGCGCCTCTCAGCCGCCCTTTCCCCATCGCGACGTCCGGTTCGGTACGTCTGCTTCGCGACGCTACGGCGGAAGCGGGCTCCGTCCGATCGAAAGTACGGTTCGGGAATAACCCGCGCCCGGAATATCCGCGGGCGGCTCGCGAGGCCGGCTGGGAGGGGACGACCGTCTTACACGTAGTGGTCCTGCCGGACGGGACCGTCGGATCGGTCACGCTCCACAAGACATCCGGCTATGCCGTCTTGGACGAGGCGGCCCTCACCGCCATCAAGACCTGGCAGTTCATCCCGGCCATGGACGGGAACTTTCCGATCAAAAGCGTGGTACGCCTGCCGATCCGATTCGACCTGCAAGCGGCCAACTAACCTGCTCGATCCACAGTTCGCCTTTACGGCTTCAGCTGGCTAGCGATTTCGGACAGATCCTTCGGATACAGCGCGATCTCAATGCGGCGGTTTGCCGTGCGTCCGTCCTCCGAGTCGTTGCCGGCCAGGGGCCTCGTGTCGGCATACCCGACCGCCGACAGGGTGGCCCGGTCTACGCTGCCTTCCTCTATCAGATAACGGACGACGCTGGTGGCGCGAGCCGTGGATAACTCCCAGTTGGTCGGGAATCGCTCTCTGAGCTTTACTCCTATCGGCACATTGTCGGTGTGCCCCTCGATCCTGATTTGCTTGTCGGTCACGTTCTTCAGAATATCACTGACCTGCTTGAGAACCTTGAGGCCGGCCGGCTTCACCTGGCTCTGACCTGAGTCAAAGAGGACGCGGTCCACCATGTTGATGGTCAACCGGTCCCTGACCTGCTTGATCTTAATGTCGCCCTTGGCGATTTCGGCTTCCAAAGACTTGGTCAGTTCCTCGTGAGTCCGGGTCAATCGCTGGATCTCGGCTTCCTTGGCAGCTCGCTCCTGCTCCAGGCGAGCCTTTTCCGACCCTTCGGCCTTCAGCCGTTCGTCGAGTTGCTTGGCGAGAGCGTTGGCGCGCGCCATCTCCGTTTCGAGTTCGCCGGCGCGCTTCTGAAGCCGCGCAATCTCATCTTGGGCCGTCGTCGTCCCGCTCATGAGCGCCGCGATGCGGGTATTTACATCAGCGAGTTGTTTTTTAAGGCTGTCTGCCTCGGCGGCCGCCTGCTTCTTAAAACTTTCGAACGCCGCAGCGTTCTGAGCTTCGCCCTTGCGCGCCTCCTCAAGTTCTGCCAGTGACTTTTTGTGAGTTTCGGTGCTGACACAGCCGGTCATTAGCGCAGCACACATGACTATTCTGGTAACTGTGCAGATCTTCATGGATTCCCTCCTTGGTTGCCTTAGATTTGATTTGATCATGGCAGATGTCAAGCCGGTTATCCTGTGATAGTGTGCTGTATACATGCAAAGTCAATGCCTAATCAAGACGAGGCGGCTGACTATTGTTGGTTTGTGCCGAATAAGTGTTATATAGGCTACTAGACTGACTTTTGATCTCCGCGATAATCGGGCTGTCGATCGGAATTTGGTACAATGCGCCCCCAGCATGGCGATCACGCACCCGCATGTGCACCAGATCAATGTCTCCGACGGGGGTGTGCCGAAGTTGCCGGTGCCGGAAGCCTACATCACCGTCCAGGGAGTAGCAGGCGACCGCCAGCGGAGCCCTGAGTTTCATGGCGGGCCCGATCGGGCGGTCTGCCTGTATGCGCTGGAAGTCATCGAGTCCCTGCGGGTCGAGGGCCATGCTGTCGCCCCGGGATCTTGCGGGGAGAACCTTACGCTTGCCGGACTGGACTGGGCCCGGCTCACACCGGGGGGCCGCTTGCGCATCGGCCCCGACGTGCGGCTGGAGGTGATGAGCTACACCGATCCCTGCAAGCACCAGACCCAGTGGTTCAAGGACGGGGATTTCATGCGGATCTCGCAGAAGAAGCACCCGGGGTGTAGCCGGCTTTACGCGCGGGTGCTGGCTGAGGGCGTGGTGCGGCCGGGGGACACGGTGACGGTGGAGGAGGACAATGGAGCGGGTCCTTGAACCGGAATTGATGGATGACCCAGAGCAGGCCCTGGCCTACGCCCGCGCCGACTTCGAAGAAGAGAACCAGGGGTTCGTCGATCGGTTCGTGGAGTTCTACCCGGAATTCAAGACAGGGCATGTGCTGGACCTGGGCTGCGGGCCCGCCGACATCCCGATCCGGCTTACGCGCAAGCTCCCTGAGTGCCGGATCACCGGCGTGGACGGCTCGGCGCCCATGGTTGCCATCGGCCTGGAGGCGATCCGCGCGGCCAGCCTAGCGGATCGTATCACGCTGCGGTGCGAGCGGTTCCAGGACACGGTCCTTCCGGAACGGGGCGACGCCGTGATCTCGAACAGTCTCCTGCACCATGTCCCCAACCCATTGCGGTTCTGGTATGCGGTCAAGAAACTGGCCCGGCCGGGCGCTGTCGTGCTGGTGATGGACCTGCTCCGCCCCGAGTCGCCGGAGGCTGCGCAGGCCATCGTGGAGAAATACTCCCCGGGCGAACCGGCGATCCTCCGGCGCGATTTCTATAATTCCCTGTTGGCGTCCTTCACGGAGGACGATGTGGCGGCCCAGTTGGCCGAGATGAACCTGACCCGGCTTGTCATCGACATCCCGGACGACCGCCATTGGATCGTCGGCGGCCGGCTCACCTGAGGAAGGCGCGATGCAACGACTCTGGTCGGTCCTCACCGTTGGCGGTGCGCTCTGGCTCTCCGTCTCTTCAGCCTTCGCGCTGGAGTTCTCGGCGGAGCAGACGATCCGTGTAGGGACCCAGGCCATGACGGGCAAGGTGTATTTTCAGTCCGACCGATGGCGGGTGGAGATGGCGAGCCCGGCCGGCACGAAGGTCGCCATCCATCGCCTGGATAAGCTGGTCACGTGGCTGTTGCTGCCGAACCAGACTTACGTGGAGATGCCCTTGCGTATCGATCAGTTGCCCCAGATCGCTCCCAAGATTCCGGGCGAAGTGGAACGCACGCGCGTGGGGACCGACCTGGTGGGCGGCCGCAAGACCGAGAAATACGAAGTCACCGTGGATGTACAGGGCCAGAAGAAGGTCCTGTACCAGTGGGTCGTTCCCGACCTCGCGTTTTCCATGAAGACGGCCAGTGCTGATGGAAGCTGGGAGAGTGCGTACTCGTACGTCAAATTGGGCCGGCAGCCCGCCCATCTCTTTGAGATCCCGGCCGGCTATACCAAGGTGCCGATGCAGCGCTGAGCCCTCTTGCGATTTCCGCTTGTCTAATCCGGGCGGGTTTTTGTATAATCCTCTTCGCTCACGCAGCGAGGGGTCGTTTTTCAAGGAGGGAGTGGCCGTGAAAGGGATGTGGACCTTTTTACAGACGTGCGTGGTGTTTCTGTGCACCGTGGCCGTCGTCTTGGCCGAAGAAGCCGCTACGGCAGAAGTCAAAGAAGATCCGTATGCAGCGATTTATTACATCTGGTACGCGCTGATCGCGATCGTCTTGGCTTGGGGCGTGTACGACTCGTTCTTCCGTCCTGCCGATTAATAATAAAAACAAACGGTCGCGAGGCCCCATAAGGACCTGACAGGGAGTTATGGGGCCCGGCTGATCGTCGGCTCGTAGAGGATCTGGATGGAGTTGCCGTCCGGGTCGGCGAGGTAGCACGAATAGCTGCCGTCCCGGTGACGATTCGGGGCGGCGAGAATCCTCACGCCGTTCTGCTTCGCCCACTCTGCCCAGGCGTCCACCACTTGTGGGCTGCCCGCGATGAAACCGAAGTGATCCAGCGAAGACCAGAGAGGTTGCGCCGGCTCGGGATCGCCCGGAGCAGGCGCCTCGTGCAGCGCGAGGTTGTCGGTCCCTGTACTCAGGTAGCAGTTCTGCTGGTCTGGCTCCCAGACGACCTTCATACTGAAGACGCGTTGGTAGAAGTCCTTGGCCTTCCGGATGTCCCGTACCCGGAGCGCCAGATGTCGTAATCCTTGCAGCGGTGGACAACCCTTTTCCATCACGGTTTCCTCGCAGGAACGTTTGTCTCGTGTCGCGGACCTAATCATAAAGGATTGAATTCACCGTGAGAAGTCTCTAGCATAAAGAGGAGCAGGAGAACGGCATGCAGGACTGGAGTCGGCCCGACCCCCTCACGCGCGATCTGATCCACCTCATCAACGCCCGGCGGCACGATCATTGGGATGTGGACGCCGCGCTCGACACCCTCACCGAGCTGATCGAGCAGGGACGCGAGGAAGAGATCCTGACGGTGCTGGCGGCGCTCGACGAGGACATGGCGGAGTGGCTCTTCGACCTGCTTGCTGAAGCCGCGGCGACCGTGGTGGGAGGCGACGGGGAGGAAGAAGCGCAGGGGGGCTCGCTGCTGACGATCGCCCTGCCGCTGCAGGCGAACTTTGAGCAACCTCTCCGGCTGACCGTGGACCCGGAAGAGACAGTGGCGTTGCTGCGGCGCGCGCTGCATCTGTCGCACGAGAGCCAGGTCGCGGTGGAGCCGAAACTCCTGACGGACACGACGCTGGAGCGCTTGTCCCTGCAGGGTCTGCACGCGCATGTCGGGACGGTGTTCAGCGGAACACGGAGCCGGCCGTTCGCGGCGCGCCTGCATACGCCCATGGAGCACACGGTATATCTATTGTTCGGCGTGCGGGAGGAAGGGGAGCCGACGGTGCCGCAGGAGCTGGGGCCAGAGGAGCAGGAAGGTCTACTGCAAGGCTTGCGTGCCCAGTGTGGTGATTTGGCGCCGGCGCCGCATCTGCTGGAAGCCCCGGTGTATGCGGCGTACGCGCTATTCGATGCGAAGAATTCCGTCGGCCTGCAGCGGCTGGCGGATGAGACGATCGCCGTGTGGCGGGAACTGACTCCCACCGTGCGCGGGCGGGTGATGGTCCACTTGCATACCCAGTGTGGCAACGGCGTCTACATGCCGGTCTGGACGGACCTGCTCGATCCGGCGGTGGGCGATGAAGCCGGGCCGTTATGGACGTCTCCGGACGTGTGGGTGTTCACCGCTGATTTGCCGATCGAGTGGCCCGGCGAGGTCCTGACGAACCGCTTGCTCGCCGAAGGGTGTACGCGCTTCGAGAACCATATCGTCGAGACCCCTGACAACTAACCATCTTATCTTCTCTCCTTGATCAGAGCCCGCATCGGCTCGAGCAGGTCAGCCGGGATTTCGAGGTTCCCGTAACCGGTGCCCACCAGGAGCTGTGGCTTCGCATCCCCGTGGAAGTCGCTACCTCCCGTGACGAGGAGGCCCTGCGCTCTGGCGATGCTGCGGTAACGGTCGGTCTGCTGCCGGTTGTGACTGCTGTAGAACGTTTCGATGCCCATCAAGCCGAGGCCCTTGAGCGTCTCGCAGAGCTGCTCGAAGGGCTCCTTGAGACGCGCGGTATAGACGGGATGGGCAAGGACGGGGATCCCGCCTATCTGCCTGATCAGCCCGATCGCCTCCTCTGGCGGAGAGAGCAGACGCGAAACATAGGCCGGACCGTCATCGGCCAGGTAACGGTCGAAAGCCTCGGAGACGCTCCGGACATAGCCTTTGCGCAGGAGCACCTGCGCGATGTGCGGGCGACCGACCGTAGCGGATCCCGCAAGGGCCTTCACTTCCTCGTAGGTGATGTCGCAGCCAAGCTCCTGGAGCCGCCGTACGATGAGAGGGTTGCGATCCTCACGGCTCGCCGAGTATCCGACCAAAACGGGCTCCAGGCGAGGGTCCCCTGGGTTGATGAAGTAGCCCAGGATGTGCAGCTCGGTTTGCTTGTAGAGGCAGCTGATCTCGATTCCCGGGATGATTTCCACTCCGACGCGCTCACCTTCGGCGATCGCTCGGGACAAGCCGGCGATGGTATCATGGTCGGTGACGGCCAAGGTCGAAACCCCCTGACTCTTGGCCAGCCGCACCAGTTCTTCCGGCGTGAGGCTGCCGTCAGAAGCGGTGGTGTGAGCATGCAGGTCGATCCGTGACAAGGGTGCGAGGAACTCCAGTGAGCGACGAAAGGCTTGAGACCGTACCGTGCCCCTATTGCCGGGGTATCATATTGGTCGGCGCCAAGCGTTGTAAATACTGTCGAGTCGACTTGGCGGGTTTGTGGCCCAAAGAAGGCACGGACAGGAGGCCGACGAAGAACCCGCTGCTGGCTACCGTCCTGAGCGTTGTCTGTCCCGGTTTGGGCCAGTATTACTGCGGGCGCAGCGACAAGGCGACCATGTTCGTCTTTGCGTTTGTCGTCCTTGTCGGACTTTTCTATTGGCTGACTTTCCCCTGGGTCCTCGTGGCCGCGTGGGCTGGCGTTGATGCATTTCGGGAAGCCAGTCGGACGAGATGAAGTGCTAAAAGATCACTAAGCTGGGTGTGGCGGAGAGGGCGGGATTTGAACCCGCGACAGAGCTTTTGGCCCTGTGACGGTTTAGCAAACCGTTGCCTTCGGCCGCTCGGCCACCTCTCCGTGTTCTCACCTCAGCTGTAGGTAAAATAACAGCATTCGGATAGGCGGTCAAACTTTCGCGGAAGCCTCAGGGCAGAAAGGCATGCAGAAAACAAGTTGGGTGTGGCGGAGGGGGTAGGATTCGAACCCACGGAAGGCACGTGGCCTTCAACGGCTTTCAAGGCCGCCGCTTTCGTCCACTCAGCCACCCCTCCATGCCGAGCTAACTTGCCCCCTTAGCGATTCTCTCCAGCCCTCCCATGTGCGGGCGCAGAGCTTCCGGGATGACCACCGACCCATCAGGCTGCTGGTAGTTCTCGAGAATCGCCACCACTGTTCTCCCGACCGCCAATCCGGAGCCGTTCAAGGTGTGGACGAACTCGGATTTCCCATCGCCTTTTTTGTACCGGATGCTGGCCCGTCGAGCCTGGAACGCCTCGAAATTACTGCAGGACGAGATCTCGCGGAACGTGCCCTGCGCGGGAAGCCAGACTTCGATGTCGTATGTTTTTGCCGCGGCGAAACCCATGTCTCCGGTGCACAATGTCACGACACGGTAGTGCAAGTGCAGTCGTTTGAGAACCTCCTCGGCGTGAGTCGTAAGTCGCTCCAGATCGGCGTAGGAGCTTTCCGCACGGCTGAACATGACCAGCTCGACCTTGTTGAACTGGTGCTGTCTGATGAGGCCGCGGGTGTCCTTCCCGTAGGACCCTGCTTCGCGCCGGAAACAGGGGGTGTACGCCGTGTACTGGAGCGGGAGCACGGCCTCGCGGAGGGTTTCTTCCCGGTGCAGGTTGGTCAGCGGCACTTCGGCTGTCGGGATCAGGAAATAATCGTCGTCGCGCAGGCGAAAGAGATCGCCCTCGAACTTCGGAAGTTGGCCGGTTCCGGTCATGCTGGCCCGGTTCACGAGGAAAGGTGGAAGGATTTCCTGATACCCGTGCTCGGTGGTATGCAGGTCCAGCATGACGTTGATCAACGCCCGTTCCAGACGCGCGCCCTCGCCGCTGTACACCGCGAACCTGGCGCCAGTCATGCGGGCGGCGCGCTCGAAATCCAAGATGCCGAGCGATTCGCCGAGTTCCCAGTGGTGCTTGGGCGGAAACGCCAGCGTGGGCGCCTTCCCCCAACGCCTGACTTCTTGGTTCGCGGAGGGATCCGCGCCGTTCGGGACGGACGGATGCGGGATGTTGGGGATCCTCAGCGCGAGGGCGTTCAGCCGGTCTTCGGCGTCGCGCAGGGAATCTTCGAGGGGCTTGAGCCGATCGCCAGCGCCTCTCATCTCCTCCATGAGGGCCTCAACCGGCCGGTTGTCCCGTTTGAGCTTGGCGATCTGGTCCGACACGGTCTTGCGCTTGTGCCGGAGTTCCTCGACTTTGGTTACCAGGTCCCTCCGCTCTTGATCCAGCTTGTGGAGCCCGTCCCAGTCGATGTCCTGGGCGCGCGCGCCGAGGCTGGCGCGAACCTCTTCCAGACGCTCCCTGATGAGACGCAGATCGAGCATAAGCGTGGGCCACTCTAGCACCGGCTTCTCGGGCGAGTCAACCAACGGGACTCGACTGAAAGCCGCGCCAGTGGCGGCGATGATTCGAGTGCTCCTGCCGCTGGGAGGCGTGGTGGCGCGTGAATTGCGCCCTCGCCGGCTGGCGCGTATAATGGCTCGCCATGAGCGGAGCGGCATTAGTCCGTGTTGACGGTCGTCGGTCCGACGAACTCCGTCCGGTCAAGATCACGCGCAACTTCATCAAGTACGCGGAAGGGTCGGTGTTGATCGAGATGGGGGAGACCAAGGTGATCTGCACCGTGTCGGTCGAGGAGAAGGTTCCTCCTTTTCTGCGAGGCCAGAACCGGGGCTGGGTGACCGCGGAGTACGCCATGCTCCCGCGCGCCACACCCGAGCGGGCCGTGCGCGAGGCCTCCAAAGGGAGGCAGGGAGGGCGAACGCTCGAGATCCAGCGCTTGATCGGCCGATCGTTGCGGGCCGTGACCGACATGGACGAACTGGGCGAACGGACGTTCTGGGTGGATTGCGACGTGATCCAGGCGGACGGCGGGACGCGCACGGCGTCGGTTACCGGCGCGTTCGTGGCCCTGGCCGACGCCGTCGCCGTGGTGAGGGCGAAGGGACTGATCAAAAAGAACCCGTTGAGAGACTATCTGGGGGCGGTGAGTGTCGGGAAGGTCGGGGGCGAGCTGTTGACCGATCTCTGCTATGCTGAGGACTCCCTCGCGGAGGTGGACTTGAATCTGGTCATGACCGGCAAGGGGCAGTTCGTGGAGGTCCAGGGGACCGCCGAGAAGTGGCCATTCACGCTGGACGAGCTAAACAAGTTCCTGACGTTGGGCTGGAACGGCATCAGCGCGTTAGTCAGGCTTCAGCAGGAGCTGGTGGGGGATCTGCGCTGATCACCGAGTTGGTGGTGGCGACCGGCAACCATCACAAGGTCGAGGAGATCCGCGCGATGCTGGCGGACCTGCCGGTCGCGGTCCGGTCGCTGGCCGAGTTCCCCGGCGCGCCGGAGGTGGTCGAAGACGGTCGGACCTACCGGGAGAACGCCCTCAAGAAAGCCTGGTCTGCCGCCAAGTTCACAGGCAAGCCGGCCTTGGCCGATGACACCGGGCTGGAAGTGGACGCGCTGGGAGGGCGGCCCGGACTCCATGCGGCCCGCTTTGCCGGGGAGGGCTGCACGTTTCAGGATAATATCCGCAAGTTGTTGCGGCTTCTGGAGGGCGTGCCGCCGCAGCGCCGCGGAGCGCGGTTCGTGTGCGTGTTGGCTCTCGTCGACCCCAGCGGGCGCGAGCAGGTGGTGGAAGGCAAACTGTACGGGCGGATCACGGAGGCGCAGGTCGGCTGTGGCGGATTCGGGTACGACCCGGTCTTCTACGTACCGGAGGTCGGGAAGACGCTGGCCGAGCTGACGCCCGAGGAAAAGAACCGCATCAGCCATCGAGGCCGTGCATTAGCCCAGGCGAGAGCCGTGATGCTAGCAGGATGATGTCGGGGCGTAGCGCAGTCTGGTAGCGCACCAGCTTTGGGAGCTGGCCGTCGGAGGTTCAAATCCTCTCGCCCCGACCAATTTAGACGCGCCCGTAGCTCAGTTGGAGAGAGCCCCAGCCTTCTAAGCTGGTTGTCGCAGGTTCGATTCCTGCCGGGCGCGCCACACTTCACCACAGCAAGGTTGAGGCAGGGGAACGCAGTCGGGGAGCGTGATCATGGGGCGTGAATGGAGTCGGCGAACCGCGGGGCTGGCCCAATCCGAGATTCGGGCCATGACCATTGAATGCGCCAGGGTCAAGGGGATCAACATGTCCCAGGGGGTCTGCGATACGCCCGTACCTGAGGCGGTACGCCGGGGAGCCCAGCGGGCGATTGACCTGGGCCAGAACACCTATAGCCGGTTCGACGGCTTATCCGAACTCCGGCAAGCGATTGCCCAGAAGTTGGCCGATTACAACGGCATCAGCGCGGACCCTGAGA
>JAXIOW010000038.1:0-7162 GCA_045403215.1 Nitrospirales bacterium | reverse complement strand
AGCTCATTTGGTTGGGTGGAGTTGCTGCTCAATAATCATCGTCCTAATCATCTTCAGAGCAGGCAAGTTGCCTCAGTTGGGCGAGGGGGTCGGCAAAGCCATCAAGGGCTTCAAGAAGTCGGTGCATGAAGCGGACGCCATCGAAGCGGAAGCCAGCGCGCAACAAGCGCAGATCCAGCAGCCAGGCGTACCTGACGCGGCAGGGCAAACCGCCCAGCCTGGGGGTGGGCCGCCGCCCTCTCCGCCATCCGCCGCGACGCCGCCCGTGAAGTCGGAGCCACCGAAGGCGTGAATCCGTAGTGTGAGGTGAGGGGGGAGCCATGGACAGCAGCGTCATAGCCGTCGGCATCATCGAGACCTTTGCAGGCAACGGGAAATCCCGCAGCACGGGGGACGGCAAGCCCGCCACGAAGGCAGGCATGCCGCTGCCGGTCGGTGTCGCGATCGACCCGCAGAACCAGTACCTCTGTTATGCGGAGTCCGGGTCCGATCGCGTGCGACGAATCGAGCTGGTGACGGACGTCATCAGCCACGTGGCGGGCATCGGGGAGACCTGTTACAGCGGCGATGGCGGATCCGCCGCCGAGGCGGGGCTGTACCTGCCGCTGGATGTGGCGTTTGATTCGAAGGGCGATCTGTACATCTGCGATTCCGGGAGCAACCGCATCCGCCGCGTCGACATGAAGACCGGGATCATCGACACCATCGCTGGGACCGGCGGGTTCGGCTTCAATGGGGACGGTCCGGCGTTCGAGGTGAACCTCACGTATCCGAGCGCCATCGCATTCGATTCGCGGGACCGACTGTTCATCGTGGACGGGCAGGCCCATCGCATCCGCATGTACGACCCGGCGACCAAGCTGGTCACCACCATCGCCGGCATGTGGTCGAAAGACGACGACGACCGGGACAGTCCGTTGATTGCCAAGAGTCTCGTGGTCCTCTCTGGGGACGCCATCGGGATCGATTTCAGCGACGACCATGGCTGGTTGCGTCCGGAATGTTCGCCGGACGGCGTGGACATGAGCCTGTATCGGGACGACGGAAAGCCGGGAGCCGAGGTCCGGTTCCATGATCCGGTCGCCATCACCGTGGATGCGCATGACGACGTCTACGTGGCGGATAAGGGCAGCAACCGCATCCGGAAGATCGACATGAAGACGGGAATCGTGACGACGGTCGCGGGCGTCTGCTTCTACGGCTACGACGGGGACGGCAAGCCGGCCACCCAGGCCATGCTCAACGCTCCGGAGGCGGTGCTCTTCGATCCGTTCGGGCACCTGTACATCTCCGATGCGATGAACCATCGGGTGCGTCGCGTGGAAGCGGGGACCGGGATCATCACCACGATGGCCGGGAACGGCGAGAGCGGCTACAAGGACTCGGGTGCGATGGGCGGGTGCGGCATGGCCAAGTTCGTCAAGGCCGTGGACAAGGAGATGATCAAGCACGGCGATGGGTGCGTGGCCGTGGAGGCGGTGGTCAATTCGCCGGCCGGCCTCGCGCTGGACCAGAACGGGTTCCTCTACATCTGCGAACGGGGCGAGAACAAGATTCGCCGATTGAAGCTGTGATAGCGTAGCGCTGGTCCTCCCCAGGTCAGGGAGGCCTTGATGTTCGTAAATGGGGGTGACGATGGGCTGGAGTGCTCCTGCCGCCAAGGCGCGTCGCCGGGTCCAGGCTCTCCTCATGACCCTGCTGCTCCTGGTGATCGGGTTCTACGGGTTCGGCGTCCAGGTGGTCAGCTCGCAGGGGCTCTTCATCCGCTCCTATTACATCCCTGGCGACCTGCCCTTTGATCCGAAGTCACCGGATTGGAGCAAGGCGACCACGATGGTCATTCCGCTCAGCGGCCAGGTCATCACGCGGCCGAGCCTGCCTTATCCGACCATCAAATCGCTGACGGTCCGCGCCCTCCATAACGGCAAGGAATTGGCCTTCCTCCTGGAGTGGCAGGATCCCACCAAGAACGATCGTCTGACACCGGGCACCTTCCGCGACGGGACGGCCATCGCCTTTCCGCTGGGGGACGCCCCGGCCTTCTTCTGCATGGGGCAATTGGATCACTATTTGAACATCTGGCATTGGAAGGCCGACTGGCAGACCGATATCGACCGCCGCAAGGCGAAGGAGGAGGAACGCAAGGCGGGCGGTGATGAGGGACAAATCCGGCGCTTTGAAGTCATCCCGCGCCGGGCCTCCTCGATCGAGGACCTGTTGGGCGGGGGCTTCAGCACGCTCACCAGCAAACGCGGACAGGGGACCGTGCAGGGGAACGCCGTTTGGGAGCAGGGACGCTGGAGGGTGGTCTTCAAGCGCCCCATGGAGACGCGGGATCCCGACAACGACGCCTCGTTCGGACCCGGTCGCATGCAGACGATCGCCTTTGCGGTCTGGAACGGAGAAAACAAGGAGCGCAACGGGCAAAAGGCTGTCGCGCCCTGGTTTCAGTTGATCATTGATCCGGTCCCCTCTGAGCGAGCCGAGAAGAAGGAGAGCTGAACCTGATGCATTACCTGAGAATCGTCTTGACCGGCTTGGTCGTGTTCGGCCTGGTGGGCGTCGCTCACGCGGCGTCGAACGCGGCGACCGACAAGAAAAGCGTGGTGCTGACGCCGGACAAGGCGACGGACAAGAAGCAGAAGGACATCATCGCGATGGCTGAGGAGTTTGGGCTGATCGTCGGACCGGTCACCGAGGACATCCGCAAGGAGCTCAACCTCCGGTCGGCCGAAGGCGTCGCGGTCTTCGAGGTGATCGGCGACAGTCTGGCGGAGTTGGCCGGCATCAAGGTGGGCGCAGTCATCGCCGAGATCAATAAAAAGCCGGTCCGCACCCTTGAAGACTTCGGGCGGCTGATGGCCGAGGTGCTCCCTCAGGGCAATTTCACGATCGGCACATGGGAGCCCACCAATCCGGAAAATCAGGGCCAGGCCGGGCAGATGAACTTCCATTTCGCGCCCAAGCGCACGGATTAGCGCGGGCCTCGTCTGGATTCGAGCGCATGCGGAGAGCCGGCAAGAGATGTGGAGCACTACTGGCGGGCCTGGCGGCCTTCCTGCTGGTCGGGTTCGGCACTGCCCTGTTTCAAGAGGGAGCCGGGCAGGACAAGAAAACCCCGAAAGAACCCTGGATCGAGGAGATCGAAAGCGTCTTCGTCCGCTCGGAGGTCTGCCGGCAATGCCATGATCGACACTACGAGGAGATGGCCGGCCTGCGCGAGTTGACGATGGACCTCAAGCTGATGGGCCGGGTGGACGCGGCGCTGTTGCACGGGACAGCGTTGCCCTCGCCGGTCTTCCGCGCCGTGATGGGGGTCTGGCTGCAGACCAATCCCAGCGCGGCCAAGAAGCAACAGTGCCTCTCCTGCCATGCCCCGGCCGTGACGATCTTCCCGCAGCACACGGACCGGATCGTCGAACAGGTTCTGTCCGGCAAGGTCACGGTCGAAGGCATCAGTTGCGCCTCCTGCCACCTGGTCGAAAAACTGGCCGACGATCCCAAGAAGATCCCGTCCTTTCTACTGAAGGCCGGCAAGGCCATGTACGGTCCATTCAAGGACCCGGAAGACAACATGGTCCACACCTCCTTCCACTCCCCCCTCTACAAGGGCGCGAATTTCTGCACCTCGTGTCATTTTGAAAAGCTGCGTGACAACCGGAGCCCGACCATTGACAGCGAGATTCTGGAAGGCACCGTGTGCCAGTCCTGCCACATGGAGCAGTCGACGGGCAGTTCGACGTCGAAGCGTGGGGCCATGACACGCGAGATCGGCCGCCATTACTTCCGCGGTATCGTGATCCCCGGATTGATGCTGAAGAACCGGAACCTGCAGGCCGAGTGGATGCCGCGCCTCGAGGTGGACGCCAAAAAGAACGGCACCAAGGTGGGTGGCCAGGTGGCCGTCATGAACGGCGCCGTGCCGCACAATTTCCCGGACGGCGATCCCGTCCTCAAGCAGTTCTTCCTCACGGTCACCGTCAAGGATAGAAAAGGACGCCCGCTGGGTTCCTTCCAGAAGACGTTTGGGACCCCGTACGAGCAACTCCTGGAGCAACCCCTGGGCGACATCCTGGTCAAGGGCGGTACGACCAAGCGGGTCCCCTTCGAGCTGACGCTGAGCGAAGAGGGCGAAGGTCTGCAGATCGAGGCGGTCCTGACCTACAGTCTGATTCCCAAGCCTGCCCCCGCGCTGCTGGCCGGCTACTTGAAAACGCTCCAGTCGGACGCGGAACGTGAGCGCGTCAAAAAACTGATCGCTGAGTATGCTGAACCCCGCATCTTGACGTTCAGGACGAAGCCCCTCTAGTAGGACAGCCACCCCACCCGTGCGTGGCTGAACATCGCGAGACAGGGAGCATGCTGACGCTATGAAATGGACATCTCGGCAAATGAAGACGCTCATGATCAGTCTCACCATCCTGGTTTTTGGGGTAGGGGTGGGATGGCTTCAAGGCACGTTCGCCGCCAAGGATGACGAGGGGCCGATGACCCCGGAACGGGTATTTCCCGCCTCCTCCAAGTGCAAGAAGTGCCACATCCGCGCCAATGAGGAATACGAGGAGTCGACCATCGCGCGGGCGATTGTGTCGCCGACGTTCCGAGCCATGTTGGAAGACTACGTGAGCAAGGGAAAGGACAAGCGCTATTGCCTCAACTGCCACGCGCCCCAGTCGCTCGTGTTCTCGGATCTGGTCGATTCCATGGTCAAGCAAATCATCTCCGGGGACCCGACGTTCGAGGGGGTCGGCTGCATCCAGTGCCATCTCATCAAAGCGGTGGATCCGAATGTGAAAGGCCATCCCTCTGTTAAATTGGAGCCGGGTCGGATCGTCTTCGGAGGCTACAAGGACTTCCTTGAGAGCAAGGCGCACGATTCGCAGTACCTGGATATCTTCAAGAAATCGGACCTCTGCCTTGCCTGTCATACCGTTGCCCCGCCAGGGGTTCCGACGGCCGAAGCTGTCGGGAACTGGAGAGGCAGCAAAGCGGCCAAGGAAGGGAAGAACTGCCAGACCTGCCATATGCCGCAGGGCTTTGACTCGTCGGCGAACGAGGAGAAGAAGCGGGACATCGCGGGGCACGAGTTCAACGGCAAGTCCCCGGCCCTTCGCAAGCAGGCCTTCGACCTGGACTATGAGACTGAGGTCCAGGGAGCCAAGACCAAGCTGACCGTCAAGTTGAAAAACCTGGTCCCCCACAATGTGCCCACCACGCACCCGATCTGGAATCAGGTGTATCTCCAGGCCGTCATCAAAGGGCTGAACCTCCGGGAGGTCTATAAAGAGAAACGTATCTACGGTCGCATCTTCGCCGATGCGAAAGGGAATCGGACACTGATGGATCACGATGCGGTCAAGCTGCTGGAGGACACGACTCTCAAGGCCGAGGAGACTCGCGTGGAGACCTTCACCTTCCCGACGCCGGAGGCGACCCCCTCCTTCGACGTGGAGATTTCGCTCCACTATGCCACACCTGGCGAATTGTGGCCGGTGGCCTTCGCCAAGCGGGTCGCCTTCTTTACGCAGAAGGGATTCAATGACCCGGTCTTCAAAACCTCAGAAATCACCAAGCGGTGCGGCAACACGAGGGTCGCGGAGGGGAAGGTACAGAAAAAGCCGTGCCCGTGACTGAGGACGTTAAACGTGAAACGTTAACCGTTAATCGGAACAGCAGCTACGTTTAACGAATAACGATTAACGCTCTTATTCGAAGACGACGGTTGAGCCGGGCGACTTGGAGCGGAAGATCTGGATGGCCGCGTAGATGTTCTTGGCGGGCTGGTTCAGGACGAGCTCCGATTCCGTGATGTGCGTGTCGATCAGCTCGAACGGCCCGCCGCTGTAGTAGAGCCGGCACTTGTCAATCTGGCAGTTTTTGTACACGTGGTTGTCCAGCACCAAGTCCTCCTTGATGAAGGTCTTCTGATCCACCACGATGTACTGCGGTTCTATGGGCATAATAGAGCGACTATAGCAGGTCGCGGCACCCCAGACAAGCGTTGCCCTGCCTTATCCGATGACGTCTTTCACGAAGCGCCGGATGCGCTCGAAGTATGGGGCGCCCCCGATCCTCACCAGATCGTTGTGGTCAGCCCCGTGGACGACGTACAGGTCCTTGGGCGAGTTTGCCGCGTCGAAGACCGCCTGCCCCAGTCGAAGCGGCACGAGGCTGTCGCGGTCTCCGTGGACGACGAGGACCGGCAGGCGCAGTTGTCGCAATCTGTCGGCCAGATTGAACTCGGCGCCCACCAGCCAATGCATGGGGAGCCCCCAGTAATGGTACCGGGCCAGCGCCTCGACGGAGGGGAACGCGGACTCCAGGATCAGGCCGGCCGCCGGTTGTTGGCCTGCCAGGGTGCCGGCCACCGCCGCGCCCAGGGACCGGCCGAAGAGCACGATCCGTTCCGGAGGGACCTGCTTGGCCTTGGCGAGGACCTCATAGGCGGCCCGCGCATCCAGGTAGAGTCCGGGCTCTGAGGGCATGCCCTCACTTCGCCCGTAGCCGCGATAGTCGAAGAGAAATACGGACAGTCCCATCCTGTGGAGCGCCGCCAGGTTCTCCAGGCGGTGGATGATGTTGCCGGCGTTCCCGTGACACCACAGCAGCACCGCTGGAAGGCCCGTGGCCGGCACATACCAGCCGAACAGGCGGAGCCCATCCTGGGTCTGGAACCAGACTTCCTCGAGGGGAAGCCCGCTGAGGCGGGCCCAGTCCCTATCCTCCCATGGTGCCGGATGGTAGACCAGGAGCTGATCAAGCACGGAACGCTCTCCTCCTAGAAGTAGACCTGAACGGACAGCACCGCTTCATTGTCCCGCCTCCGGTGGTTGAATTCCAGTCGCAGGGCCAGATCTTTCTGTATCGTGAACCGCTGCTGGAATGACGCCCGCCAATCGTCGGAGTCTTCGCCGAGCGGATAGCGGAGATACGTCGTCGAGAGCAGAATCTTCCACCGCTCAGTGAGATCGGCAAGCAGGCCCACCGTGCCGCCGCCACCAACTCGGTGATTTTCGTCGAAGGCATGACTGTAATTGGCGTCCAGTTCGGCGAAGGCAAAGTACATTTCATGCCGCACCCAGTGGGTCTCCACGGTGGCACCGATGCCCCCGTTCAGGTAGGCATTGCCACAATAGCGGCAGTCTTGACGGTTGACCGTCTC
>JAXIOW010000138.1:0-3661 GCA_045403215.1 Nitrospirales bacterium | reverse complement strand
GTTTCAGAAATGCGGTATCCTCGCTGCAGAGCACGCTCCTGAAGTCCACGTCATCCCAGTGCACGATGAGCTTCACGAACGGCTGCTCGCCCTTGCGGTTGGGCTCGACCCATTTCACTTGAAAGAGGTCGCCCCACTCCTCCCCCGGATGCTCCTTGTCCCAAAAGCCGTGAGGCCCTTCGAACTTGGGAGGCCAGAGCCCTTTCATCTTCTCGTGGTCGCGTAGCTTCACCATGGCGAACGCATTATACCCGACGCATGGGTTAATCTCTAGGTCGCCTCAGGCAGCGGTGAAGCCTCGGTGAGCGACGGGACGGCCGCAGCAGCCGCGCCCGCGGAACGGACCGGCGCGGGCGCGCTCGTCCGCAGCCTGGGCTTGCTCGACGCGACCATGATCGTCGTCGGCTCGATGGTGGGCTCGGGCATCTTCATCGTCTCGGCCGACATCGCGCGGCAGGTCCACAGTCCCGGCCTCCTCCTGGTCGTCTGGCTCGTCACGGGGGCCATGACCGTGATCGGCGCCCTGTGCTATGGCGAGCTGGCCGCGGCGATGCCGGCGGCGGGAGGGCAGTACGTCTACCTGCGTGAGGCGTTTGGGCCGCTCTGGGGATTCCTGTACGGCTGGACGATGCTGCTGGTCATCCAGACCGCCACCATCGCTGCCGTGGCGATCGCCTTCGCCAAGTTCACGGGCGTGCTCATCCCTTGGTTCTCCTCAGCGGCCTGGCTGTGGCAGATCGGCACGTTCGGGCCGTACCGCCTGTGGTTCGGCGAATTGGGCCCCTACACGGTCGGGCTGAACACCCAAAATTTCCTAGCGATTCTCTCCATCATCGTCCTGACGTGGGTAAATCTAAAAGGGATCCGGACCGGCGCGCTGGTGCAGAACGTTCTGACGCTCACCAAGACCGGCGCGCTGGTGGGGGTGATCGTGCTGGGCGTTGCCTTTGCCACGGACACCGCGCTCACCGCCAATTTCGGGCGCTTCTGGGAGCCCGTCCAGCCGGGCGCCGGGGTCGGCGGGGAAGACTGGCTCGGCCTGCTGACGGTGATCGGCGTGGCCATGGTCGGCTCGCTCTTCGCCGCCGACGCGTGGAACAACGTGACGTTCGTGGCGGGCGAAGTGAGAGACCCCGAGCGGACCCTCCCGCGCGCGCTGGCGCTTGGCACGGGCCTGGTCATCGCGATCTATCTCTTGACCAACGTGGCGTACCTGTGCGTGCTGCCCCTCCGGGGCGCGCCCGACGGGGCCACCGTGCTGGACCGCGGCATCCAGTTCGCCGCGGAGGATCGCGTCGCGACCGCCGTGGCCGACGTCGCCTTCGGCCACAGCGGCGGGGTGCTCATGGCCCTCGCGGTCATGATCTCCACATTCGGCTGCAACAACGGCCTGATCCTGGCCGGGGCGCGCATCTACTACGCCATGGCGCGGGACCGCATGTTCTTCGCGAGCGTGGGGACGCTGAACCGGAATCTCTCGCCCGCGCTGGCGTTGCTGGTGCAGGGCGCGTGGGCCTCGGCGCTGTGCCTGTCCGGCACCTACGGGCAGCTGCTGGATTTCCTGATCTTCTCGGTCCTGCTGTTCTACATCCTGACTATCGGCGGGATCTTCGTGCTGCGCCGGACCAGGCCCGGGATGGCACGCCCCTATAGGACCTGGGGCTACCCGGTGTTGCCCGCCGTCTATATCGTGATGGCGCTGTTCATTGAGATCCAGTTGCTCCGCTACAAGCCGCAATACACCTGGCCCGGCTTGATCCTTGTCCTGCTGGGCATGCCGGTCTACTGGGTCTGGAAGAGGGTGACGGAGAAACATGCATGAATCAGAATGCATCAGGACTCTTTCGGCATCGCTTACGGGTGGAAGGTACAAAGTTGTCTTATGCGCCGTTTTGGGTAGACAATGAGGAATAACGATCGGGGAGGATTGTCGTGGACCTCCATCCCGGCGATGGCCTGCTGGTCGCAGATGTCCAGAACGATTTCCTGCCTGGAGGCGCCCTTGGAGTCCCGCGAGGCGACGAGATCGTCCCGGCCCTGAACCGCTATGGGGTCGCGTTTCGTACGCGCGGCTTACCGATCTTCGCCTCGCGGGACTGGCATCCCTCCGATCACTGTTCGTTTCGCGAGCAGGGGGGCATCTGGCCCGTCCACTGCGTGGTGGACACGAAGGGCGCGGAGTTCCATCCCGACTTTCATGTCCCACCATCCACGATAGTCATTTCAAAAGCCACTGACCCCAAGAAAGAGGCCTATTCAGCCTTCGAGGGGACGACCCTGGACGAGCGTCTGCGCGAGGCCGGCGTGCGGTGCCTCTTCATCGGCGGGCTGGCGACCGACTATTGCGTGCTGAACACGGTCAGGGACGCGATCACACGCGGCTATGCCGTCTGCCTCCTTATGGATGGGCTCCGGGCGGTGAACCTGAAGCCGGACGATGGTCGCAAGGCCGAGGAAGAGATGATCCGCCTGGGAGCGGTGCCGATCCGGTTGGAGAACCTGGCCGCATGAGTCCGCCGTCTAGCGCGCTCCTGACCGATCTCTACCAGCTCACCATGCTGCAGGGGTATCTCCAGCAGCGCATGGAGGACACAGCGGTCTTCGAGTTCTTCGTGCGCAAGCTGCCGCCTCGTCGCGGATTCCTCGTCGCGGCCGGCCTTGAGCAGGCGCTGAGCTATCTGGAGAACCTGCGCTTCACGCCGGGGGAGCTGGAGTGGATCGCCCAAAGCGGTCGCTTCAGCACGGCGCTGGTGCAATACTTGACACAGTTTTGCTTCACGGGCGACGTGCACGCCATGCCGGAAGGGACCGTCTTCTTTCCCGACGAGCCGATCCTGCGCGTGACGGCCCCGCTCCCGCAGGCGCAACTGGTGGAGACCCGCCTGATCAATCTCCTCCATTTTCAGACGCTGATCGCGTCGAAGGCCGTGCGCGTGGTGCTGGCCGCGCCGGGGAAGGAGTTGGTGGACTTCGGGCTGCGAAGGGCCCACGGCGAGGAGGCCGGCCTGCTCGCGGCCCGCGCCAGCTACCTCGTCGGTTTCTCCGGGACGGCCACCGTGCAGGCGGGAGCCCTCTTCGGCGTGCCGGTGTACGGCACGGTGGCCCACTCGTTCATTCAGGCGCACGAGGACGAGATGGAGGCGTTCGAGCATTTCGCCCTGGCGCAGCCGGATCATGTCGTGCTCCTCCTCGACACCTACGACACGGAGGCGGCGGCCCGCAAGGTGGTGGCGCTCGCGCCGCGCCTGCAGAAGCGGGGCATCACCATCAAAGCCGTCCGGTTGGACAGCGGGAACCTGGCCGACCACGCGCGCCTGGTGCGGCGCATTTTAAATGACGGGGGCTTGCCGGGCGTCCGGATCGTGGCCAGCGGCAACCTGGATGAGTATGCCTTGCAGGAGCTGATGGCCGTCAACGCCCCGATCGACTCCTTCGCCGTCGGCACTCACATGACGACGTCCTCCGATGCGCCGTACCTGGACTGCGCGTACAAGCTCCAGGAGTATGCGGGTCGCGCCTGCCGCAAGCGCTCCGAGGGAAAGGCGACATGGCCGGGACGCAAGCAGGTGTACCGTCATGATGGGGCGGATGGGCGCATGGCCTATGACGTGCTGACGCTCGCAGATGATCCCCAGGACGGCACGGCGCTGATCCAGCCTGT
>JAXIOW010000080.1:0-22339 GCA_045403215.1 Nitrospirales bacterium | reverse complement strand
GTGATAGGACTGCCCTCCGGGATGACGACGCGCTTCCCGATACAGACCTCATTGCAGGCGAAGCGCACCGCCTCCTCTTCGGGAACCGCGATCCTTTTCTCTGTAGGGAAGCGCTCCATGACCGCAGCTTGCCCGTAGCGGTCGAACGCGCCCGGAAACCAGACCACCTCGCCTCCTGACAGCGGGCAGAAGCAGGTATCCAGGTGATAGAACCGCGGGTCCACGAGTTCCAACGGCAGGATCTCTCGCCCCAGGAACTCTCCAACGTGGCGGTATGCGCGGATGTCGGTCCGTTGGAGATAGCCCCCGAACCACACGTCCCGGGTCCCTAACATATCCCCTGCTCCCTCAAAGTAGAGACCAGGCGGCAGCCGCTTGACTTGATAGCCGTGCGCCTCGAACCACCGCTCGAACGGCGTTTCCTCGGGCCGCCGCTCCGGATAGCGAAACTGGCTGAGGACCACCGTGCGACCCGCCACGATCCCGGCGTTGGCGGTAAAGACCATGTCCGGCAGGCCCGCGACCGGCTCGGTCCGTTCGAGCGTCGCGCCGCAGTCCTTCTCCAGTACTGCCACCAGGGCAGCCCACTGCACGCGCGCCACCATGGGATCGGCCCCCCGCTTGACGTTCATCCAGGGATTGATCTCGTAGGCGATCTGATAATGGTCCGGCGGGCACACCAGTAAGCGGCTCATTCCTTCCACCCCAATTGGCGCGCCAGATCCCGGAGGAACGACGCAGCGTCCATCACCAGGCCGATGGCCTGCAAGCTCCCGCGGTCGGCCAGCTTGGTGGGTACCGCCGGGTTCACGTCCACGCAGACCGTCGGCACCGACGCGGGCAACAAGTTGCCGGTCGCGACGGCGTGCAGCGTCGAGGCCACGAGCAGGGCTAGCTCGACACCAGGCAGGGCGGCGCGCATCGCGGCCTGCGCTTGGACCGAATCCGTGATCACGCCGGGCAGCGGGCCGTCGTCCCGGACCGTGCCGGCCATCACGACCTTCACCCCGCGCCGCACGCAGGCGGCCATGATTCCGGTCGTGATGACCCCCTGACGCACCGCCTCCTCGATGCTCCCGATGGCCCGGATGCGGTTGATCGTCCGCAGATGGTGCTCGTGGCCGTGATGGGCCAGCGACCCGCCTTGGAGATGGAGCCCCAACGACGTGCCGTAGAGGTGGGCCTCCATGTCATGCGCGGGCAGCGCGTTGCCGCAGAAGAGCACGTGGATGTAGCCTGCTTCGATCAGCCAGGCCAGGGGCTCGCGACCTCCGCCATGGATGATAGCGGGGCCGCCGGCCAGGAGAATCTTAGCCTCACTTTTTCGTAACGCCTGCATGCGGCGCGCGATGCCGACGATGAGGTGACCGTGGGGCCGCTCGGAGGAAATCTGGGCGCTCATGAACCCGAACACGTCCAGATGCTCGGGCCGCTCCAGCGGAGCCACCCGGACCCCTTCGTGCCCGACTGCGATCCGATCCCCCTTGCAGACTTCGGCCATCGGCACCGTATGCGGGGCAAGGTCATTCCGATCGAGCCGTATGCCGAGATCCATCTCGATCCCCTTCACCGGAGCCCACTTGCCGTGCACGCGCACCTCGGTCGGCAGGTGGGTCGTGACGTAGAAGTCGTCCGGGAAAACACCGTCCGCCGGAGCCTCCTGCCATTGGCAGTCCGCTTCCTTCTCGACCGCCGCGCCGTGCGCCTGGACCGCCGCGATGATCTCCGCCAGCCGTTCGGGGGACTCGGCATGGACGATGATGCGCGCGTCGGAGGGCTCCTCACGGGTCTTTCCGATACGGATGTGGGCGATTTCGAAAGACCCGCCGTACTGGAGGATGAGGTCCAAGACCTTGGGCAACAGCAAGGAGTCGATGACGTGCCCGTGGAGGAGGATCGTCTCGTGCGCCATGCTCGGCACCTCCACGCTTCCATCATACCACGGTTTTACTCCCGCCGGTCCCCGCCCCCGAACGTGTCGGCCAGCGGCTTGATCAACGGGAGCTCCGCCACCAGGTCGCGGTGCGAGATCGGCTCCACGCGGCGCGTCTCCCGGAACGTGCCGAGCAGGCTCAGCGAGACGACCAGCCGGCAGACCCCGGAGATGAAGAAGACGAACGGCAGATTGGAGACCAGGCCCAGGCGCCACCCGAGCAGGTCGAGCTCCGCGGGGACGATGGCCGCCAGCCAGCTCCCGATCATGGCGCCCAGGAGCCAGCCCAAGGCATTCACGGCATTCCACACCGCGACGCCCTTCGCCCGATCCTCGGGGCGGACGGCGTCGAATACGTAGTTCTGCAGCCCCAGCGACAGCCCTGCCCAGATCACCCCGCCGAGGAAGTTGACCCCAACCAGGTAGTAAAAATCCGTGCTGATGACGTACAGCATTGGGAGGAACGGCACCAGGAGCCCTGTCGCCACCAGAACTTTTTTGTTCCCATAGCGATCTCCGAGCCGGCCCCACGGTTTCAGGGTGACGAATTGGCCCAGGATGCCGGCGGCCAACCACGCCGTATATTGCAGATAGGTGAAATGGAGATCGTTCAGGAGGTAGACCACGAAATACGGGCCGGCGATCAGCACGCTGACGTGCAAGAGCCCGGAAAAGACCAGAAACCGCTGGAAGTTCGACCCGCGCTCCCGCCGCAGGAACTCTAGCAGGCGGAACTGGGCTTCGCGCGTCACGGACTCGGTCGACTCCTCGATCCGGGCAAGATAGCTTGTGGAGACGCCGCGGGCGGCAGCCGCCAGCAGGAAGACGATCGCAAAGCCGGCCCACGGCTTCTCCCACGATTCGGCCGCATGGAGCAGCAGACCGGCCCCGCACAAGGCGCAAAAGCTGGTGACGGTCATGACCCTGGCCCGGTGACCGAAATACGCCCCCCGCTGATCGGGATCGACGAGGCCCGTGATCAAGCTGTTCCAGGCCGGGATGGCAAAGTGCCCCATCGCGACATAGGTCACCGCGCAGGCGATCAACAGCCACGGGGCGTGTTCCAGAAACACGAGGGGCAGGGCCAGAAGGGGCAGCCAGACCACCGCCTGCCCCGCCGCCCCGACCAGGATGAGAGCCTTGCGATGGTGGAACCGGTTCAGGACCTTGACGGAGAACAGTTGAGCCCACGTCCCTACAAGCTGGGGAAGGGCCGAGAGGAGACCGATCTGGAATGCGGAGGCGTGGAGCAGCAGCGCAAAGGCGGACAGGTAGTTTTCCCCTCCGCCCACCATGACAGCCTGGAAGGCGCCCTCGCGGATGCCGTAGCGCCGGCTCCGCTCGCCAATGTCCGCAGGACCGATTGTGTGGTCCTTCATCCGAGGGGGGCTCTGAAAAAGCCTGCGGACTGGACACTACCGGGATTCAAAAAAGGCAGGGACACCGACGGTCGGTATCCCTGCCCCTTCATTGTTCGCTGACGGTTTTCTTGAGGAGCTCGATTACCAGCGTCGCTCCCCTCCGCGATCAGCACCCCCTCCTCCCCCACCGCCGGGGCGATTCTCCTGGGGCCTGGCCTCGTTCACGGTGATCGTCCGGCCATCCAGTTGAGTCCCGTTCAGCGCCGTGATCGCCTTCTGGGCCTCTTCACCGGTTGCCATCTCCACGAATCCGAAGCCGCGTGACTGGCCGGTGTACCGGTCCGTGATGATCTTGGCCGACGTCACCGACCCTTGCTGTGAGAACAGCTCCTGAAGCTGTTGCTCGGTGGATGAATAGGGCAGGCCGCCCACATACAACTTTGTACCCATCGGGTACCTCCTTTACTGATGCGATGCGGTCTTGGGAGTAAGGAACAAGAGGGGCAAGGGGAGCACCGAAGGCGCACAGACGTCAGCGTCTTTCCGGGCAGGCTTTCCGATCAGATCCCTACTGCAAGGCACAATCGCGCTGGGGTCTTTCCTCTCTCGGCTCTTCACCACCAGACCCCTTCAGCGATGAATAGCGGTCCAACGCTACCACAGGCTCCAGGGCGGATGCAAGCCCCTCGTCCAGACAGGGCTCTCAGTGATCCCCTTTTCGCTTTGGGTGCACGTCGTGCATCGTGCCGGCCGCCGCGTCCTCAACCCCGACCTTGTGGCGGAAGACCAGCTCTCCGCCGTACCACCCTTGCAGGCCCAACAGGCACGCGCCGACCAAGCTCAGGAGGAACGGGAGGAGCGAGTCCCCTCTAGCAAGCGGATCCCCCCAGTTGTGCAAGGCGAAGTTGATGGCGTAGAGCAGCACGAGCCCGAGACCTATCACCAGGTGCGTCGTCGCGGCGTTCCAGGCCGTCGGCACGTTCTTCTTGATGGCGAAGAAATCAGGCAGGCCTGTCACCACCGCGCCCAGATTGCCCAGCAAGCCCAGCGCGATGCACCAGAACGCCATGCGGTACCAGAACGCGTCATGTACCAACACGTAGACCGCATCGGCGACGAACGCGGCCGTGTAGAGACCGATCGGGACGCCCACGATCATGACATGAATGGGATGGCCGGCGATCTGGAAGCGACTCTTCATCGTCCTCCCTCCTTTCTCAATTATTGATCGGGGGCCTCCGGCACGGGACGGGCAGCCTGCTCGATCGCTTCAAGTTTGGGGATGTCATTTTCCGATCCGATGCCGAGATCCTTGAATCGACGAGCCGACGGCAGCACACGCGCTTCCAGCGAACCGATCGCCTTGTTGTAAGCGGTCACGCCCTTGTTGAGGGCTGCTCCCACATCAGACAGATGCTCCGTCAGCACCGCCATGCGCTCAAACAGATCCTTACCGAGCGCGCTGATGGCCTGGGCATTCTCCGCCAGTTGCTCCTGCCGCCAGCCATACGCCACGGCCCGCAGCAACGCGATCAACGTCGTAGGCGTAGCGATCACCACACGCTTCTCGAACCCATCTTCAATGAGGGTGTGGTCCTGTTCGAGGGCGGCTCCCAGAAATTGCTCGCCCGGCAGGAACAGCACAACGAACTCCGGAGCTTGCTGAAATTGACTCCAATAGGCTTTAGCGCTCAATTGCTCCATGCGCGCACGAACTTGCGCGGCATGCTGCCGGAGCCGTTCCTTCCGCACTCCATCGTCTTGAGCCTCCACGGCCTCCAAGTACGCAGCCAGGACCGCCTTGGCGTCCACGACAACCTGGCGGCCGGCCGGCAACTGGACGATCATATCGGGCCGCAACCGACCAGCCTCCCCTTCAACAGTCTCCTGCTCGATGAAATCGCAGTGCTCAACCATGCCGGCCAGTTCCGCCACACGCTTGAGGGTGATTTCCCCCCATTGCCCTCGTACTTGCGGCGATCTCAGGGCCTTCACCAAGTTGCCGGTCTCTTGCTGCAGCCGTTCGTGAGCCTGCGCCAGCGTCTTGAGGTGCTGATCCAATCCGCCATACGCGGACTGCCGCGCTCGTTCCATATTGGCAATCTGGATTTCGTATCGCTGGAGGGCTTCGTTAAGCGGCTTGACGAGACCTTCGATCGCCTGTTGACGCTGAGCCAGATCTCCTTCGGCTTCTGCCTTGACAGTCTTCAAGGCTTGCGTCGCTTGGCCTATGAAAGTCTCATTGCTGCCTCTGAGCGCATCGGCAGCCAACGCTTTGAACGTATCAGCTAATTGACCTTTGGTTTGGGCCTCCTCCCTCTTTGCAAGAAGGTATCCGAGCCATGCCCCGACCGCCAGGCCCGTCACCAGAGCCAGAATGATGATAGCCGTACCCGTCACGATCGGAATTCTCTCACAGTCCTCAGTCGAAGACGACGGTTTTCTTGCCGTAGACCAGCACTCGGTGCTCGACGTGTGTACGCACGGCCCGCGCCAGGACGATTTCCTCCAGATCGCGCCCTTTCCGGATCAAATCCTCCACCGTGTCCCGATGCCCGACCCGGACCACGTCCTGCTCGATGATCGGTCCTTCGTCGAGCACCTCCGTGGCGTAATGGGCGGTCGCCCCGATGAGCTTCACGCCCCGCTCATAGGCCTGGCGGTACGGGTTAGCGCCAACGAAGGCCGGGAGGAAGGAATGATGAATGTTGATCACCGGGCATCCCACCTCAGCCAGAAAGTCAGCGGTCAAGACCTGCATGTACCGCGCCATCACGACGAGGTCAACACGATGCGGCTTGAGCGCGGAGAGAACCTGCTTTTCCTGCTCGCGCTTGGTCTCCTTGGTCACAGGAAACACCTGGAACGGAATCTTGAAAAGCTCGGCCCACATGCCGCAGGTGTCGTGATTGGAGATGATGACCGGAATCTCGATTTCCAGCTCGCCGCGGCGTTGGCGTTGCAGCAGATCCGCCAGGCAGTGGTCTTGCTTTGACACCATGATAGCCACACGAGGCCGATGATGGGTGAAATGCACTTCGTACCGCATCTCGAACGACTTGGCGACCGGCGCGAAGGCTGACTCGATGTCTTCTGGGGGAACCTGGAACCCTTCCAAGGCAAAGTCGGTCCTCATCAGGAAATCACCGGTCTCACGGTCTGTATGATGGTCCGAATCCAGAATATTGCCGCCGAAATCGTGGATGAAGCCTGCTACCCGCGCCACGATCCCCTTGCGGTCTTTGCAGGACACCAGCAACACGGCGGATTCCTTCTTCTCCGGCATCGGCGTTGTCCCCCGTTACTCCCGCCTCAGCACCGGCAGGGGTTTCTGGCCGAGAATGCGGTACGTCGAGAGGAAGCCGACGAGCACCGTCCCCGCGATCGTCGCGCCGATCCCCCAGGCTAAGGCCACGGGCTGGAACAGCCACTTCACGTCCAAGATCCAATGTCCGACACCCCAGGCCAGCCCGGTCGCCAGGCCCGCGCCGATCACACCGGCCGCGGCCCCCAGCAACGCGTACTCCACGGCAAAGGTTGTGGCCAGGACCCGGCGCGTGGCGCCTACAGCCTTGAAGACCATCGCCTCATAGATCCGGCGGAACCTGGTCGCGGCCAAGGCGCCGGCCAGAACGACGGCCCCCGCGAGGATGCTCAACCCCGCCATGAAGCGGATCACCAGGCTGATCCGGTCCACCACCTGCGCCACGGAGTCCAGGACGGCCCGGATATTGATCGCCGAAACGTTGGGGAAGGCAGCGACCACGGCGCGCTGCAACGGGACCTCCTCCTGAGGCTCCACGCGCGTCGTGGCAACGTAGGTCATGGGTGCGCCCTCCAGCGCACCCGGCTCGAAAATGAAATAAAAGTTCGTGGACATGTTCCCCCACTCCACCTTCCTGATGCTGGTGATCCTGCCGGAGATCTTGGCGCCCTGGATGTCGAATTCCACCGTCGTGCCGAGGTCGAGGCCCAAGCGGCGGGCAGCTTCTTCTTCGACGGACACCCGCGGCAGGCTTGACGATCCTCCGCCATCCCACCACTGTCCCTTTGTGATGGCGTTCCCCTTCGGGAGCTCGTTCAGGAACGTCAGCACGTACTCGCGCGTGAAGTACCAGCCATGTTCGCGATCCTCGTAGGACTCGCGGCGAACCGGCTGCCCGTTCAGGGCCCACAGTCTCGACCGTACGAGGGGCGTGAGCCGCGCGTCTGTGTGACCGTGCTCCACAAGCAAGCGCTCGAACGCATCGCGCTGATCCGGCTGGACATCGATGAAGAAGAACGTCGGCGCGTCGGTGGGTACGTTCTCGCCGATTTCCCTCAAGATGTTCCGCTCCACGAGGTGAATCGCCAGGATGACCATCACACCGACTCCCACCGAGACCAGGACGGTCTGGGACTGGCTCCCGGGACGATACAGATTGGCCAGTCCCTGCCTCCATGCCAAAGTACGCCATCGCGGGACTCGTCTGGCCAGTCGCACTACCAGCCACGCCGTCGCGTTCAAGAGAGCCAGCGCCGCCGCCAACGCCCCGATGAACAGGCCGGCGGCCCGCCATGATCCGGCCTGCCAGAGGGCCAGTCCGGCCAAGGCCAGCGCCAGGAGGCCGCTGATCGCCCACGCCATTCGTCCCGGCGATCCCGTCGGTTCGTCGGCCACTTCCCGGCGGAGGATCAGGTTCGGCCGCACGTGCCGCACCTCCAACAGAGGCCAGAGGGCAAACAGGACGGTCGTCAAGAGCCCCATGCCCACCCCTCGCACGAACGGCAGCAGGGCCAGGCGGAACTCCAGTTCGATCGGCAGCCAGGCCTTCAGCAACGGGGGCAAGACGACCTGAAAGGCCGCCCCCAAGGCCGCCCCGGCCAGGCACCCCAGCACGCCCAACAAAAACGTTTGGGTCAGGTAGACGCGCAGGATCGTGCCGGATTCGGCGCCGATCGCCTTGAGCACGGCGATGGTCTCGAGCTTCTCCTTCAAGAACGCGCGGACGCTGCTGGCCACACCGATCCCGCCGACCATGAGCGCGATGAGCCCGACCAGGCCCAGGTACATCGTGAGCTGCCGGAGGAAGCGCCGCAGCATCGGCTGGGCGTCCTGGTACGTGTTCACTCGCACGGTCTTGTCCGGGAATGTCGCGGCCAACTCCACTTGAACAGCCTTCGAACTCAGGGCCTCAGGCAGTTTCAGCAGATGCCGGTGCGTCACGCGGCTTCCCGGCTGGACAAGCCCGGTCGCCTCCAGGCCTTGCCGGGAAATCAACACGCGAGGGCCAAAGCTGAACGCGCCGGCCGCTCGATCCGGCTCTTTCTTCAGGACGCCGGTGATTCGGAACTCCGCGTGGCCGATCCTGAGCGTGTCCCCGACCTCCAGATTGAGCCGGATCAGCAAGGTCGCCTCGGCCAGCGCATGGGCACCGGTGAACAGCGTCGCCAGGGCATCCTCAGGGTCGGCCCGCAGCTTTCCGTAGAACGGGTAGCCCGGCTCCACGGCTTTGAGCTCGACGAGCTGCGTCCCGGAGGGCACCGCAGCCATCGCCACCAGTTCGCTGACCTGCATGCGGGCGATGCCGCGGCTGTCGAGCTTCATCAGGATTGCTTCCGCTTCGGGTGTCAGCGGCCGCGTCGTCCGCAGCTCCACATCGGCGGCCATGAGACTGCGGGCCTCGCGCTGGATGGCGCGTTCGAGGTTCACGGCGAAAAGGCCCACGCCGACCAGGGCCGTCACGCCGAGCGCGATGCAGACGAAGAAATACGTGAACTGCCGCCAGGCCGCGCGAGTCTCCCGCCAGGCCATTCTGGAGACGAACGCGCTCATGGGTCGGCACCGGACGCGTGATGCTGCAGGTCGTCCGACGCGATCCGCCCATCGCGGAGCCGGACGATCCGGTCGGCGTGGGCCGCCAGGGCCGGATCGTGCGTGACGAGGACCAGCGTGCTGCCGTGGTCCCGGTTCAGGCGGATGATCAGCTCGATCACTTGTTCACCGGTGGTCGTGTCCAGGTTGCCAGTCGGCTCGTCGGCGAGCAGGATCGCCGGACGGTTCGCGAACGCCCGCGCGACGGCTACCCGTTGCTGCTCGCCACCGGAGAGCTGCACCGGATAGTGATGGCCGCGCGATTCGAGCCCGACTGCCCGCAGCAGTTCGTCCGCTTTCGCGTTGGCCTCGGGATCGCCGGCCAGCTCCATCGGAACCGCAATGTTCTCACGCGCGGTCAGGGTGGGGATCAAATGGAACGACTGGAACACATAGCCGATCTTCTGCAGGCGCAACCGCGAGAGCTCGTCGTCCGACAACTTCGTGATGTCCCGCCCGTCAATGGAGATGGTGCCGGACGAGGGAGTGTCCATGCCGCCGATGAGCCCCAGCAAGGTGGACTTCCCGCTTCCGGACGGTCCGATGATGGCGAGAAACTGTTTGGCGGGAACATCGAGCGAGATGTCATGCAGGATGGAGACTTCGCGGCCGCCGCTGACCAGCCGCATGGAAAGGT
This sequence comes from Nitrospirales bacterium, assembly GCA_045403215.1. GTDB lineage: Bacteria > Nitrospirota > Nitrospiria > Nitrospirales > NS-4 > NS-12. Next base: position 12,554 of record JAXIOW010000080.1, on the reverse strand, counting down.
TGCGGATTGCGATCATGCCCCCTATTATACAGAAGCATGGATCAATTACTTAGAATCGTCTGCCTCGTCGCGCTGCTCGGCGGAGGGCTGTGGTCCTGCGATGAGCAGCTCGGCAAGCCCGTGCCCAAAATCCAGGGCACGAGCGTGGACGCGCGGCCCGGCACCAAGGCGCCGCCTCCGTCCAATGCCGCGCTCCGCCCTGAAGAACGGGTCCTCGTGGCCTTCGGCGACAGCTTGACGGCAGGGCTCGGCGTCTCGCCTGAAGAATCCTACCCGGCTCGACTCCAGGAGAAACTCCAGCTCTCCGGTTATCGGTATCGCGTAGTCAACGCCGGCGTCAGCGGCGAGACGACGGCCGGCGGACTGCGGCGGGTGGACTGGATCCTGAAAAGCAAACCCGACATCGTGATCCTGGAAATCGGCGCCAACGACGGCTTGCGCGGATTGAATCTCTCCCAAACGCGCGCCAACCTCGAGCAGATCATTCAGCGCCTCATGGCCGGCGGGGCCACAGTGATCCTCGCCGGCATGAAACTGCCGCCCAATTACGGCGCCGAGTACACGCACGCGTTCCAGTCCATGTATGCAGACGTGGCCAAGCGCTATGGCATTCCGTTCATTCCATTTTTTCTCGAAGGAGTCGCCGCGAAGGCTCACCTCAATCAAGCTGACGGCATCCATCCGACCGGTGCTGGCTATGCGGTCATCGTTCAGAATGCTTGGCCCATCCTCGAGCCCTTTCTTAAAAAGTAACTATTTGATAAATTAGAGTAATAATTGCATTGACAAGCTCTGTTTCAAAGAGTATAAACATATTGCCGACCAACTTGGTCTCCGATTCATTTAGTCGGGGATTGATTTGATCGGATACAATGATTATCAGGTCAGGCAGGAGAAAAATATCAGCGTTCGGAAAATACAGGGACACTCTGGGACCAGTGTTCGTCTGGTAACAGGAGGAGGACCCATGGACTGCCCTCGGTGCAAGGGCGTCATGACCCAGGAGGTATTTGAGGACTTATTGGACGACACGGGAAATCTTTGCTTTAAAGGCTGGCGGTGCCTGCTATGCGGAGAGATCCTTGATCCCGTGATTGCCAATAACCGCGGGGCACATCATATGCCTCTGTTGGGTCGAGCCCGGAGGAAATTCGCCGCTCAAGTAAACTGACCACGTTCCTGGCGTGAAGGAAGAGGACAGGACGCGTGCCAGGAAGCTCCGCCCAGGTGTGTGCGGCGGCTGTCAAAAACAATCACCTAGGTAAGGATACGAAATGGCCGCAGTGACGGAACAAGCAGTCATCGACGCGCTCCGCACGGTGATGGAGCCGGAGCTGCACAAGGATCTCATCACCCTGAACATGGTGAAGGATATTCAGATCCAGGGAGGCGCCGTCAAGTTCACCGTGGTGCTGACCACCCCGGCCTGCCCGCTCAAGACCGAGATCAAAGAAAGCTGTGACAAGGCAGTGGGCGCGGTTGCCGGCGTGACGAAAGTGGACGTGGATTTCACTGCTAACGTGCAGCAGGGCCGCTCGCAGACCAAGGACAACCTCATCCCGACCGTCAAGAACACCATCGCCATCAGTAGCGGCAAGGGCGGCGTCGGCAAAACGACGGTCGCGGTAAATCTGGCCGCCGGTCTGGCCCTGCAAGGCGCCAAGGTCGGCCTGATGGACGCCGATATGTACGGCCCGAACGTCCCGATGATGATGGGCGTGGAGCGGCCGCCCGAGCAGCAGGACGGCAAACTGCTGCCGGCTTACAGCCACGGAGTCAAACTGATCTCCATGGGGTTTTTCGTTCCGGAAGACACCCCGCTGACCTGGCGCGGGCCGATGATCCACACTGCCATCCAGCAGTTCCTGCGGGACGTGATCTGGGGAGACCTGGACTATCTGATAGTGGACCTGCCCCCAGGAACTGGAGACGCCCAGCTCAGCATCGCCCAATTGGTCCCCTTGACCGGCGCCGTCATCGTGACCACGCCTCAGGAGGTCGCGCTGCACGACTCCCGCAAAGGACTGGTCATGTTTCAGAAGGTGAACGTCCCGATCTTGGGAATCATTGAGAACATGAGCTATTATGTCTGTGGCAAGTGCGGCGAGCGCACCGAGATCTTCTCATACGGGGGCGGGGAGCGGGCCGCCGAAAAGCTCGGCATTCCATTCCTCGGACGCGTCCCGATTGATCCAGCCATCCGAGTCGGCGGGGATATGGGCCTACCCCTCGTTGTGGCCAACCCCGACTCGCCACAGGCCAAGGCCTTCATGGACATCGCCTCCCGCATTGCGGCTCGGATCAGCGTGCTGACCGCTGCGGCGTCCGAGACGATCCCGGTCGAGAGCCTCCTGCAGAAGATCAAGAAGCCGCTGACCAGCGGCGTCTGAGCGCATCACCGACCGGTGAGCCTTTCCCACATCCGACGCACGAGGCCCACAAGCCTTCCCGCCGGCTCGGCAGGCCGTTCTGGATCAGGATACTCGACCCAGGGCTCCTGGCTTCCCAGGTAGGCGCCGCCGAGAAAGTTCAGGCGCGTTCTGAGCTGCGTATACCCCCGCTCCTGAAGCGACTTGACCATCTCAGCGAGCGCGGCGGCTGCGCTCTCAGCGCCCGCACTCTCCACCACCAGCGCTTCGTACCGGAAGATCGCTCGAAAGGCACCTTCCCGACTCTCAATATCGACCGTCCGAGTAAATCCGCGCAGGCGCTCGTCCAGCCCGGCCAGCAAGTGCTTCTCACGCGCCTCATTCGCCATGAATCATCCGGCCCTTCTTCCTTGCGCTGAGGCTGAGCCGCCCGTTATAATGCCTCTCCGCACATGCCACGCGCATCGCTTCATACCATCGGGTGTCGCCTGAACCACGCTGAAACGGCGCTGCTGGGCGATCAACTCCAACGCCGCGGTTACGAACTGGTCGAGCCCGGCCAACCCACCGACCTCGCGGTCGTCAACACCTGTTCCGTCACAGACAATGCGGAAGCCGACTGCCGCAGCCTGATCCGCAAGATCCGCCGTGCTTCCCCGGACGCCTTCGTGGCCGTCACCGGCTGTTACGCCCAGACCGGCGTGGCTGCCCTGCAACAGATGGAGGGCATCGACCTGATCGTCGGCACGCAATACAAGATGGAGTTGCCCCGATACCTGACCTCGCTGGAACACCGACCCGCACCGGAGATCCTCCACACCCGGACGGTCAGCCGCGACGATTTTACGATCGAAGGCATTGGAGAATACCAGGAGACCCGCGCAAATTTAAAGGTGCAGGACGGCTGCAACTTCATGTGCTCCTTCTGCATCATTCCCTTCTCCCGCGGGCACGAACGCAGCCGCCGCCCCGAGGACATTCTCCGAGAAGCCGAGGGCCTCGTGGGGCGCGGGCACCGCGAAGTGGTCGTGACCGGTGTCAACGTCGGCCAGTACCGTTGCGACGGACTCGCGCTGGCGGACGTGATCCGCATGCTGGAGGCCGTTCCCGGCCTCGACCGCATCCGCATTTCCTCGATCGAACCCACCACGATCTCCGACGAGCTCCTGGAGCGCATGGCCGGGCCTTCCAAGCTGTGCCGCTACCTCCATGTACCCCTGCAGAGCGGCGACGACGGCGTCCTACAGGCGATGAACCGGAGGTACACCGCCCGGGAGTATACCCGCTTCGTCGAGAAGGCGGTCCGGATGGTGCCTGACCTCGGGCTGGGAACAGATCTCATGGTGGGCTTTCCTGGAGAAACCGACGCGGCCTTCGCCAACACCCGCGCGCTGGCGGTCGATCTCCCCTTCGCCTATTTCCACGTGTTCAGCTATTCCCTGCGTCGCGGGACGGCCGCCGCGAAATTGCCCGGCGCGGTTCCCGCGACGACCGTCAAGGCCCGCAGCGAAGAGCTCTGCGCGCTCTCCCGAGCCAAGCGCCTGAAGTTCTACCACCGGTACGTAGGGCAGACGGTGTCCGTGCTGTTCGAGAGTCGCCACCGGTCCGGCCTCTTCACCGGGCTGACTGATCATTACATCCGGGTCGGGGTCCCCGCCGACGACGACCTCAGTAATCAGATCCGTTCGGTGCGACTGACCGGCGCGATGGACGGGTTGGCAATCGGGGCCTGACACCATGGCGGTTCCGCTCAAAATCTTTATCGCTGGTGGGGCCGGTTTCATCGGCCGCCACCTCGGCAAGGCACTCCTGGCCCGTGGGCACAAAGTGTACGGATTGGCCAAGGACCGGATGCGGGGCAAAGCCCTTGAGGGGCTGGGGTGCACGCCCATCATCGGCAATCTCCTGACCAACGGTCCGTGGGAACGCGCGATCGAGACATTCGACGTAGCGATCGGGTGCACCATGCCGGGTCGTCGAGGCCAGCCTCCATCCATGAAGCAGGTCCCCGACCTCCTCAAGTCTCACACGGACGCCTGCAGCAATCTGATTCTGGCGGCGCATGAAGGGAAGCTGAAAGGATTGATTCTCACCTTCGGCGTCCTCTCCTATGGAGATCACGGGGAGGAGTGGGTGGACGAAGACACGCCACGCGAGCCGAGCGGCTACGGACGGTTCATCGGCCCGGCCGTCCACGCGCTCGCGCACTTGGCAGAGTCCAAGCGCGTGACAGCAAAATTCATGTTCCCTGGATGGGCCTACGGCAACGGAAGCTGGTTCAAGGACATGCTCCTGCCGGCCTTCGAGCAAGGCCAGGCGCGTGTGGTCGGCTCCGGCGCGAATTATATGAGCTTCGTGCACGTCGAAGACCTCGCCGAAGCCTACGTTCTCGCCGCCGAAGAAATCGGGTACTCCCCCCCGCCGGAAGAACGGCCCGTGCCGCAGATGTTCAACCTGGTCGACGACCAGCCAATCACCCAGAAGGAATGGCTCTCGGTGGTCGCCCGGGCCCTCGCCAAGCCGACCCCTCCGTCCATCTCCGTGGAGAGCGCCACGCAGGCCGACGAGCTCTGGACGGAATCCGTGACCTGCTCGGTGCGGGCCAAGAACGAGCGCGCGAAGTCCATGCTGGGGTGGACGCTCAAGTACCCCACGGTCCGCGACGGCGTTCCGGTGGCCATCGACGCGATTCGGAAAGAGCGCTGACGCCATGCGCGCCCCGCAAGTCTTCATCGAAACGTTCGGCTGCCAGATGAACGAGTACGACACCGAACTCGTGCGCGCGATCCTCAAAGCCAGCGGCTACGGCTTTACCGACTCGGCCGACACGGCCGACGTGGTGCTGCTGAACACCTGCGCGATCCGCGAGAACGCCCACAACAAGGTCTACGGACACCTGGGCCTGCTCAAGCCACTCAAGGAGGAGAGGGGCTTCGTGATCGGCATCCTGGGCTGCATGGCGCAAAACCTCAAGAAGGACCTCCTGGCCGGTGACTCGCCCATCGACGTGCTGGTCGGCCCGGACAGCTACCGGGCCCTGCCCGACCTGCTGGAGCGGGCCGCCGCGGGCCGGAAAGGCCTGGCGGTGGACCTCTCCGAATACGAGACCTACGCCGACATCGTCCCCGATCGCATCGAGGGCGTCACGGCCTGGGTCGCCGTCATGCGCGGCTGCGACAACTTCTGCACCTTCTGCGTGGTCCCGTACACCCGCGGCCGCGAGCGCAGCCGCGACCTCACCGGCGTCGTGCGGGAAGCCAAGGCCCTCGCCGCCAGCGGGTGCAAGCAGGTGACCCTTCTTGGCCAGAACGTCAACTCCTACCGCGACGGCGCTCATGATTTTGCCGACCTACTGGTTGCGGTCGCGGACATCCAGGGCATCGAGCGCGTGCGGTTCACGTCGCCGCACCCGAAGGACTTCCCGGACAAGCTGTTGGAGGCGGTCGCCGGCCATCCCAAGATCTGCAAGCACATCCACCTGCCGCTCCAGGCCGGCAGCGACCGCATCCTCGAGCTCATGAACCGGACCTACACGCGGGCGGAATACCTGGCGCTCGTGGACCGCATCCGGCGACGGTATCCGGACATCGTCCTCACCACCGACATCATCGCCGGCTTCTGCTCCGAGACCGAGGCAGAATTCGCGGACACCTACGACCTCGTGCAGCAGGTTGAATACCACTCCGCGTACATTTTCAAATACTCGGAGCGGAAGAACACCATCGCGGCGCGCAAATTTACCGACGACGTCCCCGACGTTGTCAAGGCCGAGCGTGTGACGCGCCTGGTCGAGCTGCAGCGGGGGATTTCTCTCAAGAAGAATCGGGCTATGATCGGTCAGACTGTGGAGGTCCTGGTGGAAGGGGATGGCAAGCGCTCCGATCAGTGGCGGGGACGCACCGACGGCAACATCGTGACGGTATTCCCCAAGCTGCCTGTCCCCTTTTTGCTTCTCAAGCCCGGCAGCCTCATGCCCGTCCGCATCGCCGACGCCACCGTCACCACCCTCTACGCTCAACCTGCTTAACGAGCCTTACGCTGGAATCTGGTCTGCCCGTGGGTCGGGGAGAAAGCCGGCGGCCATGAGCTTGTCCAGCCAGGTCAACGGAGGCGTGGTCCGCAGGCCGGCAGTGGCGGTCAGCGCCTGATAGCGCAGCCTCGCGTTCCGATCCAGTCCACGGAACACGCGATCTCTCAAGAAACACCGCACCGGGTCCGTTGCATTCCAGAAGAACGTCTGCTCGTCTGCGAGACGCTGTAGCATCTCCACGTGCGGGCGGCGCGCCCGTTCGTAAGCCACCAGCGCTTCAGCCGACCAGTCCCCGGTCTCACGGCACCGGCCGATGACTTCGGCCAGCGCCATCGCATCGGCCATCGCCTGCATCCGGCCCTGCGAGGCGTGCGGATTCATCGCATGCGCCGCATCGCCGATCAGGGCCCCGCCGTCCACAACCCACCGATCTGTTCGGACCCGCGTGCAGGGAAGCAGACCGACCTGCTCCCACGACGTCAAGCTCTCCAGCGGCTTGGTCATCGCCGGATCAATCGCTGCCACGCGCGACTTGAACAACGCCAGCCCCCGGGCCTTGATCGCTTCGAGCTCGTCAGCCTTAACCATGTACAGCGCCACCGCGCGGTCTCTCGGCGCCGGGAACAGTCCCAGCAGCTCACCGCGCCCGACATAGTAATGCACCTCGCCGTTCATACCTTCCGGGCGCGGCAGAATCGCGCTCAGATAGCCATGCCGGTAGCGGTGCACCTCCGCCTGGATCCCCAAGGCGCGCCGCACCAGTGATGCCGCCCCGTCGGCTCCAACCACCAGATTGGCCTGCACCTCAGCGCTCGACTGCTCTCCCGCTCTTCTGACCACAACTCCACCCGCACGGCCATTGCTCTTCATAATCCCCTGGAACTCGGCGCCGTACCAGAGCTGGGCGCTCGGCCGGGCAGACAGCCGGCTCAGGATCAGATGGTGGACTTCATGGGAAAGGGCCACCAGCGCCCGATTGTAGGGCTCGGACAACATGCCGTAGTCCATCGTGCAGAGGCGGTCTCCACCGATCCGAATGAAGTGGAAGCGCTGCACGGGCTCCACGACCTCCGGCGTGAGCGCCGAGAGAAGGCCCAGCCGCGCGAGGATCTGCTGGCCGTTCGGCTGGATGGTCTCACCCCGAAGAGCGGTCGGCGGGCCTGGCTGACGCTCCAAGACAAGGACCGAGACGCCCATCTGAGCAAGTGCCAGGCCCAGGACCGCGCCGCCGCCGCCAGCGCCCACAACAACGACGTCAACTTTCATCGCCAATCTTCGTAGCGGGAATGATCGTCCCACATCTTCAGGAATTTTTCCTTCGCCCGCTGAGTGCTCGCCGCATCGTGAAGTATATCCAGCCGCTCGTCGTTGTAGAAGGCGGCACTCGACGTCTGGTTCATCGAGCCTGACGTGTTCACCAGGTCATCGACGACGACCTGCTTCATGTGCATGAGACCGTTGTGACGATTGATCCTGATCGGGACGCCCGCCAACCTCAAGGTTTCCAGGGCGGCGCGTTGATTGCGGTCGTCGAGTTTTCCACGGTCTGAAATGACACGCACGTCCACGCCGCGCCTTTTCGCCGTGACGAGAGCCTTCACCACCGGAGGATACGTCAACCCGTAGGTAGCGATATAGATCGAGTGGCGGGCTCCTTCGTAGAGTGCGACCAGGCGATCGGCCGGCTTGTCTTCGGGGGCATAGAGTACCTCGGGGGCAGCGGTGACGACCGCGCCGCCATCCTTCAACCCGACGGCCGAACTCCAGAGCACCACGAGCAACGCGCACGCACACGCGCCGACCACCGCCGACCATCTTCCCTGAAATGTCATGGCCCTGCTCTCCTCAGTAAGTGGCCGGGGAGTATAGGGAGCGCCCCCCACGATTTGCAATGAACTGACGCAATCCGGGTGATCGGTGCCCCAAACCCGGTATTGGGTTCAAGTCGATTCCGGACTGGCAGAAGCGCGCTGCTCTTAAGCCATTGAAATATTGAATATTTTAATCCACTCCCAATTCATGACCATGGCATATGAAGTGCTTAGGGATACGGTGGGTACACATGCTACCAAACGGAAGGGGGTGAATCTAGATGAAGACGATTCTCGCAGCTCTGTTTGCGGTGATGATCGGTCTTTCGTTCAGCACCGTCACGTTCGCGCAAGCCACGCCCGCTACGCCAGCCACACCGGCGGCCCCGGCTGCTCCTGCTACCGGTGGTGAGATGAAGAAGGACGAGGGCAAGAAGGCCGAGAAGAAGGCCAAGAAGAAAGAGAAGAAGGAAGAGAAGAAATAACGTTACACGCAGACCGGCGGCGGCTCAGCTCGGCGCCGTCGGTCTTCTTTTTCCCCGCTCGATCAATCCTCCTCAAAAATCACCTTGAACGAGTCGTCGCTGTTTTCCCAGGCCTCGGCCGATGTCTTAATCAACCACTCCCTGATCCATGTCTTCTGCGCTTCAGACAGGAGCTTCTTGATTTGATGGGACCGGCCCTGCAAAGGCTGCAACAGCCCCGTCTGCCGACCGATGTCCAGGATGGCCGTCCGCGCGTAGATGTTCGCGTACATGACCGGCTTGCCGTTCTTTTCCTCACCCTGCACCCAGACTGAGATATACCGTTCTCCATTCAACCCCGCACTGTCCATGGCCTGCGGGATATCGTGAAACAGTTCGTTCTCGGTCTTATCGATGGGCGTGGCTCCTGTCTGGGTGAACATGAAGTTCTGGTTCCACATCGTTCGCTCCTGTTGCGACTATTCGTAACGCAAGGCTTCGATCGGGTTGAGGCGGGAGGCCTTCTGGGCAGGATAGAGGCCGAAAAAGATGCCTACTAATGCGGAGAATCCGAAGGCGATCACCAGGATGTCGGCCGAGATGATGGTCGGCCAGCCGGCGAGGTTAGAGGCGGCCTTGGCGCCCGCAACTCCCAACCCCACGCCGATCAACCCGCCCATGGCGCTCAGGACCACAGCCTCCACCAGAAACTGCAGGAGGATGTGCCGACGCTTGGCGCCCACCGCCATACGGATGCCGATCTCCCGTGTGCGCTCCGTGACTGAGACCAACAGGATGTTCATGATCCCGATACCCCCGACCAGCAGCGAGATGGACGCCACGGCCAGCAGCAACAGTTTCATGGATTCGCTGGTCCCCTCCTGGATTTTGGCCGTATCGAGCTGATTGCGGACCGTGAAATCATCATCTTGGTTTGGCCGCAGCTTATGGCGTTGACGGAGGATCCGCTTGACCTCATCAACGATCTGCGCCATCTGCTCCGGGGTTTCCGCGGAGAGGAATCCCGCTCCTATGGACCCCAGGAACTTGGTGCCCATGACCTTCCGCTCGGCGGTCGAGAACGGAATGAAGACCACGTCGTCCTGATCGCTCCCCCTCGTGTCGTACCCTTTCGCCGCGAGCGTGCCGACGACCTTGAAAGGAATGTTCTTGAGCCTGATCGTGGCGCCCACAGGATCTTCTCCGGGCTCGAACAGGTTCTCCCTGACCGTACTGCCTATTAGTACGACCTTGGCGGCCGTATCGTTGTCGGTCTGGGTGAAAAAGTCCCCGCTCACGGTGGACCAGCCTCTGATGATCAGATAGCCGGTGGTCACGCCGTTGACCGTCGTGAACCAGTTCTTGTTTTCATGGATGACCTGCATCGCGTCTCGCCGGGCCCAGCCGACATCCGTCACGCCGGGAATCTTCCTTAACTCTTCCATGTCGGCGATGGTCAGTGTCACCGCCCCACCATGGCCGCTCCGCACTCCGCTCGTCGTGGTCGCCCACGGCAGAATCGTGATCACGTTGGTGCCGAAGGAGGCAATCTGGGCCTGCACGGCGGCCTTGGCGCCCTCTCCAATGCTGACCATCGCGATGACGGCCCCCACCCCGATGATGATGCCCAGCATCGTCAACGCGGATCTCATTCGGTTTCGCGCCAAGACCCGGAACGCCACCAGCACCGTCATCAGCAGAAAGTTCATGCCCGCGCCTCCTGCGGGACGACGCTCGCGACGGCCACGCCGGCGGCGGCGCGGTCAGACAGGATCACCCCGTCTTTCATCGTGATGACCCGCCGGGCATAGCCGGCGATGTCTGCTTCATGGGTGACCAGGACGATGGTAATTCCCTCCCGGTTCAGTTGTGTCAGCGTCTCCATGATTTCCCTGGAGGTCTGGCTGTCCAGATTGCCGGTCGGCTCGTCGGCCAGAATAATCGACGGATCCGTGACCAGCGAGCGGGCAATGGCCACCCGCTGTTGCTGCCCGCCGGACAACTGGGCCGGATGGTGTCGTTGCCGATCATCGAGCCCCACCCGCTCCAGCGCGCGCAGGGCCAAGGCCTTCTGTTTATGGGTTGGTATCCCTCTGTAGAACAGGGGCAGCTGCACATTCTCCAGGGCGGTCGTCCTCGGAATGAGATTGAAGTTCTGAAACACGAAGCCGATCTTGCTGTTACGGATTCCCGCCAGGCGATTTTCCCCCAACGTGGAGACGTCGATCCCCTCCAAGATATAGGTGCCGCCCGTCGGGACGTCGAGGCACCCGAGGATGTTCATCAAGGTGGATTTGCCGGAACCCGAGGCCCCCATGACAGCCACAAACTCGCCGGCATCGATCGTCAGCGACACGCCTCGCAAGGCGTGCACTTCCATCTCGCCCAAGCGATAGGTTTTCACGAGGTCATGGCAGACGATCAGGCCCATCAGAGCCCTCTCGGCGTGCCGGTGCTGGGACGCTGAGACGGCTGGGACCCGAATCCGGGCGGCAGGGACCCAAAGGAGCCACCGTGAGGCCCTCGCGGCATGTCCAGCCCTATGACGACGTCGTCCCCTTCCTTCAACGGCCCCTCGACAAGCTCCGTGTATGTCCCGTCCGTGACTCCGGTCTTTACCTCGACCGCAGTCGGCTCCCCCTGCGGGTTGGGCAGCCAGGCCGTCGGCTTGGCCTTACCTTCTGCGCCCGCACGGCCGCCACTTTCGGCGGAACCGCCTTGGGCGCCGCCGCCCTCGGGCCTTCCCGAAACCGGGTTCGGCTGGGTCCCCGCCTTCGACACGCCTCTTGCAAAACTCGGCTTGAACCGTAAGGCCTGATTGAGGATCCGCAAGACATTCTCGCGGCGGGCGACGATGATCGACACGTTGGCCGTCATGCCCGGCCTGAGCCGAAGATCGGTGTTGTCCACCCCGATCACCACGTTGTAGGTCACAACATTCTGCACGGTAATCGGCGCATTGCGAACCTGCTTGACCGCGCCCTTGAAGACCTGATTGGGATAGGCGTCCACGACGAACGTGGCAGGTTTCCCCTCCGTGATGCCCCCGATATCCGACTCGCTCACGTTCGTGTCCACCTGCATCTTGGTCAGGTCCTTGGCGACCGTGAAGAGAACCGGTGTCTGGAAACTCGCCGCCACCGTCTGGCCGACATCCACGTTCCGCGAGATGACGATGCCGTTGACTGGTGAGTGAATCGTGGTGTACGCCAAATTGACCTTAGCCGTCTCCAACTGAGCTTGAGCTTGTTTTACCTGCGCTTCTGCAATTTGCACATTGGCTTGAGAGGTTTCAAAGGCAGTGCGGGCATTATCCACGTCCTGCTGGGCGTTCAGGTGCTGCTCGAACAAGGCCTTCGCGCGATCAAAATTGAGCTTCTGCAGGGCGAGATCGGCCCGCGCCCGAGCCAGATTGCCCTGAGCATTCTGGAGGTTGGCTTCCATCTGCGTGACAACGGTTTGAAAAGGCACCGGATCAATCTGGGCCACGACTTGGCCAGCCTTCACAACCGAGTTAAAATCGGCGTAGAGATGCTTGATGATGCCAGAGACTTGGCTGCCCACCTGGACCGTGATAACCGGATTGATCGTACCGGTCGCCGTGACGGCCTGAGTCACCGTGCCCCACTCGATTTTCGCTGTCTTATACCGGACAGGCGCTTTCTGGTCGCCGTTCAGATACACATAGCCCCCGGTTCCCAGACCAGCCAGGAGCAACGCGCCGCCAATGATCCACGTAGCCGGTTTCATGAACCTCCCCGCACCGGTGTGCTGATGCCCATCGCGCGGTCGAGCTGGGCCTTCGCAGCCTGGTAACCGGACATCGCCACCACTTCATTGGCCTGAGCATTCACCAGCGCCACCTCGGCGACCGTCACTT
>JAXIOW010000046.1:0-5951 GCA_045403215.1 Nitrospirales bacterium | reverse complement strand
CTATTTCGTTGATGGTACAGTGCGAGACGCAGCAGGAAATAGACGAGACGTGGGAGAAACTCTCCCATGGCGGAGAAGAAGGACCCTGTGGCTGGTTGAAGGATAAATATGGTCTGTCGTGGCAAATCGTGTCTCCGGAGTGGAACGAGATGTTGCGGGACAAGGATGTCGAAAAATCCGAAAGAGTCATGAAGGCCATCCTTCAGATGACCAAGCCCGACATCAAGACACTCAAGCAAGCATATGACGGTATATAGAATGGTCATGACATACGCTCTAGCAACTTGAGGGGAAGATACCGCCATGCGATTCATGATTATCGTGAAAGCCACGAAGGATTCGGAAGCGGGTGTCATGCCGAGCGAGCAGTTGCTGGCGGAGATGGGTAAGTTTAACGAAGAACTGGTGAAAGCCGGGGTGCTGCTGGCAGGCGAAGGTCTTCAACCCAGCTCCAAAGGCGCTCGCGTGAAATTCTCGGGAACCACACGCACTCTCATCGACGGTCCCTTTGCCGAAACGAGGGAGCTGATTGCCGGCTACTGGCTCTGGCAGGTGAAATCGAAGGAAGAAGCTATCGCATGCGTCAAGCGCTGCCCGAATCCGGCGGGTGAAGGCAAAGAAGGCGAGATTGAAATTCGCCGAGTCTTCGAAGCGGAGGATTTTGGTGCTGAGTTCACTCCTGAACTGAGAGAGCAAGAAGAGGGGCTTCGGGCGCAAGCAGCCGGAAAGAAGTAGGAAAGAATTATGCTGACGTTCATCGGGATCGCCCTTGTGCTCGTGATTGCCGTGTTTCTCATCTATGCCGCAACGAAGCCGGATACGTTCAGCCTACGGGTCTTATCCAACGGCACAAGCCAATTGGCATCTTATACGGAACCAGATAATACATAGTTAGGCAGTTAAAACCAAAATGAGGTCAAGATGAGAAACGTTCAGACTCTTATTGTAATTGTGGGTCTCTTGTTCACGCTTAGCGCGAACGCGGAAAATAATAAGGCTCCCAAGGTCGAGCCGCTACCGCGAGATTTGGAAATTCAGCTAGCGCTGAGCGCACTGCCGCCGCACCTCAGAGACAGTGCAACCGTATATGTTTTAAACCCTGACAAGGGCTTTGAAGTTGCCCGCAAGGGTACAAATGGATTCCATGCCTTTGTTGCTCGAACCGGCGATGATACGTTCAGAGGGTCTTGGCCCTTCACGAAATATAGAGATGATATTCTCTACCCGGTTTCCTTTGATAAAGCGGGCGTTAAGGCACAAATGCGGGTCTTCTTTGATGCCGCAGAGATGCAAGCTAAGGGAACTCCTCCTGGAGAACTAAAGAGAATTATCCAAAACCGTTACAAAACAAAATATTATAAATCGCCGGAACGAGCCGGAATCTCGTACATGCTGTCCCCAGTGCTTAGGGGTTACATTAACCCGGAAGAAAACGACAGCGTAGCGACGCTAAACATTCCCCACGTCATGCATTACGCCCCCCATATATCTAATAATGACATAGGTGGTGGGAAGCCCGGTGGCATGGATCCTTTTGTTATCTTTCACGGCCCCCATGGATACACCATACAGTTTCTCGGCCTGACGGAAAGAGCAGCTATTAATAAAGAGTACGAGGAGATGCTTGCGAGACTTTGCAAGATCAAAGAAGCGTGGTGTTTGCCAAAACCCAAAGGTCAATAAGCCTTTATCTACCAGCTCAAATAAGCCTCTATGGTGGTGACCTGCCCCACGCGGTTCGAGGACTTTGCGGGCAAACTGGCCCCGGCTTATCAGCGGATGTGAGGCAGGCCATCGTCAGACCCCTTTTCAGTGTCATGCACGAACAGGTCCATACGAGATGTCGATTTTGGGCTCTTCCAACGACTATCTCATAGCAGTAGGATTTACGCTCAGAGTAGGAGGATGTCATGGCGAAGCGCGTTCAGAAGCGGAAGGTACAGCCATCCCGGCCGGCGGCAAGTGTCTGTTGGTTCGATGTGCCGGCCGACGACCTGGGACGGGCGAAGAAATTCTATGGGTCGTTGTTCGGCTGGAAGTTTGCGAAGCTGTCCGCGGCCGTCGCCGACTACTGGCATATCGACACTGGCGGGAAAGATGCCTCGCCGGACGGTGGGCTCTTGCCCCGCATGCATCCCGGGCACACCATCACGGTCTACGTGACGGTCCCATCGATCGACAAGGCCGTGGCCAAGGTCCAGAAGCTGGGCGGAACGGTCTGCAAACAGAAAACCGCTGTGCCGCACATGGGTTACTTCGTGATTTGCGAGGATACGGAACATAACGCATTCGCCCTCTGGGAACCGAACCAACGGGCTGCGTGACGCTCTTACAGTCGGAGGATGGATTCGGCACCTCATTCATCAGGAGCATGCCATGAAATACCTTTGTTTAGTCTATCTTGAAGAGAGGACACTCCACGCCATGCCGCAGAGCGAGCGGGTCGCGCTGTCGGATCAATCCATGGCCTACTGTGACGAACTGCAGAAAAACGGCCAACTCATCGGGGCCTCGCCTCTTCACCCGGTAGAGACCGCGACGACGGTGCGGGTGCGAGGTGGGAAAGTCTCAACGATCGATGGGCCCTTTGCCGAAACGAAGGAACAGCTGGGTGGGTACCTTCTGATCGATGTCAGAGACCTGAACGACGCCGTACAGATCGCCTCGAAGTTTCCCGCAGCCCAGTACGGCAGCATCGAAGTGCGGCCGATCAAAGAAGATGGATGCGCCTGACTGTTCCGTGGACAGAGGCAACGGATTGACGAGCCTTGATGGAGGCGCTGAATGAAGTTCATATTGCTGGTTCATCACGACGAAACGGCATTCGAGAAAATGAGCGAGGAGACAAAGGGAGACTTGCTGGCGGAGTCCATTCGGTTCTGCCACCAACTCGACGGGACCGGACAGTACCTCAGTGCGTCGCCGGTCCATCCGGCTGCGACGGCGGCCATCGTGCGGGTGCGTGACGGCCGGCCGCTGGTGACCGATGGACCGTTCATCGAAACGCGGGAACAGATGGCGGGCTATTTTCTGATCGAGGCGAGAGACCGTGATGAAGCCGTTGCGATCGCCGGCAGGGTGCCCGGCGCGCGTATCGGAACGGTTGAGGTGCGGCCCGTGCGGGAGATTACGGGATTACCGGAATAACCGGTGGTGCATGTCCAATGAGAACTGTTTCATAGAGAGCAAATAGCGTCGAAAGGAGTCACGTATGAGCCGGGTACGGGTGCTTGCTGGAACGAAGAAGGGCGCGTTCATTCTCACGTCGGATGGAACGCGCAAGCAGTGGGATGTCAGCGGTCCACATTTTGCCGGATGGGAAATGTATCATCTCAAAGGCTCGCCCGTTGAGCCGAACCGCATCTACGCCTCGCAAACCAGCAGCTGGTGTGGGCACATCAGCCACCGCACTGATGACGGCGGCAAAACGTGGCACCAGCCCGGGACACCACCCGGCGAACCGACCACCACTCCGGATGGCATGCCGAAGGGAGAGAGCAACAAGTTCGTATACGACACGTCTCCGAAAACCGGGAAACCGCTCACGACGCATCAGCATTATGACGGCACGCAACGTCCCTGGGAATTCAAGCGGGTCTGGCACCTCGAACCGTCGCTGACCGACCCGGACACAGTGTATGCGGGAATCGAAGACGCGGCCCTGTTCCGATCGAGCGACGGCGGGCAGACCTGGCAGGAACTTGCCGGGCTGCGCGACGTGAAAGGAAATCTGTGGCAGCCGGGCGCCGGCGGGATGTGTTTGCATACCATCATGCAGGACCCGAGCAATCCACGTCGCATCTATATTGCCATCTCGGCTGCAGGAACGTTCCGGACCGACGATGGCGGCATGACCTGGCGGGCGATCAACCGCGGGTTGAAATCCAAATATGAGCTTCCGGACCCGGATGCGGAAGTTGGCCATTGTGTGCATCGCATTGCCATGCACCCGGCACGCCCGAACGTGCTGTTCATGCAGAAGCACTGGGACGTGATGCGCAGCGACGACGCCGGCGAGTCGTGGCATGAAATCAGCGGGAACCTGCCGTCTGACTTTGGATTCCCGATCGATGTGCACGCCCACGAGCCGGAGACGGTGTACGTCGTGCCGATAAAACACGACTCCGAGCATTTTCCTCCCGACGGAAAGTTGCGCGTGTACCGCAGCCGGACGGGCGGGAACGAGTGGGAAGCGCTCACGAACGGTCTGCCGCAGCGCGATTGCTATGTGAACGTGCTGCGTGACGCAATGGCGGTCGACTCGCTTGATCCGTGCGGCATCTATTTCGGGACATCCGGCGGACAAGTGTATGGCTCGGCGAATGCCGGTGACAGCTGGACCGCGATCGTCCGGGATCTTCCACCAGTGTTGTCTGTCGAGGTCCAAACGCTATGACGGCTGCTGAAAATGGCCGCCAGCTTCGTTCTCAGTCGCGACCTTCGCTGCGACGTACCCCAGAGGGTACGCCTCACTTAGCTCGCTCCCTGCGGCCTTGCTGGACGGCCATTTTGAGCAACCTTACACTCAAAGCGATTTTCACCAAGCCAGGAAACTGAAATGAAATGATTCGGGTTGTACTTCCGGCACATCTGCGGACGCTGGCGCGGGTTGATGGCGAGGTGGCGCTGAACGTTGCGGGCTTGGTGACTCAGCGTTCAGTGCTCGACGCGCTCGAAGCGCGGTATCCGATGCTGCAGGGGACGATCCGGGATCACGGCACACTCAAGCGCCGCGCATTCGTGAGGTTCTTCGCCTGCGAGCAGGATCTCTCCCATGAATTACCGGATGCCCCGCTGCCCGATGCAGTCGCAACGGGGGCCGAGCCGTTTCTTATCGTGGGAGCCATGGCCGGCGGCTAGCAGGCTGTTGAAAAAGGCCGCCAGCGGCGTTCTCGGTCGCACGTCTCCTTGCGACGTACCGTAAAGGTACGCCTCAGTCGCCGCACTTCCTGCGGCCTTGCTGGACGGCCATTTTGAACAGCCTGCATCCTCATCGCGAGCGTGCGCCTTAGGCATTTGATGGCTCGAATTGTTTTTGTAACCAGAAAGGAGACATGACAATGCGATTCATGATTCTAGTCAAAGCTGACAAAAACTCAGAAGCGGGCGTTCTTCCAGACGAAAAGCTCCTTACCGAAATGGGGAAGTTCAACGAGGAACTGGTAAAAGCCGGCGTGATGCTCGCGGGCGAAGGACTCCAACCAAGCTCGAAGGGCGCACGCGTCAAGTTCTCTGGAAGCAAGCGGACCGTGATTGACGGACCCTTCGCGGAGACGAAGGAGCTGATCGCTGGCTTTTGGCTGTGGCAGGTGAAATCGAAGGAAGAAGCGATCGAATGGGTCAAGCGATGCCCCAATCCCATGAAGGGGGAGTCCGAGATCGAGATTCGTCAACTGTTCGAGGCGGAGGATTTCGGCGCCGAGTTCACACCAGAGCTCAGGGAGCAAGAGGAGCGTCTGCGCGCGCAGATGGGCAAGAAGAAGTAGCTACAGCAGTGGATAACATGGGAACATTCGACTTTACTGATCGCCTCATCCACGCCCGCGGCTCGTATGGCCGTTGTACGATTGCCAACGATGATTGATTGGTGACGCAACTCCAAAGGAGGGTTCACATGCGGTACGTCGATGGATATGTCTTGCCTGTCTCCAAGAAGAATTTGCAGGCATACTGCCGCATGGCCGAGAATGCGGGTAAGATCTGGCGCGAACATGGTGCGCTCGAATACCGGGAGTGCGCCGGCGATGATCTCAAGGTTAAGTTCGGAGTTCCGTTACCTCGCTTAGCTAAGGCGAAGCCCGGCGAAACGGTGGTATTCTCCTGGATCGTGTTCAAGTCGCGAGCCCACCGCGATCGCGTCAACGCCAAGGTGATGAAGGACCCGCGCATCACGGGGATGTGCGATTCCAAGTCGATGCCATTCGACGTGAAACGTATGGCGTACGGTGGAT
>JAXIOW010000100.1:0-12468 GCA_045403215.1 Nitrospirales bacterium | reverse complement strand
TCGGGGCGTCGTCGGTCAGCGCGCGCGCGGGGACCTCGGCGACCACGACCCCTTTCTCTTTGACGCGGAGGAATCCATCGTTCGTCACCCGGCCGATCACGGCGGCGTCCACGTCCCACTTCTTGCAGATGTCCAGGACCTCCCCTTCCCGTCCGGGCTTTGCGACGAGGAGCATTCGCTCCTGGGACTCTGAGAGGAGCACCTCGTAGGGCGTCATGCCGGGCTCGCGCCGGGGCACGTTCACCAGCTCCAACTCGATGCCGGTACCCGCCCGCGACGCCATCTCGCAGGAGGAACTGGTCAACCCGGCCGCACCCATGTCCTGTACCCCGACCAAAATGTCCTTCTCCATGAGTTCGAGGCAGGCTTCCAGCAGGAGCTTCTCCGTGAAGGGATCCCCGACCTGAACCGTGGGGCGCTTGGATTCCGACCCTTCCTCAAACGAATCGGAGGCCATCGTCGCGCCGTGAATGCCATCGCGGCCCGTCTTGGACCCGATATAGAGCACCGGGTTGCCCACCCCGGAGGCCTGTCCACGGAAGAGCCGGTCCTTGCGGGCGACGCCGAGACAGAAGACGTTCACCAGCGGGTTGTGGTTATAGATTTCGTTGAAATAGACCTCCCCTCCCACGGTCGGCACCCCGATGCAGTTGCCATAACCCGCGATCCCTGCTACGACGCCGCTGAAGAGGTAGCGGTTCTTGGGCTGATCAAGCGGACCGAACCGCAGGGAGTCGAGCAACGCGATCGGACGCGCACCCATCGTGAAGATGTCGCGGAGGATGCCCCCAACCCCCGTCGCCGCACCCTGGTACGGCTCGATGAACGACGGGTGGTTGTGGCTCTCCATCTTGAAGACAGCAGCCAGCCCGTCGCCGATGTCCACGGCGCCGGCATTCTCGCCGGGCCCCTGGATGACGTGCGGACCTTCCGTCGGGAGCTTCTTGAGAAAGGCGCGGGAGCTCTTGTAGGAGCAGTGCTCGCTCCACATCACCGAGAACATCCCGAGCTCGGTGAGGTTCGGTTCCCGCCCCAGGAGGGTGACGATCTTCTGGTACTCCTCTTCCGTCAGCCCATGCTGGGCAATAAGGTCTTTCGTAACGGCGACTGACGTTTGGGGTTGCATTCTAGAAGGCCTTACGAAGCCAGGACCGGCTTCGGAGAATGTTGTCCACTCTTGATGGCATCGAGCAGCGAGAGCAGAATCAGTCGGCCGTCCTCGTTGCCGAGCAGCGTGTCGGCACAGCGCTCCGGATGCGGCATCATGCCGAGGACGTTGCCGGCGGCGTTCGTGATACCGGCGATGTTGTCCAACGAGCCGTTGGGGTTGGCCTCCGGCGTGACCCTTCCGTCTTCCGTGCAGTAGCGGAAGACGACCTGATTCCGGGCTTTCAGTGAGGAGAGTGTCGCCTGGTCCGCATAGTAGTTACCTTCGCCGTGGGCGATGGGGAGGGCCAACATCTGGCCTGGCTTGCAACGGCTGGTGAATGGCGTCTTGGTGTTCTCGACGCGGAGGTGGATATCCTTGCATATAAAGGAGAGGGAACGGTTGCGCAACATGGCGCCCGGCAGGAGCCCCGCTTCCAGCAGGATTTGAAACCCGTTGCAGATGCCAAGGACCAACCCGCCGGCCTCAGCAAAGCGGACGACCGCCCCCATCACCGGTGAGAACCGGGCGATCGCGCCAGTGCGCAGGTAGTCGCCGTAGGAGAAGCCGCCGGGGATGATGACGACATCGAGTTGCGGAAGGGTAGATTCCTTATGCCAGACGAAGTCGGCTTTCGCGCCCATGACCTGCGTGACTGCGTAATGACAGTCACGATCGCAATTGGAACCCGGGAAAACAAGGATGCCGACTCGCAGTGGGGCGGTCATTCCATCAGCTCGATCCGATACTCTTCGATAATGGTATTGGCCAGGAGCCGTTCGCACATGGCTTTCACCTCGGCCTCCGCGCCGGCCCGATCGTTTGTGGCCAGTTCGAGCTCGATGAGCTTTCCCACCCGCACGTCCTTGACACCGGTATAGCCCAACGAGCTGAGAGCGTGCAGGACAGCCTGGCCCTGGGGGTCCAGGATGCCCCGTTTCAGCGTGACGGAGACCTTGGCTTTCACGCACGTCCCCGTTTGCGAGATGCGCGGGGCTTGCCGGAGGCGCCAAACACCCGTTTGAAGATCTCCGGCACGTGGCGCGTGTACGCCTTTGGATTGAAGCACATACCGATCGCTGTGGGCGACAGATGGCGTGTGATGAAGGGGTCTTTCTCGACCAAATCCCGGAACGGCGCCCTCCCCTGCCAGGCCGCCGTCGCCAATCGCTGCACGATCTCGTACGCCTGCCCGCGCGGCGCGCCCTGGCGCACCAGCTCCAGCATCAGGCGCTGAGAGTAGATGACACCGCCGGTCAACTCGATGTTCCGCCGCATCCGGTCTGGGTACACCACCAAGTTGGCCATCAGATCGGTAAACCGCGCCAGCATGAAGTCCACGAGGATCGTGCTGTCCGGGATGATGACCCGCTCGACCGATGAGTGGCTGATGTCGCGCTCGTGCCACAGGGCGACGTTCTCCATGGAGGCGAGACAGTTTGCGCGGACCAGCCGAGCCAAGCCGCAGAGGTTCTCGGAGACGATCGGGTTGCGCTTGTGCGGCATGGCGGAGGAGCCCTTTTGTCCCTGCGTGAAGGGCTCCTCAGCTTCCAGCACCTCCGTCCGCTGGAGGTGGCGGATCTCGGTGGCGAACTTCTCGATGCTGCTCGCGAGCAGCGCCAAGGCCGTGAGATACGCGGCGTGCCGGTCGCGCTGAACAACTTGGTTGGAGGCCGGCGCTGGTTTGAGCCCCAGTTTCTTGCAGACGTAGGCTTCAATGTCAGGCGAGAGGTGCGCGAACGAGCCCATGGCGCCTGACACTTTACCGCATGCGATTCCCTCGCGTGCGGCATGGAACCGCTCGCGATGGCGTTTTGTCTCGTCGTACCAGATGGCCAGCTTGCTCCCAAACGTGATGGGCTCGCCGTGGATGCCGTGCGAGCGCCCGATCATGAGGGTGTCGCGGTGCTCCCGGGCGCGGTCGCGGAGGACAGCGAGCAGCCGGTCGAGATCGCCCAGGATCGCATCGGCGGCCTCGACCATCAGGACGGCCAGTGAGGTGTCCAGGATGTCGGAGGAGGTTAGGCCCATGTGCAGGTAGCGGGCCGCCGGCCCGACCTGCTCGGAGATGGATTCGATGAAGGCGATGACGTCGTGCTTGGTGATGCGCTCCAGCGCTTCGATGCGCGCCGGATTGATGCGGGCCTTGGCGTGGATCTGCCGGGGTGCAGACGCGGGGATCAGCCCTTTCTTCGCCAGGGCCTCGCAGGCCAGAAGCTCCACGTGCAACCAAGTTTCATATTTGCGCGCGGGTTCCCAGATCGCTTTCAGGAGGGGCCTGGAATAGCGATCAATCATGGGCCACCGACGTGACCGCCTCCCGCGCCTTGCTCTGCAAGCGAGGCTCTTCGCGAAGGATACGGTCCAGGATGCCGTTGACGAAGGCTCCCGATTGCTCGTCGCCGAACAGCCTGACGATCTCGATGGCTTCGTTGAGCGTGACCCGGGCGGGGATGTCCGGCCGGTACAGGAGTTCATAGACCGCCATTCGAAGGACGGTCCGATCTGTAATCGCCATCCGGTGAACGGTCCAGTGCTCTGCGTAGCGGCCGAGCAGGCCGTCCAGTTCGTCCACATGGGTGATGACCCCGTTGACGAGGCCTTCGGCAAAGGTTTTGGTCTCCGCGTGTGTCGGGTTCTGCGTCCAGAAGTCCTCCAGCCAGCCGGATGTGCCGCGATGGATGTCCCACTGGTACAGAAGTTGGAGGGCCAGCTGGCGTGCCTTGCGGCGGAGGCTCATCGCATCCTCTTGCGGGCTGGTCGTCGTGTCGGGGTCCCCGCTCCCCGTCTCGTAGGTTTGGGAAGGGCGGCGAGGCGCTTCATGAGGTTGGCCATCTCGATCGCCGCCAGGCCTGCGTCATAGCCCCGGTTGATCCCCCCTACTCCCGACCGTACATCCGCTTGTTGTTCGGTATCGGTGGTCAGCACACCGAAGATGACCGGCATCCCGTAGTCATACGACACCCGCGCGATCCCGCGGCTGACCTCGGCGCTGATGTACTCAAAATGGGACGTCTCCCCGCGGATCACGGCACCGAGACAGATGATGGCGTCATAGCGGCGGGAACGCGCCAAGCGGGACGCGACCAGGGGGATCTCGAATGCCCCGGGGACGAGCACCACGTCGATTGCCTCGTCACGAGCGCCGCCTTTGCACAAGGAGTCGAGCGCGCCTTCCAGCAGCCGCTTCGTGACGTCTTCGTTGAACCGGCTGCGAACGATCGCGAACCGCAATCCGGCGGCCGCGCCTCCCCCTTCGATCACTGTCGGCATGAGGTATGTACTCTGTCTTCGATCAGACCTTGTCCAGGAGGTGACCCAGCTTGACTTTCTTCGTTCTCAGATAACGAATGTTCGAGTCCTGAGGAGAAATCTCGATTGGCACGCGCTCGACGACCCGGAGCCCGTACCCTTCCACCCCGACGATCTTCCTGGGATTGTTCGTGATGAGACGGACCTTGTGCAGCCCCAGCTTGACTAGGATCTGTGCGCCCACGCCATAGTCCCGAAGGTCCGGCTTGAAGCCCAGCGCCAGGTTGGCCTCGACGGTGTCCTGGCCTTCGTCCTGCAGCTTGTACGCGCGCAGCTTGTTCACCAGGCCGATGCCGCGCCCTTCCTGGTTGAGGTACAGGAGCACGCCCTGCCCCGCCTTCTCGATCATCTGCAGCGCGCGATGGAGCTGCTCGCGGCAATCGCAGCGAAGCGACCCGAGCACATCGGAGGTGAGGCATCCGGAATGCACGCGGACCAGCACCTCGTCGTTCAGTTTGATCGTGCCCTTGACCAGCGCGACGTGGGCGCCGTGGTCCAGGTCGTTCTCGAACACATGCGCGACGAAGTTGCCGAAGATCGTCGGGAGCGTCGCCTGCGTCACCTCGTGGACAAAGGTCTCTCGCTGCATCCGGTACTCGATGAGGTCTTTGATCGTCACCAGTTTGAGCTGATGTCGCTTGGCGATCTCGTGAAGCTGCGGCACCCGGGCCATGGTCCCGTCGTCGTTCATGATTTCGCACAGGACGCCGGCCGGATAGAGCCCGGCCAGGCGCGCCAGGTCCACTGAGCCTTCGGTCTGCCCGGCCCGCTTAAGGACGCCGCCCTTGTCCGCTCTCAGAGGAAAGACATGACCCGGGCGGCCGAGATCGGCTGGCTTCGTCTTGGGATCAATCGCCGTCAGGATGGTGGTGGCCCTGTCCTTGGCCGAGATGCCAGTGGTAATGCCTCGGCGGACGTCGATTGAGATCGTGAAGGCGGTGCCGAACGGCGCCGTGTTCTCGGCGACCATCGGGGGCAACTGGAGCTCCTCCACCCGCTCTGGCGTCAGGGCCAAGCAGATCAAGCCTCGCCCGTGCATGGCCATGAAGTTGACGGCCGCGGGAGTGACCTTCTCCGCCGCCATGACGAAGTCGCCTTCATTTTCGCGGTCTTCGTCATCCACCAGGATGACCATACGGCCATTTCTGATGTCCGCGACGGCATTTTCGATGGAGTCAAATTTCATGCGGTTCTCCATAAAAAAGCTTTATCTACTATAGAGATACGAGAGGTCGGTGTCAAATGCGGGGGACCATGTTCTGGAGGCTCGGACGCCAGAACATCAGGACGATCGGCATGATCAACGCGCACACCACGGCAAAGATGGCGAAGCCTGTCGCGTAGGTGCCGCTGAGGTCTTTGAAGAGACCCAGCGCCGAGGGCAAGAGAAAGCCGCCGATGCCTCCGGCTGCTCCGACGAGCCCTGAGATGGTCCCGATTTCTTGCCGGAATCGCTGGGGCACGACCTGAAAGATCACCCCGTTTCCCATGCCCAGGCAGGCCATTGCCAGAAACAGTACGACCAGGGCGGCCGGGAATGGGAGCAACAGGGACGCTGCCCCTATGAACACTGCGGTGGTCGGATAAAGCACGGAGAGCACCCGGAGTCCCCCGCACCGGTCGGCGACGAAGCCTCCCACCGGGCGGGAGAAACTTCCGGCCAGCGCGCAGGCCGCTGCGGCCCAGCCGGCCTCCACCCGGGACAACCCGTATTGGTCGAAGAAAAAGATGCTCAGGTAGCTACTGAGGCCCACGAATCCTCCGAATGTGATGGCGTACAGCGCGCAGAACCAGTAGGCATCCGGCACATTGAGCAGGACGACGAACTCCCGATGGTGTGTGCAGCCATCCGTCGTCTCGTGGTCCCTGGCCAGCATCCAATATACTGCGGCGATGACGACGACGACGGGAATCACGATACCGAAGACGTCATGCCATCCGAGCTTGACGGCCAGTAGCGGAGCCAATGCGATGCTGACGATCGCGCCGCTGTTGCCCGATCCAGCTACGCCCATGGCCAGACCCTGGTGCGCGAGTGGGTATGCGCGGCTTGCGAGGGGCAGCGAGACAGCAAAGCTTGCGCCCGCGACGCCGAGCAAGAGCCCGACGCCGATCATTTGCGAGAAACTCTCCCCGGCCAGCCACGCCCAGACCAATGGAACCGTAGTCAGCAGCATGCTGGCCACCCCAATCCTTCGGGGCCCGTACCGGTCCGAAAGGACTCCGATCCCGATCCGAAAGAGCGATCCCCCGAGCAGGGGGACCGCCACCAGAACGCCTTTTTGAGTGGCGGTTAGCCCGAAGTCCTGGGCAATGAAGACCCCTAGGGCTCCCACGAGGACCCAGGTCATGAAGCTGACTTCAAAATGGAGCCAGGCGGCCAAGAGAGACGGCCAGTGGCCGCTGCGCAAGGCGTGAAGGAGGGGCACGGCGCTGATTATAGCAGAGAAAACCGAGGGGTTCCGTTATAATGGCAGGCTACGCATGGAATCCTCAGACGCCATGGACGAGATCCAGAGCGAGACCCCGGAGACCGAGGCAGTCGAAGACGCCGAGGTGCTCGAGGAAGAGTTCGACGTTCCCCTGCCGATCCAGCCGGGGGAACAGGCGGAAGCTCCGCAGGACACCTCGCTGGTCCCGTATGACCCGCTCCAGCGCTACCTCGCTGAGGTCCGAAAATATCCGTTCCTGTCCAAGGAAGAGGAACTGCAGCTCTTCCACGAATATCAAACGACGGGCAACCGCGAGGCGGCGGTCAAGTTGATCCTCTCCAATCTGCGCGTCTCCGTGGCGATCGCGGCGGAGTACCTCCACTCCAGGGTCGATTACATGGACCTGATCCAAGAAGGCAACGTGGGGCTCATGCAGGCCATCAGGAAATTCGACCCGACGAAGGGCGTGCGGTTCCACTCCTACGCGGCCTGGTGGGTTCGGGCGTATGTCCTTCGGTATCTACTAAACACCTACCGGCTGGTGAAGATCGGGACCACACAGGACCAGCGCAAGCTCTTCTACAATCTGAACAAAGAGAAACGCAAGCTGGAGCGCGAGGGCTTCGTGCCCGACACCAAGCTCCTCGCCGACCGCCTGAATGTCCGCGAGCGCGACGTCGTCGAGATGAGTCAGCGCCTGGGGAGCTGGGATATCTCCCTGGATGCCCCGCTCGGGCCTAATCAGGAAGGCACCATGATGGAGATCCTGCCCGCCCAGGGGACGCCGGCGGACGAGGCTCTGGCCGATGAGGAACTCAGGAAGCTCTTCCGGCGGAAGCTCGCGGAGTTCGCCGCCACACTTGATGACCGGTACGCGGACATCCTGCGCAACAGGATCCTCTCGGAGACGCCGATGACGCTCGACGACATCGGCAAGAAGTACA
Organism: Nitrospirales bacterium; assembly: GCA_045403215.1. GTDB lineage: Bacteria > Nitrospirota > Nitrospiria > Nitrospirales > NS-4 > NS-12. The sequence continues at coordinate 4,633 of JAXIOW010000100.1, read as the reverse complement.
GCATCTCGCGGGAGCGCGCCCGCCAGTTGGAGGAAAAGATCATCAAGCGGCTACGAGAGCACATGAAGAAGGAGATCAAGGACTTCGAATTGCTCAAACCGTGACGAATGTCTTCCGCGACCTCCGTTGGTCACGAACGTGCGGCATCCGCTCGCCGACCGGGCATCGTCCCGATCAACACGCCGACCGTAATCAGACCGCTCCCCACCCATCCAAGTGCATCCAAGCGCTCGCCCAGGACCAGCCAGGAGAGCCATGCTGCCAAGGCTGGCTCGAGCGCGAAGATCAAGGCCACGCGCTGGGCGGGAACGTACTTCTGCGCCCACACTTGCACGCAAAACGCCAGAGCTGTGGCCAGCACGCCCGTGATCACGAGTGCCCAGACCAGCGTTGGCGTAAAAGCGACCAGCCAGGGCCGATAGCCCTCCATGAGAGCCGGCCCGACCAACGCTCCGGTCACCATGACCAGTTGCCAGGCGGAGAAGGAAAGCACCTCGCTGCGATGCACGTAGGCTTCGACCGCGATGATGTGCAGGGCGAAGGCCGCCGCGCATGCCAGCGTGTACAGGTCTCCCCGATTCATCTCGGCGGAAGGGCGAATCAGCAGCCACAATCCGCTCACGGCGAAGGATAGGGCCGTCCAGAGCCGGAGGTCAAACCGGCGCAGGAAGAGCGGGACCAGCACGACGTACAGCGCGGTGAGGAAGGCCGAGTTCGACGCCGTGGTATAGCGCATGCCGACGGTCTGAGTGACGTACCCGAGGAACAGAAAGACAGAAGCAATCGCGGCCGTCCGCAGGGTCTCGGCCTTCCGCCGAATGGGCCGCCTCGCCAGGATCAGCACGGAGACCAGCACGAGACTGCTGATTAGGAACCGGAGGAAAAGGAACGAGAGCGGCAGCACCTGCTCGAGCGCCAGTTTGGTCGCCGGAAAGGTGGCCGCCCAGATGACCGTCGTGAGCACGAGGGCGAGTTGCGGCATGGGCTCAGCGCCACAGCACGGCGGCAATGACGAGGCCGGTCAACCCCGCCAGCACGGCCAGGTAGATTCCGACACTGACGTCGCGCTCCCATGCAGTCTGCCACTCCTCGGGATACAGCGCGGCGTCCTCTAGGTGCCTGCCTTTTTCATAGAGCCCCAGCTCACGCTCGATGGTGATGAGCACCTGCTTGGCCATCAGGTGCCGGGTCTGTTGTTGCACGATCAGGTAGGCCATGATACCGGAGAACAACACAACTCCCAGGCACACGAGGACCATTGTCATCGTGGAGGCCGCGGGTGCGAGAACAACTAGGACAATCACTAACACGAAAACCAGAACCCCGCTCGTGCACGCGGTCAGCCACATCATCCGCTCGCGGCGCCGGAACACCTCCTCCTTGTACCAAGGATAGAGCAGCTCCAACTCCTCTCGGCGTCCTTGGTCCATGTGGGGAGGCCTGCAAACGCCCTTGGGTTTACAGCGCGCGATCCCCGGTTTCTCCGGTCCTGATCCGGATGACCTCGGACAGGTTCGTCACGAAGATCTTCCCGTCCCCGATACTGCCGGTCTTGGCGGTGCGGATGATCGTCGCGACGACTTTTTCCACGAGGTTGTCGGGCACGACCACCTCGATCTTCGTCTTGGGCAGGAACTCCACCGTGTATTCCGTTCCACGGTAGGCTTCCTTGTGCCCCTTCTGGCGACCGAATCCGCGCACTTCCGTCACCGTCATCCCAAAGACCCCGATCTCCGTTAACGCGTCCTTCACGTCCTCAAGTTTGAACGGCTTGATGATGGCATCAATCTTTTTCATTGGCGCACGCCTCCCTCTTACCTCCTGCCGTTAACCCTTCGAGTAGGCCCGTTCTTCGTGCTGACTCAAATCCAGCCCGAGCTGTTCTTCTTCGTCAGTGACCCTTAACCCCATCGTCCAATCGATGACCTTGAGGATGATGAAGGTCCCGACGAAAGCCAACACCCATGCGGCCAGCACGGCAACGAATTGGAGCCAGAGCTGGCCGGGGTTCCCGAAGAAGAGTCCATCGGCGCCTGCGGAGTTGATCGCTTTCGAAGCAAAGAGCCCCGTCGCCAACGCGCCCCACGTCCCGCCAATCCCATGAATACCGAAGGCGTCCAAGGAATCATCGTACCCTAAGCGTGACTTCACAATCACCGCGCCGTAGCAGAAGAACCCGGCTCCCGCTCCGATGGCGATGGACGAGAGCGGCCCCACAAACCCGGACGCCGGGGTAATCGCCACCAAGCCGGCCACGGCTCCGCTGGCCGCTCCGAGCACGGTGGGCTTCCCGCGATAGAGCCATTCCGCCACCATCCATGCCAGCGCAGCCGTGGCGGTTGCGGTGTTGGTGACGACGAACGCGCTTGTCGCGAGGGCTCCCGCCGCCACGGCACTGCCGGCGTTGAACCCGAACCACCCGAACCAGAGCAGCGAGGCCCCTAACACGGTCATTGGCAGGTTATGGGGCGCCATGTGTTCCTTTCCATACCCTCTTCTCTTTCCGATAACGAGCGCGCAGGCCAGTGCCGACACCCCTGAGCTGATGTGCACCACGGTCCCGCCTGCAAAGTCCAGCGCGCCGAGATTCCTGACCCACCCGCCGACTCCCCAGACCCAGTGCGCCAAGGGATCATAGACGAAGGTGGCCCAGAGGAGCGAAAACACCAGGAAGCTGCTGAATTTCATCCGTTCAGCGAAGGCGCCGGTGATGAGCGCGACGGTGATCACCGCGAACATGGCCTGGAAGATCATGTAGGCTTGATGCGGAATCGTCGCCGCGTAGTCGGCATTCGGTTGATCCATGGCAACGCCCGCTAGGCCCACCCATTCCAATCCGCCGATAATGTGTCCCTTGTCGGGCCCAAACGCGAGACTGTAGCCCCACAATACCCATTGGACGCTGATCAGACAGAGGATGATGAAGCTCTGCATGATGGTCCCCAGGGAATTTTTCTCCCTGACCATCCCTCCGTAGAACAGGGCTAGCCCGGGGGCAGTCATGGCCAGCACCAAGGCGGAGGAAATCAGCACCCATGCCGTGTCACCGGTATCAATCTTGGGGGAAGGAGCCGGAGCGGCCGCGGGCGGAGTTCCTCCCGGCGCCGGTGCACTCGTCGCTGGGGGCGCTTCAGTGGTTGTCTGCGCCAACACGCCATTCGCCACTACACCAAGAATCATCCACACAACGATGCCCGACACTAGCAATAGGTTGATGATGACTCGTTGTCGTAAGATTGTTTTCATCGCTACCTCCTTTTGCTCGTTTGCATAAAAAAAGGGCGCCACTCTTCTCAGACTGGCGCCCTTGCCAGCAATCCCAGAACCAGGGTCCGCTTTGACCCTGTCAGCTTCCTTGAAATACAACTATGGATTTCCGGGAAGCTCTATGCGTGTGTCACTACGGCTTGCCCGGAGCCTTGATCCCTCCCATTAAACGTCGAAGTACAGGAAGAACTCATACGGATGCGGACGGATCCGCACTTGATCGATCTCTTTCTCCCGCTTGTATGCGATCCAGGTCTCGATGACGTCCTCCGTGAAGACATTGCCTTTCATGAGGAAGGCATGATCGTTCTCAAGATTTCGCAGCGACTCCTCGAGGCTTGCCGGCATTTGCTTGATCTTCGCCGCCTCATGCGGTTCGAGATCATACATATCCTTGTCGACCGGTGGACCTGGATCAATCTTGTTCTCGATCCCATCCAGTCCGGCCATCAGCATGGCGGCAAAGGCATAGTAAGGATTGCAGGCCGGGTCTGGGAAGCGAACTTCGATCCGCTTGGCCTTTGGATTCGGGGTATACATCGGGATGCGCACGCCTGCGCTCCGGTTCCGGCTGGAGTAGGCCAGGTTGACGGGCGCCTCGAAGCCTGGTGTCAACCGCTTGTAGGAGTTCGTCGTCGGGTTTGTAATGGCAGCCAAGGCCAGCGCGTGCTTGAGGATCCCGCCGATGTACCAGAGGCACAGTTGCGAGGTTCCGGCGTATTCCTTGCCGGCGAAGAGCGGCTTCCCCTCCTTCCAGATGCTCTGGTGGGTGTGCATCCCGGACCCGTTGTCTTGGAACAGCGGCTTGGGCATGAGAGTCACGACCTTGCCGTAGCGTCTGGCGACATTTTTGATGATGTACTTGTACATCATCATCTTGTCGGCCATATTCGTCAGCGAGTCATACCGCATATCGATCTCGGCTTGGCCTGCCGTTGCGACCTCATGGTGTTGCTTCTCCACCATGATGCCCATCTTCTGCATTTCGTGGACCATCTCACTGCGGATGTCCTGCTGGGTGTCCATGGGCGGCACCGGGAAGTAGCCTTCCTTGTGGCGCGGCTTGTTGCCGAGGTTGGGGCCTTCTTTGCCTGAGTTCCAGATACCCTCGTCGGAATCGATAAAGTAGTACCCGCTGTGACTGTCTTGATCGTAACGCGCGTGGTCGAAAATAAAGAATTCGGCTTCAGGGCCCCAATAGGAGATGTCCCCAATCTTGGTTTGCTTGAGATACCGTTCGGCTTTCTGGGCCACGTTGCGCGGGTCCCGGCTGTAGTTCTCGCGGGTGATGGGATCCACGACATTACAGATCATGCTTAGCGTCGGGATGCTCGTGAAAGGGTCCATGACCGCCGTCTCCGGATCA
>JAXIOW010000131.1:0-4001 GCA_045403215.1 Nitrospirales bacterium | reverse complement strand
AGTTCAGAAGCAACACACTTCTGGGTCAACCAACCAACCTGAAGGCGAAAGCCAGAGGGGAAAATCGCCTGTTGGTAAAGCAGTGCGTGCCAGAAGACGCTTATGGCACGGTGCTGCAAGACCCGCCCGATATGGTGAGAGTCATACTGCCCGAACCATAGTTTCCAGTGATGCAAGCGTACATCCTCCGACCATAGCGTTTATTGCGGAGCCACCTGCATCAGGCAACAAAGTCGTCGTTGCCCCAACGCTTCTGGCAGGTGGACGGGATGGAATGACCATCCTCAAGGAAACGAACGTGGCACCTACGTCGGGCTAGACACGTCTACCTGTGCGGGAATGTGGGATGACCTACGGGGGGCGACCCCCATGGTCACGGAGCCTGCGTATGTAGTCTGAGAACGGGAAAGCCGTTCACATCAACGGTGGGTTCGATAACCGAACCCAACCGGGCGAAGGCAGGCAGGTGTTTCGATGACCCACGAAGGGAGGTGCGCGAGATGCGCAACGCCGAAACTATCCTGGGCATCATTCGCGAGAGCGAAATGAAACACTGGAGAGCCGGGTGAGCTTAACGGTTCAAGCCCGGTTCGGAGGCGGGCCGTTGGAAAAGTACCAGAATATGGTAACTCGCTGGCGGCCTAGCCTACTTTGTGTGCTTTTGCGAAAGCAAAACCGACGCGGAACAGACGGTCAAAGACCTCACACCTTGGCTCCGCGAGCGCGGCCTTGAACTCTCACCCAAAAAGACGCGCATCGTGTATTTGACTGAGGGCTTTGATTTCCTCGGCTTTACGATACGACACTACCCCGCGCCAAGGACAACGAAGTCCGGCTACAAACTGCTGATCACACCAAATAAACAGTCGGTACAACGGATACGGAACAAACTTCGCGACATGTGGCACAAACAGAATGGCGCAAACGTCGAAGCGATTGTCTCACATCTCAACCCGGTCATCCGTGGTTGGGCAAACTACTTCCGACCGGTTGTGGCATCAGCGACGTTTAACTCACTCGACAACTGGATGTATCGGCGCCAGTGTCGATGGGCAGACCGAAGCCACCCAACCAAGTCTCGCACGTGGAAACGTGCGAAATACTGGGGGCGTCTGAACCTTGATCGGCAAGACCACTGGGTATTTGGCAGCAAATGGTCAGGGGCATACCTGCTCAAGTTCAGCTGGTTCAAGATCGAACGACACATACTTGTCAAAGGCACAGCTTCACCTGACGACCCTACGCTGCGTGACTACTGGTTGAGACGGACGGCGGCCAAAGCCAAAGACCTGACGCCAAGTCGCCAGAAGATAGCTCGACGTCAGGCGTATGTATGTCCCTTGTGCGGCGAATCGCTCTTCAACGACGAGGAACTGCACACCGACCATATTGAACCACGTAACCAGGGTGGAAACGACAGCTATGCAAATCTCCGACTGGTACACCTCTACTGTCACCAACAACGACACAGCCGCAGCAATGCGGCTACACATGAAAAATAACGCTGTGATGTTTGTGGTTTGCTTAAGCTGGGTGCCGTGAAAGTGGCACGCCCAGTTTTGAGGGGAGGGCGGTGGCGGTAACGTCACCCCCTTACCCGACCTTCTTCTCCTTCTTCCACCGCTCGGCACTGCACCCCGACCAGCCGCTCTTGTGTTGCGAGGTGCTGTATGTCCATTGCCGCCCTGCCCGAAGTCTACCAACTCCGCGTGCGCCTCTGCGCGATCAGTTCACTCATCTGGCGCCGCATCCTGGTTCGCAGTGATACCTCGATCGCCGATCTCCACCACATCATCCAGCTCGCCTTTGGCTGGACCGACTCGCACCTCCACCGCTTCGTCATCCACGGCAAAGCCTATGGTATCGCATACATGGGCGGGATCACCTTCACGGATGATCCCCGGCAGGTGCGTCTCGCCGATTTTCACTTCCGCCCGAACGAGCGTTTTGCCTACGAATACGATTTCTGTGACCTCTGGCGGCATGAGATCCGCGTCGGGCAGCCGCTGCTTCTCGATCCGACACAGCCCTATCCCGTCTGTACCGGTGGCGCGCGGGCGGCCCCTCCCGAAGGTATTGCTACCCGCGAATAACCTCCGGGACAAGTTCCGACTCGACACCAGCACCAGGTGTGGTACGATGGGACATGTGCTTGAACCACGGAGGAACAATGAGCCATATCCGGGTGCTGATTTGCCGCGTGGACGATCCCACCAGCGACCAGCTGACCGAGCTTGCCGCCTTCGATCTGCCCGCGGCAGATGCCGCGACGCTCCAGCCCGACGCCGCCCTCGACGATCTCGAAACCACCACCCACACAACCGGTAACGCCATCCTGCGCCGCGTGCTCCAGGCCCAATGCGAGCTGCTGGATGCCCAGCTGATCGCCCAGTATCGGCAGTGTTTTTTCCCCCGCCGTCATCCATACTGATGGACACGAGCCGACCACCGTTGCCAGCCGCTTCGGGAAACTAACCTTGGCGCGGCAGGTCTGTACGCACCCGGACACCCAGACCCACGTCCTCCCCGGCAACGCCGTGCTGCCACCTCACCACGGCATGATTATCACCCGCGGCCTGCTTCTCCTGGGCCTGTCTGTTGCCCCAGGAGTTGCCGTTTGCGGCGGTCGCGCGCTTGTTGGGCTGGCAGACGCATGAAGACCAGGTGCTCTCCGATACCACCATCCGAACCCTCGTCCGCACCCACGGGCAGCTCATCCGGCAGGCCGAGCAGGCCGAGGTCGCCGCGGTGCTCCAGCAGCCCGATCTGGCGACGATGGATTTGCAACTGGTACCGCACGATCAGCCGCAGCGGCGGGCGAGTTGGCCCAAAGAACTCAACGTGGCGGTGGAACTGGCGCTGGCCGCGGAGCAGCCGCACCCTCCTGAGGGCGTGCGGTGGGCCGATTGGGAGCGCGTGCTGGCGGCACGCTGCGGCGCCAGGCATCGGCCGTCGCGATTCGCTAAGCCCAACCCAACGATGCGGCAGTCCTGAGTCGCCTGCTGACTGAGCCTAGCATCAGCCGCCGCCTGGCCGATGTGTCCTTCGCATGAGAGCCACATCCTGGTGGCCACCATTGCCGACGAGGTAGCGGGGCTGCTGACGCTGACCGCCTCAGCGGCGCGGCGCTACCGCCACACCCCCGCCTTGGCCCGATCACAGCATTGGCACCGCAGGGTCGGCTCGGCACTGCTCCACGCACCGTGCGTATGTCTTCTGTGACGAGCAATTCACCGACGCCGACACCATGACACAGGTGCGCGCCTCACATTGAAGAAGTCATCCATGTTCGCAGCTCCGACATCCTCACGCCCCGCGTTCCGACCAGTGGGCATGTTCGTGCTCATCGCCGTGCTGATCCATTTGCTTGGCATCCTGGCCGCTCCGCCCGCCCTGCCGGCGATCGAGTCGCTACCGGCGCTGCTTGGGGGAATGCTCCAGGGAATGGTTGTGGGAGCGTCGGGGGAATGATGCATGTGTACACTGGCGTCGAAACGTGATACAGACAGATAAGCGAAGGAGGGGAATGCAAGCTGTCTATTGAATAAAGGTGGCACCGCTGGCGCGACTGCTGCGGTCGGCCGGCAGATGGCGCAGGATTACAGCACACTAGCACCGACGCGCGATACCGACAACCAAGTCCTACAAGGACATTGGACACATGAATGCCAAACTCAACGAAGAATTGGTACTTCAACCGAACAGAAAGAGGAACGGAGGCTCGACATGGCCAAATATCGCATCCACTTGCCGCAACTCACCGGCAACTTCTTCCTGACCGACGGCGGTATCGAGACAACCCTGATCTTCCATGAAGGTCTGGACCTTCCCGACTTCGCCGCCTTCGATCTCTTGAAGAATGTAGCCGGATACGAAGCGCTGCGGAACTACTTTCGCACCTATGCCGCCCTGGCCAGGCAGTATGACGTAGGATTCATCCTGGAAAGCGCCACCTGGCGTGCCAACCCGGATTGGGGCCGAAAACTCGGCTATTCCGACAA
>JAXIOW010000091.1:0-36569 GCA_045403215.1 Nitrospirales bacterium | reverse complement strand
CAGCTCCTCAGTCGTCAAACAGGCAACGACACGGATCCCTCCGCTCGAGGGATCAACGAGCCCGTACGATTACAGCGCCTACCGAAGAAGGTTCCCCGGAACACGGCGAGGACCGCCCCAATCGATCACGCCCTGGTCAGGTTTTGTCGCACCCCTGGAGGGGAGGGGGCTTCCTGGGTGCTTCTTTTAGCCGCGACGCACGACCCTTGTCAAGAAAAAACACACTTTTCGACGAATGAAGGGCGGGCGGCCCGGAAGCCGCCCGCAAACTACCTGATATTCCTGGAGCCGGCGACTGGGGTTGAACCAGTGACCTGCTGATTACGAATCAGCTGCTCTGCCACTGAGCTACGCCGGCTCGGGCGCCCACTCTAACAAGCCGCCATGGAGAATTCAACCACGCCGCCGCGCCTTGCTGAAGGGGAAGGTGCCGATCGGGCCGTGCGGCTCAACCTCCGGGCTCACCGCCGGCACCTGCTGCTTTTTCAGCTCGGCCGCGCCCTTGGGTACCTGCTCCCGCAGGTAGGCGATGACCTCTCCCACGTCCACCCAGCCATTGTCGTCGGAGTCGCCTTGGCCCCGAATGGCCCTGAGAAAGTGATAGGTGAACAGCCCGTGCTGTCCGGCATCCCAGGAGAGGCTGGGCCCGTTCGTGGAGGACGACCCGACCACGACGGTGCGGCGCTTGCCGCCAGCCTTGCGCGCGCTCCACGGGAGCTGTCGTGCGTCGCCCTTGCCGTCCACGGCCGGAAACGAGAGGTCGGCGAAGACCAGGTTCAGCCGGGACGGCAAGCGCGCCAGGACTTCCTGCAGCCGGAGCAGCGAGTAGCCCCGGCGCGCGAAGTCGGGCCGGCCTTCGTAGGGCATTAGGATGATGTCGGTGCCCTCCGCATTCAGGACGGCGTTGCCGACCAGATAGACGAAGACGATCCCCGACGCGTTGGCCTGGCGGGGCAGCCAGTCTTCGAAAGTGTCCTGAAGATCGACCAGGAGGGCGCGCTCGTCTGTCAAGACCCGCACGTTCTCGGATGGGAACCCCGCGAGTGCGGTCAAGTGCTTGGCGACGACCTCGGCATCTCGCCGGGCATGTTTCAGGGGCGGGACGCTTTGCTCCCGATAGCCTCCGATGCCGACCACCATGGCGTACGAGGCGCGACGTTCAAACCCTTGCACTCGGGCAGGAATCTGATCCACGTCGACCGAGAGCACCTCGACAGGCTCGCTTGCGCCCGCGCCGGACTTGATGGATGCCACGAACCGCTTGCGGGTCGGCGGCCCATTGCCTCCGGCTTCGGTGACCTGCACCAGCAGTTCCGCCTGCTGCTCGGGGAGAGACGCGGATAGCTTTGTGGTGATCACCACTTGTTTTTTCTCGCCCGGTTGGATATCGCCCAGCAACGTCGGATTGACAAATTCCTTCACCAGGGCCGGCGTGCCCGAGAGCTCGACTGCCACGCCCCGGGCGACGCCTGGACCGGCGTTGGCGACCTCCACGCGGACGATGACCTTCTCCCCGGCCTCCAACACCTGATTGCGGTTGTCATCCTCGAGCGACGCCCGGAAGCTGAGGGTGGGCGGCTCGCCACCCACAACCGGCGGCGCGCCCGCGCTCCCGCTCGGCCTGTTTGCGGCCATCATCTCCTGGCGGGTCCGGAGGCGGATCGCCCAGTCGCGGATCTTCACCGACTGGGTCAGGGTCTCCACTACACGATCCGAGAGTTTCTCCAACGCCTCCGTCACCGGCAACATCAGCCCCTGCACCATGCAGTTGGTGCCGTCAGTCGTCACGGTCCACTTGCCTTCACCCTTGACCGGCTCGTTGAGAAGGGTCTTGCCCTCGATGTCAACCACCGTGACCCGCAAGCGCACGAGTGTAGTCATTTTATACTCACCGACTTCGCGGCGCGGAATATAGAGGTTAATCTCGCTCGTCTCCATCACAGCACTCAGCACAGCGTCGGCTGGGTCTTTCGGGCTTCCCTCGAAGGTCTTCTCAAAGACACCGGCCGCATCGGCCTTGACCTGCTCGGCGAGGCGCTCACCTAATGGAATTCCCTGTGGCGTGCCGCACGAATCTTTGTAGAATAATTGGGCTTGTTTGAGCGCCTCGGGGACCTCGATGCGGACCGTCAGGGGGATGCTGGGGGTCTTCGCCTCGTCGGACTTGAACTCCAAGCGCGGGAAGACGAGCTTCTGCCCGCAGCCGAGCGTCGCCAGCACCGTCGCCAATACGACGAGACTCAAGAGGGGCCGCAGGGCCGAACAGGGTAGCAGCATGTGCGCAGGTCTCCTGGGATCGTTGGCAGGCGCCCGGCTGACTCGTGTTCCCGATGCGTTATACAAGAAATGCGAACCAATCGCAACGAAATCCCGCACAGCCGCCTCCTTGACACCCCGCAACCGATTCGCTACCGTCCGCCCATGGCCACGCTTGGAGGACTGTCGCTCTCCTGGTCCGACTTGGCCGATCTCATTCGCCTCCGCAATCAAACCGGCTCCCTCCTGCTGCTCTTTCCGACCCTGTGGGCGCTGGTCCTGGCCGGTGACGGGCACCCGTCATTCTTGCTGACCGCTATCTTTGTAGTGGGCGTATTCGTCATGCGGAGCGCGGGGGTCACCGTCAACGATCTCTGGGACCTCGACCTGGACCGGCGGGTCCAACGCACTCGCGAGCGCCCCCTTGCGTCCGGCCGCATGCAGCCAAGAGTTGCCGTGGCCGTCTTTCTCACACTGATCGGGATCGCCGCCGGCCTGGTCTTCCTGCTCAACTCCCTCACGGTCGCCCTTTCGCCCGTCGCGTTGCTCCTGGTCGTCCTGTACCCCCTGGCCAAACGAGTCCTGCCGCTCCCCCAGGCTGTCCTGGGCATGGCGTTTGGCTGGGGCGCGATCATGGCCTGGTCGGCGGTGCGCAACGAGGTCGGCTGGCCGGCCGTCGGCCTCTTCGTCGCCACCATCTTCTGGGCCATCGGCTACGATACGATCTATGCCCTGCAAGACCAGGAAGATGACCAACGGATCGGCGTGCATTCCGCCGCCATTCTCTTCGGACCATGGGCGTGGGTGGGGGTCGGCAGCGCGCTGTCCGTGATGGTGGCGGTGTTGGGTCTGGTCGGCTTGGCGACGGTCCTCGCCTGGCCGTTCTACGTGACGCTCCTGCTGACGGGCGTTCTGTTCGCCTGGCAGGTGCGCCGGATCAGACACCCCGTCGCGCCCGCCCAGGCCTTCGCCTTATTCAAGCAGCACGTCTGGGCCGGCGCGCTCATCCTGGCAGGACTCTGGAGCGGCGTGTTGCTCAGGTAGAACCAGGGTCGATCAGGAGGAGGCCGGCAGCGGCTTGTCGGACGGCGGGGCGTTCAACGTCTTCAGGAAAAACATGATCGCCTTCGCATCATCGTCGCTGACGCCGAGATTGGGCATCTTGGTCTCCGGTTTCATGATCTGCGGATATTTGATCCAACGATAGACCCAGGACGAGTTTAAACGGAATCCGGCGCGGTCCAGTGGCGGCCCAACTTCCCCGCCGGTCTGTCCGATCTTGTGACAGGCGTTGCACCCGTACTTGTTGAAATAGAGCTGCTTCCCGCGCCCCGCCAGCTTGGCTTCTTCGGCCGGGGTTGCGGTCACCATCGGTTTGGGGATTGGCGCCCCTTTCGGCCGTTCCTTCTTGAGCGACGCCCAGTCGGCCTTCTCCACCTTCATCCCATGGAGGGTCCGCACGAAGGCCACCAGGGACCAGCGCTCTTCCTCCGACAGCGTGTACTTGAACGTCGGCATGGTGGGCACGGCAAATTCGTCGTCGCCGATCTTGTCGCCGACCTCCGGCGTCGTGTCCTTCATGTCGCGCGAGATGGTCGCGAAGATCTCCTCGTCTTTCAGGGTGCTCATCTCGTCCTTGTTGGAGAGGTCCTTCGGCCTGGGATCGGGCATGAGCTTCCAGTTGAAGCCCTGGCCTGGCTTCCCTTTCTCGCCGTGGCAATGCGAGCAGTAATAGGTGTACAGGGAGCGCCCCTTGGCGACATGCTCGTTCTCGAACAGGGCACACCCGCCCAGCCCGACCAGCGCCGCCACCGCCGCGACGGCGGCCGTCCCCACGATGAGCTGCCCTCTCATGCGGGCTGCCCCTTCTTCACCTTGCGAATGATGACGAACTCCACCCCTGCGGCCACCACCACCGCGATGAGCCCATAGAGGTAGATCGCATAATCGGTCGGAGGCTCCGCGTTGAAGTACCACCACGAGGAGACGGCCTTCTGCGAGCCCGACTCCTTCAGATCGCCGCTTTCCAGTTTCTTGCCGTCCCAGACAGCGAACGCGATGTTCGGGAACGTGCCGGGCTGAAATTGGGCGTCATTCGGATCGGTCGTGGTGAGCGCCCGGGTAAACACGACACGCCACACGCCGGTGGCGTCCTGCTCGATTACTTTCGTCTCCTCATCGAACAGCGGCTCGCCCGTCTTGGGATCCTTCATCAGCTCCCCCTTGGCGTCCTTTCTGAGATTGAGCTTCCGTTCCTTGAACCGGACCTTGGTGTTCTCGTCCTTCCAGACCCCCTTCGCCTGGACGTCCAGCTGGGCCTGCTTCTTCAGCGTTCCGAAGCCCTGGGCGTTCATGTCCGCGGCTCCGGGCGTATCGTTTCGCCAGTACCAGATGTTGACCGGCCCTCCTTCGACCTGCGCCATGGGCTGCCCGTGGGCAAAATGGGCCTTCTTGTCGCCGACCATGAACTCTAGCGCCGCGGCATCCGCGGGATCTTGGGTCGGGTCGGCGTACTCCAGCATGAAGGCGATCTGCTTGGTATTGTGCACACCGCGCACCGTGATGGACTTGACCGTCACCGACCCGATGCGTTTCTGCCAGTGGACTTGGGGCGACACCGGAAACTCGGTCGCAGGGATCGTGTGCCAGATCGGCGCCATCGGATCCGTCGGCACCTCGCCCTGGATCAGCTTCACCCGCACGACGACGGTCTCCTGCGAAAGAGCCGGCGTTCCCCACAGGAAAGCGACCACCGCAGCCATGAGGGCCAGTTGCGCGTGCTTCGAAGGCATTCCCGTCATCGCTTACTCAAACGTCCGGGGCTTATGCCCGGAACCCGCGTATTCCGCCATGATGATCTTCCAGATCCACTCGTCCGGCAGCTCCACTTCCCATCGTGGCATCGCGGATTTCCACGGGTGGCCTTCCACGTTCAGCCCCACTCCGCCCTTTTTGATGCGCCAGAACAAATATGACTCCTGCAGTTGAGCAATCGTTCCCGAATCAACAAAATTCGCCGGCGGCGGATTGAACCCGTCAGAAGCCGGTCCATTGCCGTTGAACTTGGGGCCATGGCACGGCGAGCAGAACGCGGCATAGAGTCCCTTTCCCATCATCACGTTTTCCGGCGTGTTCGGCACTGGGTTCGCCAGCCCGACGAACTCGCCCGGCGGAGCCGGATGGATCGTCCGGTTCTCAGCGGGCGGCTGCGTGCTTGGCACAAGGTCACTGTACGTCTCCCAGCCCACCAGGAGTGGAACGAGCACCAGCACCGCGAGACGGGCGCGTTTAGCTGCCCCATTCAAACCTTCCCCGCTCAGGAACCGGAAAATAGGTCCCAGCAGGGACTCCGTCGTTTCGCCGCTGAGCGTGCCGTACACGACGATGCCGACAGCGGTCAGGAACAGATAGAGCCAGATGAGACTCATGGGCAAGGGCGCGGTGACTAACGGCGCGCCGAACTTGAACACCACGAACACCGCCACCAACAGAATGGCCCCCTTTATCGCCAATGTCATAGCGCTCTCCTCCTGCTCCCCGAGCTTGCTGAGCCCGGCACTTCGATCTCGGACAGCTCGACGGTCACCTCCTCGCCGGACATGTTCTGGAGGAAGGCGATGACCGCCAGCATCTCGTTCTTGCTCAGCCCGATCGGCTTCTTGTCGATGTACGGCATCTTGGCCGGAAAGAATTTGGGCAGGCCGACGTGCTCGTAGTCCTTATAGACGTAGGCCTGGGGCTGGGTCAGGCTCTCATAGATGAAGTCGCGGGTCAGCTTGCTCCCAACCCCCTTCAGGTCGGGACACCGGCCTTCACTGGTGCCGATCGTATGGCACAGCGCGCACTGCCCCTTGCCGAAGAAGATCTTCTGGCCGATCGAGGCCAATTCCTTCTTGTCTTTGATGGAGGCCGCGTCGAACTTTTCCACGGCGGGCGGCAACGAGGCCATCTGAGGAATACCCAAGGCGACTAAGGCAAAGCCCCCTAACACGATGGACACAAAGGCGACGACGCGGACAAAGCGGGCCTTCACAAAGAGGAGAATGGCCCCTCCCAGCCCCAGGACGCTCAAGCCGATTGCTTGCAGCAGTTGGACTTCTGTCATGGGAACCCTGTGCCCTCCTCTTCCTATTGACGTCTGGTCGCCGGCACCGGCGCACCGGCAACGGCCGGCTTCACGGCTTCCTTCACATGGACCTTCCCGGGTGTACCCCCTTTCTTCTCCCCGCCGAGGGAGGCGACCCAGAAGATGAACGCGACCATCAGACAGAACAGAAAGGTATTCAGCGACATGAAAGCCGCTGCATAGCCGAGCGCGGGTGAATAGGCATAGGGCGAGGTGTCCTGCATCACCCCGTACACGTGCCAGTGGACCCGTGACGACGACCGCGCATAGCCCATGAGGGTCATGAGGAGGATGACCATGACCGCGTTCAACACGAGCGCGTAAGCGGCGCGGGGCGGCATGACGCCCCAAACCATTTCGGTGGTCGTCTTGGCGCTTTTCAACACGAGCGCGGTCAAGGGCGTAATCGTCAACAGGACGAAGAGCATGACCAACACTTGGGTCGTGGAGAAGTAGTTGATGCGGGTGATGGCCGGCACGAAATAGCCCCAGACGCCGAGCACAAGGACGACGATGGTGGCCACCCCCAAGAGGACCCCTTGACCGACTTTGGCGGCCTTCGCCCAAGTGGCGGTCTCCTGCTTGCCGGCCCGCCAGTACATCACGAAACTCATGAACGTGACCAGGATCATAACATTCACCACGGTCATCTTGGCGGACATCACCCCCAAGACACCGAGCATCGGGTGGTGCGTGCCGCCCATCTTGCGTGCCTCTTCCAGGCTCGCGACCAGAGAGTGCGGGGTCATCCAGACCCCGAGGCACACGAGCAAGATCACGAGCATCGCCAGGATCGGCTTCCGATACTTGGCTTCGGATCCGGGGATGCGATACATGATGCCCAGCCAGAAGTAGTAGTTGGCCCCCAGAAACAGGATGCCGATCAGCATGGCTTGGAGAATAAAGAGCCAGGAGAGGAAGCCGCCCATCAGCGTGATCCCCATCTGCTGGTTGTACTGATAGACTTCCCGCATCAGCCAATACCCGGCGAACGGCAGCGGCAACATTCCGAACACGCCGATGAAGTTCCCGACATATCCCATCCAGTCGTAGTGGACACGTTCCTCCTGGTTCTGGGCCATGAGATATTTCAACCCGGCATAGGCGCCGCAGATGAAGCCCCCCAGCACCACGTTGGCGATCAAGCGGTGCACGTTCACGGGCCACCACGTCGGATTCCAGGTCGCCACCCAGGCCTTGGCCCACATGCTGCCTCCTTCTGCGATCACGACCGGACTGGCCTGGAAGGTCGCCCAGGAGTTCGGCACGATCATGATGAAGAACGCAAAGACGTTCAGCAGAAAGCCCAGAAACAAGTGGAGGCCCTTCCTGGCCCCCTGCATCGAATCCCATCCATACCAATAGAGGTACAGCGTCACCGTCTCCAGCAGGAACAGCACGCAGTACACGAGGAACGACGGAAAGAACACATCTGTCAGGTAGGACATGAGCTTGGGATACAGCCCGATCAGCAGGAACAAGAGGATCCCGCCGAAGAGGGCGGTGGTGGCATAGGCCGAGGTCAGCAGCTTGGTGAACTCCTTGGCCAGCGTATCGTAACGTGGATCCCTGGTCCGCACGCCGACGATCTCGCAGACCCAGGCGAAGATCGGTACGCCGAGCACGAACCCTGCCAGGAGGAGGTGCTGCTGGGCGATGATCCAGATCAGGTTGCGGCTGCCCATGCCGGGGATGTCGCGATATTCCGTCGCCGCCCCCGCCGGGGCTTCCTGGGCCCAGACCAGATCCAGAGGGGCGGCCACCGTGAGTAGCATAAGGAACAGCGCCGCAGAGGCCCACACGCGTGTCATGGCGAATTCTCCTTTTATTTCCCTTTGCCCTTCTTCGTTTCCCTGCTCTTTTCCTTCTCAAGGGCCGTCAGCACAGCCTCGGCTTTCTCCAGGGTTGCTTCGGTCTTCTTGATGAGCTCTTCCGGCTTGACCGGCTTTTTGACCTTCTCGACCTGCGGGAGCGGATAATCCGGGTGGGGATGCGGCGTCGAGACGGGCAACAGGACCCAGAACACGACCGTGAGTGTCACGATGACCCCGGCGAACGAGACCAGCACTAGTGTCGGATCGGCCGGCACGCGGGAGTAATCCCACTGACGCACGCGCTCCAAGAAACTTGCAGAAGTGGTCTGGCCCGAGGTGACGACGAACCGTTTCACCCGCCACCCAAACAGTTGCAGCCACACCAGCCCAAACGCCAACAGGACGATCGCAGCCGGAATGGTCCACAGCAGCAGTTCGAGCGTGATCTGCTCGGCGATCGGAAGCGTCGGGTAGACTTGCTTGATGAGGACGATAATTGCCGCCGCGATCTTTTGGCCGACGGCCACGGTGGTACCTACCGCGTAATAAGTTCCGCCCAACACGAGTGCGCCCAACACCGCCCCCTGCCACCACAAGCTCACCCCCACCGGCCCTTGGACCTCCATCCCCAGCCGCTCCAGGAAGACCGTCCTGGCCGTCAGCCCCACTGCCCAAATGTCAATCGGAACCGACACCACAAGCAGCGTGACAAGCCCCGCGCCTTCCCACGGGTGCACTTGCCCCGCGAGCAGGAGGAGAGCGACGATCAGTTTGAAGGGGAACCCCGTCCAGAAGGCAGACCAGGACACGGCCCAGGCCAGCTTGATGGAGGAGATGCTTTCAACGGGATGGGCCATGCCCCTGGCTCACCTCAGTCCAAGAATTCACGGTTGAGGATCGCGGAGACGGTCAGGACCAGGATCCCGATCATGACCACGGCCCAGGACAACAAGGCGATCGGCCGCTTGAAAATATTGCGCTCCGGATTCCGGTCGATGAAGGGGAGCGCGGCCAAGAGCAACATAAACGCGCCCGGAATGGCCACCCCAGCCACGAACTGGCCGAACTCGCCGGAAAAGACCTTCAACCGCAGCATCTGAAACAGAAAGAGGAAATACCACTCCGGCTCCGGATGGTAATCGCCGGGATCCGGCGTCGCCTGCTCGAGCAATTGCACCGGTTCGATGAAGGCCAATGAGCAGATCGTGAGGAAGACGACGGCCACCGCCACGATGTCTTTCCAGACCTGGCGCGGGAAGAAGAAATCGGTCTTGGCCTTCAACTCTTCGGGAGTCCCCCGGAATGGTCCGGCTGGCCCTGCCGAGCGGAAGAGGAAGAGATGGAGCCCCGCCAAGCCCATCAGGGCGGCCGGAAGAATCATGACATGGATGACGAAGAACCGGCTCAAGGTCATTTGCCCCGGCGTTGGCCCACCTTTTAAGAACCGGGCGAGGAAATCGCCTACGATGGGGGTCTTGTCCATGATCTCGACACCGACCGTCGTGGCCCAGTAGGCTCGTTGATCCCAGGGCAGGAGATAGCCGGTAAAGCCGAAAGCCAACACGATCACAAACAGGACCAACCCGACCAGCCAGATCATTTCGCGCGGCGTCTTATAGGCGCCCCACAAGAACACCTGGGACATGTGCGCG
Organism: Nitrospirales bacterium; assembly: GCA_045403215.1. Classification (GTDB taxonomy): domain Bacteria; phylum Nitrospirota; class Nitrospiria; order Nitrospirales; family NS-4; genus NS-12. The sequence continues at coordinate 26,721 of JAXIOW010000091.1, read as the reverse complement.
AAGACCATGACGATCATCGCCGACGAGCCCCAGAAGTGATAGCTCAGGATGAACCATCCGTAGTCCACCTCGTGGATGATGAACTGGGTGCTGGCGTAGGCATGGTCGGCGCTCGGGATATAGTAGAACATCAGGAGGATGCCCGTAATCGCCTGCATGACGAAGATGAAGAGCAGGCACGAGCCGAAGACATAGGCCCAGCGCGAGCCGCCCTTGATCGGCTCGTTCATCAATTTCGCCTCGAGCGTCTTCAGATCGATCCGCTCGTCGACGAAGTCATACACTTTTTGGAGGAGTCCGTTCATCTAGGCGATCCGGACCTGTTCTTTCTTCCCCGCCTTGTATTCGACATCGATGACTTCGATGTCCCCGGACGCGGAGACCTTGATCGGGAGCACATCGAGAGGTCGCGGCGCCGGCCCGTCCAACACCGTCCCTGCGGCGTCGTAGATGCTAAGATGACACGGACACAGAAAGACCTGGCCCCGCGTTTTGTGCGACCGCCACTTGTAGCCGCATCCGAGGTGGGGGCACTTGCCGGAGAAGACGACATAGGGGACGGTCTGTTTGTTGACCCAGACGACCTCGCCCTTATCACCCGTGAAGGCCATGTCGCCGTGCGGGTAGATTTTCTTCAGCGTTTCAGGAGACGCCTTGATCACCCAGTGGTTCTTGTCCTCTTCCCGTTGAAGCACCGAGTCCTTGAAGGACTTTTTGAAGATGAACTGCACGCCGATGTCGTCCGTCTTGATCTTGCTCACGTTACCGATCTTGATCCAGTGGTTGTCGTACGGGGCATACATGGGCTTCATGATGAACCGGAGGACGGGCCAGACCAGGGGCAGGCCGATCAGCGCCCCAAGGACGTTGATGAAGCCAGCGAAGAACGACCGCCGCGCGCAGTTTTTTTCCAGCTCGGGGAACGGCACGAGCACCTCCCCGGGCTCCACGTGGATCCGGTTTTCCAGGTGCGGGATCTCAACCTCTTTCGAGGAGACATAATCCTGGCGCTTGAACTCGGGGAAGCCTGACAATTGCGCGGCGTTGCAGGTCAGCTCCACGGACTCGCCACGGATGGCACCGATTGCGCTGACCGGGACTTGCCGCTCGGTCCCGTTCGCGCGCACAACGATGTGGCTGACGTCCAGCAAGAGCGGATCGGCGATGACGTGGACGATCTCGCCGACCTCGCCGTCCACGCACCGGACCTTGGATTTGATCTTGGGTTGCAGACTGGCCATGGGATTGTCCAGCGCTCGCCTACTTCTTGACGGGCTTGGGGGTTGGGACCGATGTATCCTTCAGCGTCGACAAATACGCCACGAGCGAGTCGACCTCCTGGTCCGACAAGAGCTCCTTGTACTTGTCCGGCATCTGTTTTTTGTTGTATTCCTTCTCGAACCCTTCCGCCATCCACGCGCGGGGATTCAGAATCTTCTCCTTCATCTCTTCGGGCTTCATCAGGTTGCCGATGTTGTCCAGCACAGGCCCGCGCTTCTTGACCGCGCCTTTCCCGCCGATCTTGTGGCAGTTGTAGCATTCCTGCAGGTCGTATTGCTCCTTCCCGAGCGCAACCAAATCGCCACCGGCTGCTGCTGGTTTCGCGGCCGTGGCCCCGCCTCCACCCAGGGAGGCCTCGATCTTTTTCGCTTCCTCGCCGCCCAACGCTTCCAGCCGTTTGAGGATCGCCTGGCTCTGGGCGCTTAGCTCCTGGCTTCGCTTCAGCAACTCATCGATCTTGCCCTTTTCGGTGGCCGCCAGCTTCGGCTTGACGATCTTGTCGATCTTTCCTTTTTCGACCATGGGATCATACTGCGGGAGCGCGCTGGCGCCGGCGATATAGACCAGCGAGAGCACCACATAAAATCCTACAAGCAAGGCCACCGCTTTGAAGCCGCTGACGGGAGAGAGGGATGGCGCGTCCAGCAGGATAAAAACGCCAGTTCCGAGGAAAGCATAGAGGACGAACATGACTTGAAACACCGGGGGGAAGTGGAAGAGAAACCGGGCCGCGAGCCAAAGCACCGCCGCCGCCACGAGTCCCTGGAACCCTCTTTTGGTAATCACCGCGATGAAACTGCTTTGCGCTGCCACAGTGATTCCCCTACTCCGCGCCAGCCACAGCCGGGACCGCCTTCGATGCCTCGGCGTGGGCTTTTTCCTTTCCCATGCGAAGCGTGAGGACGATCGCGAAGCTGACGATGATGTAAAAGGTCAGCGTGACGCCGGTGAACACCCAACTGGAATATGCCAGCGTGGGCGTGAAGGACTCAGGCGTGAAATCATATTGGAGATTGAAGACGTGGAAGTACTTGCGGGTCAGCTCGCGGACCGCGCCCATCAGCGTCATCGTCCAGATCGCGCTGAAGGCCAGGAAGACGAGGACAAACTGGGCGACGAAATCGATCTTGCCCCAGATGATCCGTCCCCGACGCAGGGCACGATTGTAGAGGATGTAGTTCACGACGGTGACGAAAACCAGCGTGAATGCCGCGGCATTCTTGGCCGGCATCAGCGCCAAATCACCCCACGACACCGTCACAAAGCCCAGGCTGAGCTCCCCGTGCGGCAAGCTGAGCGAGCCGTCATCAGGCGCCAGGGCCTGGGTGGCGACGAAGGCATGCGGCGTCATCCAGATCGCGTTGCCGATGATCACCATCAGGAACGCCACCTTGACCAAGGTCTGTGCTCCGACGGTCCACTTGAGGAACCGGCCGGCAATCAAAAAGAACGCGACCCAGCAAGCCGGTAAAATGAGCGCGAACTTGTCCGGGATCGGAAACTTGGTCCAGATCAGCATGAACACGACGGGGATGCTCGCCATGAGGACCAGCGTGGTGGTCCTCATCCGGATTTGCTCCAACCCTTCGATCCGCTTCATGCTCAGCCAGATGTAATAGTTGCTGCCGAGGAAGATCAGCCCGACCATCGCCCCCTGCATCTCGAAAAACATGGAGAGCTGGTCCGCCATCATGTAGGGACAGATGGACGCGTCGTAGTCGCAGAGCTCGTAGGCCAGCAGGTAGCCGGCGAAAGGCAGGGCCAACAACGCGCCCACCCCGATCAGATTGCCCACAAATCCGAACCAATCGTAGAAGGCCCGTTCCTCATCGGTCTTGGCCATCAAATACATGTAGGCCGCAATCAGACCGGTGATAAACCCGCCGAAGACGACATTGCCAACCGTGCGGTGGATGTTCAGCGGCCACCAACTGTAGTTGTTCATCTTGTCCCACAGCGTCGCCGTGGTCTCGATGAAGGTCCGGAGGTCCATGCCCCCTTCTGCAAACTTGGACGGCGTGTTCATAAACGCCGTCGGACCGTCGATCACGATGAGCGTGGCCAGCCCGATGATGTTCAGAACCACTCCAAGCGCGATGTGCCGGAGCTTCTTCGGACCCTGCAAGGCGTCCCAGGTGTACCAGTAGAGATAGAGCACGATCGTCTCAAAGATAAAGAGCAGGGGATACATGACAGCGAAGACGGCGAAGAAGTGATTGATCAGCCACGCCGTCAGTTGCGGGTAGGTGGCCAGCAGGATGAAGATGAAGAGGCCGCCGGTCAGCGCCGTCATGCTGTAGAGGATCACCGTGACCTTGGTGACTTCCTTGGCCAGTCGCTCGTACCGGACATCCTGGTTCCTCCATCCAAGGATCTCGCTGACCACCACGAAGATCGGCGCCCCCAGGATGAACGCCGCAAACAGGATATGGAGCTGGGCCACGATCCAGACAACCCCACGGTTTCCCAGGTAGGGGAACTCGTGCGCCTTGGGCTCAGGCAGCTGGGCGTAGGCGACGGCTGTTCCGACGAACAGGAGCCCCGCTACGATCAGAACAATCTTTAGAACGCCGCTCAGCCTGGACTTCGCCCATCTCACCTGGCCCGCCCCGGACGCGCCAAGACGCGTCCTTTTCCCGAGGTCAGCCGCAGGCGCTTGTTGCCGGGTCTTCATGGTCGTGCCGCTCCCTACCTGACGTGGCCCCGTCTTATTTGCCACCCTTCTTGGCGCCATCTTTGGCTGGCGTCGCCGCCGGAGCCTTGCCACCACCGGCCGCCGGGGTCGCCCCGCCAGCTGCGGGCACGGCCGCTGGCGCTGGTTTCCCAAGTTCGTCCAGAGGGACCCAATCCTGCCTGGCCACATCGTAGCCCATTCCCTTGAGCCCGAAGGTCCGCTCGTAGGCCATGGCCTTCCACCGGTCCTCCTCGGGCAGCTTGCTCTTCCAGGCCTTCATCTTGGTGTTGGGCACGCCTTCCGAGATCCGCCAGAACCAGACACTGTCAGAGTAGAGCTTCATCCGCTCGGCCTTGCGGAAGTCCCGGGCGCCCGCCTTGACCGGCTTGCCGTCTTTGCCGTGACAGGACGAGCAATTGACGTCAATGTTCTTGACCCCCTCGAAGATCTCTTTCCCTTCGGCGATGATCTTCTCATCAGCCCACCACCCGGCCGGCATGTGCTTGTCGGCGTACTCCGGAGGAGCCGGCGGCGGGGGAGCCGTACTCTCCTGCTCCTCAGCGCATCCTGTCGCAAGGAATCCCAGACACCCCACGATTGCCAGTGCCACCAGACGGTTGATCTTCATAGCCACACCTAACTCCTTTCCTAATCTTCAAATCCTTTGCATAAAAAAGACGCTTTTCTTCAGGGCGTCACCCCCCGAAGCCAAGCGCCCGAGTCCACGTTCCCTCATGTATTCAACGTTTCTTTCCGCGTCGTTTCGAGGCCGCCTTGGCCTGCTGGTGCCGAGCCCAGGCGATGCCGGCACCGATCGCCGCCAAGGCCAGTATTCCTCCCGCCCCGTACAGCCAGTAGGAGGACGCCTCCGCTATCCCAACCAATCCCACTACCCCGGAAATCGGCGACCGTTCCGGTTCGGGGCCGAAGTTCACGCTCGCTACTCGCTCGGTCCGCCGGTCGTTCGGATCAAACTCCGCCCGAAACTTCTTGACCTCGTCTACTCCTGATCGCTCGTCCTTGACCGAGACTTGGACGGAATCCCCTGCATTGTGGTTGTGCAGGTGGAGGACCACCTTGTAAAATCCGCTTCCATCTGCGTAAGTGTTGACGGGATCAACGCTCTGGTCGCGCAGGTCTCGCACCTGCACCCGAACGTCCTTGACCGGCTTCCCATCCTTGTCCCGCACATAGCCTGAGATGGTGAACCGGTGATCGGTCTCGTGGGTGGCCCAAGCCGGGTATGGAACGATGAGTCCAACCAGACCGAAAAAAACCGCCGCGCCACCCCACGACGGTCCCGAACTCAGCACCTTTAAAATGTCCCGTCCAATCCTGCTAAAGTCCGGCCTATCTAACATAGGTGTCCACCTTTGTCAATAAATTCATCCTGGAGCAACGGAGGCGTGAAAGGGCCCAAAAACCATGGACCCAGAAGCACTTTACGCTCCGCTACCCCTCCCCAAACGGGGTAGAACACTGGGCTAACCCGTAAGCTAAGAGTGTGCCTGCGAGGACGCGGCCAGCCCGAAAATGTCGGCATAGGCGGCGCCCAGCATGCTCCCTGAGACCGCCACCCCGACGGCCCCGCCCACCATCATTCCGCTCACCACCCCGATCACCATGCCCAGGTTGACCGTGAGGCCCATGTCAGGAACTTCGAAGGGTAGTTCATCCAGATTCACCTCCGGGAAAACCCCTGAAAGTCCATAGCCGATCGGTATTCCCAGAACACCGGCTCCGATCATACTGCCGACGCCGATCAGGAGGAGCATCACGAGCGTCAACCCGAAGACACCCCACCAGTTCTTGTGGACGATTCGGCGACTTTCTTCGAGCGCCGGCCAGGCCCCCAGTCCACGATCCACGACCAGCATGTAGGAAAAGGTATAGCCGACCATCAAATAAATGCCGGGGAGGATCAGGAAGATGAGCCCGACCACGACGAGGAGGAGACCCAGGACAGCGCACCAGACCAAGCGCATCGTCGTCGTCCAGTCAGGGAAGAAATCGCCGAACGCCGCGCTCCCGCCCCTGGGATGCCTCCACGTGACGATGGCCAGGCCTGCCAGCATCACGATCTGAATCACGATGCTGAACACTTGCCCGACGACGGGGGCCAGCAGCGGAACCGCCTGGGCGGCGAACATCAAGGCCAGCGTGAACCCGAGAAACCCGACCGGATTGTCCGAAAAGGCTTCCCAGCCCTGCCGGAGATATTCGAAGGTTTGGACGGTATAGCCGCGCGCGAGGATGTCGTCAATGGAGCGGGTGTTGGAAGCTGTGCCGTCGTCGGCCATCACCGGTGGAGGCCTTTCGGGGAAAAAGCTGATTACAAGTGGCCGCGTGCTTGGGCTTCCGCCGCGATGCGGGCGGCTTCCGCCTTGCGCTCCGATTCCTTCTTCCTGACCCAGGCTTCCCAGGACTTCCCGGACGCCGTGTCCTCGCCGCTAAAGGCGATCGCCACGATGTCGGCATAGGGAATCTTCAGCCCGCCGGGCTGCCCCTTGGGAAAGAGCTCAAGAAACGGCAAAGAGGCCGAGCTCTTCCGGTTGAAGATGTACCCTTCAACCTTCTCACCAGAAGTCAGCTCCAGGGTCACATCACCGCGGTAGTCGAAGGCAAGTTCCACCGCCTCTTGCCGCTCTGTTTCGTTCGCCGGCCGGAAGGTACGGCCTTCCAGTGACGGTGAACTTGTGCTGTGGGGCTGCGCGTCAGGCACAAGGCGTCAGCGAACAACTAGCGGGCGGTCGGCATCAGTGTGGCCACGACGGTCCGGCCAAATCCTCGCAGCGTACTAAACGTATCGTCCACGGCTGACGCTTCATAGCCGCAATGGACCATGCAGTCGGCGCACTTCTCGTTCCGCCCGGTCCCGTAGTTGTCCCAGTTCGTGTCCTCGATGAGCGCCTTGAAGGTCGCCGTGTAGCCGTCCTGGAGCAGATAACAGGGCTTCTGCCAGCCGAAGATGTTGTAGGTGGGGTTGCCCCACGGCGTGCACTGGTAGTCCACCTTGCCCATGAGGAAGTCCAGGAAAAGCGGCGACTGGTTGAACCGCCAGTGCTTCTTGGGCGTGTGCAGGATGCGCGAGAACAATTCCCGCGTCCGTTGCCGCTTGAGGAAGTTCTTCTGATCAGGCGCCTTCTGGTAGCTGTAACCGGGTGAGATCATCATGCCCTCAACGCCCAACTCCATCATGGCGTCGAAGAACCGGCGGACGCGCTCGGGGGCGGCGTCGTCGAACAACGTGGTATTGGTTGTGACGCGGAATCCCCGCTGGAGGGCCGCCTTGATCGCCCGGACAGCCACGTCATAGACGCCGTCCCGGCAGACGGCCATGTCATGCTCCTCCCGGAGCCCGTCCATGTGGATGCTGAACGTCAGATACTTGGATGGGGTGTAGTCGTCGAGCTTGCGCTCCATCAAAATGGCGTTCGTGCAGAGATAGACGTACTTGTTCCGCTCGACCAGCCCCTTCACGATCGCGGGCATTTCCGGGTGGATGAGCGGCTCCCCGCCGGGGATGCTCACGATCGGCGCGCCGCACTCTTCGGCCGCCGCCCAGCACTGCTCCGGCGTCAGGCGCTTGTCCAGGACGTGATCGGGATACTGGATCTTCCCGCAGCCGGCGCACGCGAGATTGCAGCGAAACAGGGGTTCCAGCATGAGCACGAGCGGGTACCGCTTGACCCCCTTGACCTTCTGGGTCAGCACGTACGACGCGACGGTGAACATCTGGGAGACAGGAACGGCCACGCACGAGCTCTCCGGTGAGCGATCGGCCCTGACTCTATCACCACAGCGCGGTCGGCGTCAATGCTGACCCATCGGAGGAGCACCCACCTGTGTGGTACACTCCCCTGCGATGATCGATCCGAGGACAGTGCAGGCAGGACCGGAACTGGACGCGCAGATCGCCAAGCACGTCATGGGGTTGAAGAGCGCCGGCAAGACCCCTTCCTACTCCACCGACATCGCGGCCGCCTGGACGGTGGTCGAAACCATGATCCACAAAGACGGAGTGTACTTCGGCGCGCCGCATTTCAAGCACAAACACCAAAACCTCGCCTCGCTCGGCTACCCCGAGGGCACCGAGTGCTGGTACTGCGTCATCAACACCAAGCAGTTGAACAAGGTCGTGATCTGCGCCGACACCGCGCCGCTCGCCATCTGCCGCGTCGCCCTGCTTTGGGCGATCAACCACGGCCCGCTCGCCGCTTAGAATGGATGGTAACGAAAAGGGGAAAGGCAGCTTTTCTGGAACGCGTGGGTTAAAAGCGTTGGCCCGTCATCCTTTCATAGGCCTCGTTAATCGTCGGTGCCTCGATCACTGTCACGTTGAGGCTTTCGGCCAGAGGGCGTAGGTCCCAGTCTTGGGTGCGAGTTTGCCCGGGAGGGATCAAGATGGTGGAGAAGCCTGCCGACGCCGCCAAGAGAATTTTTTCCGGGAGCCGTCCCACGGCCGATATTCGGCCCTCAGGATCGACGTTCCCGGTTATCACAACGCCGGGTAAGAGCGTGTTACCCCGTCTGGCCGCCACCATGGCGATCGCTAAGGCGGCACTGGCGCTCGGTCCATTCATGGTGTAGCCGGGACCGGCCCCTTTGAGCGTCACTTGCCAAGTCCGTGGATCCTCGCCCACGGCCCTCGAGGCCGCCAGGGTCGCCTTTTGCGCTGCCTCCTTCCAATCCGCGCCGAACACGCTCCCCTTGAATGCTCCCAAACCTCTGGCCCCCTCATTAAAGAGCACCTCTGGTCCTAATGGATTACTCAGGTGAGTGACTTGGATGATCGCGTACGAAGGGGCTCTGATCGGCTTGTCCCCGGGGCTCGCAACTGCCATGATGGGAATCGTCGCGAGGTAGAACGAGTCGGCTGCCGCGATAACGGTTGCGCTGCTGAGCCAGGCGATGGCTACCATCGAAACGAGACGGACCATATTTCTTCCTCCCGTACGGATGCCGCTTCTTACCCGGTAGAGGCAACGCGAATGCCAGGAGGACTCCTGTCGTGTCATTCATAGGACAGTCGTGAGTTGTCAGGGTCTCACACGAGCGAGCCCCTGACGGCGTTCAAATTTGTTCGAAGGCCTTCAAGCCGAAGGGATGGTCAGCGACAGGACTCGCGGGGGCTTAGGATTACTGGAAGTATCGGTTATCCGCCCCCATTTGATCAAAGGGGGCGGCACGAGCAAGCTTGGTTTGGAGGCGCCGGGCGGGATCGAACCGCCGCATCGCAGTTTTGCAGACTGCTCCCTTAGCCACTTGGGTACGGCGCCTTGTCGAGGGTGGATTATAACCGGATCGCGCGGTCCGGCTCAAACCTTGATGATGGGAATGTCCTTCTTCGCCGAAGCTGATTGCGCGGGAGCTGTTCCAGGTGAGGTTTCAGTCTGCCCTTCGTGGCCGTTGCCCCAGTTGCCGGAGGACGCGGCCTCCCGTTCCTTGGCCATAATCTCGATCTCGGCCAGCAGCGTCTCCATCAACTCTTCCGACTTCACCTTCCGGACCAGCTTGCCTTCCTTGAACAGGATCCCGTGGCCCTCCCCGCCGGCGATGCCGATGTCGGCTTCCTTGCCCTCGCCGATCCCGTTGACGACGCAGCCCAGCACCGACACCGTCAGCGGCACGCGGACATGGCCGAGCCGCTTCTCGATCTCATTGGCCAGCTTGACGACGTCGATCTCCACACGGCCGCAGGTCGGACAAGCGATGACGTTCACCCCGCGGTGACGCAGTTCAAGCGCCTTCAGGATCTCGAATCCGACCTTGACCTCTTCCACCGGATCGGCCGCCAGCGAGACGCGGATCGTATCTCCGATCCCATCGGCCAGGAGCATCCCGATGCCGATTGCGGATTTGACGGACCCGGTCAGCAGCGTGCCCGCCTCCGTGACGCCGAGGTGCAAGGGGTAGTCGGACTGCAGGGCGAACAGGCGGTACGCGTCCACCATCAGGTGCACGTCTGAGGCCTTGAGCGACACCTTCATGTTGGTGAATCCGATGTCCTCCAACGCGTGCACGGCGTTCAGGGCCGATTCCGCCAGCGCCTCGGCCGTGGGATAGCCGTACTTGGCCAGGAGTTCCCGCTCCAGCGAGCCGCCATTCACGCCGATCCGCAACGGGATGTTCCGCTCCCGCACAGCCTTGACGACCTCTTCCACCTTCCACCAGGCGCCGATGTTACCCGGGTTGATCCGCACGCAGTCCACTACCTCAGCCGCCTTGAGCGCTAGCCGGTGATCGAAATGGATGTCGGCGATGAGAGGGATCGTCGTCTGTTTCTTGATGGCCGGGAGCGCCTTGGCCGCCTCCGGCGTGTTGACCGTCACCCGTGCAATCTCGCAGCCTGCGTCCTCCAGTTGGTGGATCTGCTCGACGGTGGCCTTCACGTCAGCGGTGTCCGGCGTCGTCATGGACTGGACCACGATCGGGGCCCCGCCTCCGATGGGAACGTTCCCCACCCGGATCTGCCTTGTCTTGCGTCGCTTGATGAACATGTCGCTAGCGGCGCTCCACTCCCAGGGCCGTCATCGTGTAGAGGGCCTTGGCTTCCTCATAAATGCCGTCCGCCGTCAGCCCGTAGTGCACGCGCAGGAGGTCTTGCGGCCCCTGCTCGATGTACTTATCAGGCAGTCCCAGCACTTTGGTCGGCACGTGCACGATCCCCTGGTCCGACAGCGACTCCAACACCGCCGACCCGAATCCGCCCATGCGACAGCCTTCTTCCACCGTCACCAGACATTTCACCTGGCGAGCCACCTGCGCGATCAACGCATGATCGAGCGGCTTGACGAACCGGGCGTTGACGACGGCTGCTGAGATGCCCTCGTCCGCCAGCCGCTCGGCCGCCTCCAGCGCCGGAAGGACCGTGATGCCGATGGCGACCAACGCCACATCATACCCCTCCCGCAGCAGTTCCGCCCGGCCAATCGGCAGGGCCTTGGGCTCGGAGTCCATGGGCACACCCCACGCGCTCCCGCGGGAGTACCGTACGGAGGCCGGCCCTTCGTAGCTCAGGCACGTCTTCACCATGTGCTGCAGCTCGTTCTCGTCCTTAGGCGCCATCACCACCATGTTTGGCACATGCCGCAGGTAGGCGTAGTCGAAGGCCCCGTGGTGGGTCGTCCCATCCTCCGCCACCAAGCCTCCTCGATCGATCAGGATCGACACCGGCAAGTTCTGGGTTGCCACGTCGTGCACCACCTGATCGAAGGCGCGCTGCAGGAACGTGGAGTACATTGCCACGACCGGCCGGGCACCTTGCGTCGCCAGACCGGCCGCGAAGGTCAGCGCGTGCTGTTCGGCGATGCCCACGTCGTGAAACCGGTCCGGGAATTCCTTCGCGAACGCGGTCAACCCAGTCCCTTCGCACATGGCTGCCGTGATGGCGATAATGCGCCGGTCTTCGCGGGCCAGCCGACACAGCGTCTTAATGGCCACCGACGTATAGGACGGTTTCGTGCTGGGCTTGGCGGGTTGGCCTGTCTCCCGGTTGAACGGCGAACAGGCGTGGAACCAGACCGGGTCCTTCACGGCCGGCTCATACCCCTTGCCCTTCTTGGTGATCACGTGAAGCAGTGCCGGCCCTTTCAGTTTGAGCACGTACTCGAGGGTCGGCAGGAGATGCTCAAAGTGGTGTCCGTCGATCGGCCCGACATAGCGGAAGCCCAGTTCCTCGAAGAGGACGCCCGGGAGCACCAGGCCCTTGGCCAGTTCCTCGGCCCGGTGGGCGAGCCTTGTCAGTTGATCGCCGACCTTGGGGATTGCCTTGAGCAGGTGCTTGGCTTCTTCCTTGATGTGGGTGGCGAACTCGCCGGTGAACGTGCGGTTCAAATAGGCCGAGAGCGACCCGACGTTCTTGGAGATGGACATCTGGTTGTCGTTGAGAATGACCAGCAGGTCCTTCCGCAGGCCGCCCACGTGCTGCATGGCTTCCAGGGTCAAGCCGGAGGTCATCGCTCCGTCGCCCACGACGCAGACCACCTTGTGGTGTTGCCCCGCGAGGTCCCGCGCCACCGCCATGCCGATCGCCGCCGACACGCCGGTGCCGGCGTGTCCCGCATTGAACGTGTCGTAGATGCTCTCCTCGCGCTTGCAGAAGCCGCTGAGCCCGCCGTACTGCCGCAGCGTGTGGAAGTGCTCGCGCCGGCCCGTCAGCAGCTTATGGGTGTAGGCCTGGTTGCTGGTGTCCCACACGATCTTATCCTTGGGCGTGTCAAGCAGGTAGTGCAACGCCAGCGTGAGCTCCACCACGCCCAGATTCGATGCCAGATGCCCCCCGACAGCGGACGTCACCGACACGATCTGCTCGCAGATCTCCTCGACCAGCACGGGCAGTTGCTCCACCGGTATCCGCTTCAAATCGGCTGGACTGTCAATCGTCTTCAATAGGGACATGCCCCTCGTCCTCGAGTGGCTCCACCCTCCATCCGCGCACGCTGGAAATGGGAAAAACCCACGGAAAATTGAGCTATTGTCACATAGCCATCCTGGAGTGTCAAGAATTCCAAGTCGCTTAGAAGGGAAAGTCCAGCCCCGCGAATACGGCTTGCCCCTCATTGCCCGACGCAAAATCCACCCGGCCCACCACGTTGGGACGTGCGATCGCCCGAAACCCGATCCCGGGATTGGCTTCGTACTGGGAGAAGGCTCTGTATCGGAACGTGTTGGCCACCTTGCCGACATCGAGGAAAGGCGCCGTCTCAATCTCAGCGACGGTGCCCACGATTCGCAGGTGAAACAACTGAATTCGCTCCTCAAAGTTGAAGACGATGGAGTGATTGTCAACGAACCGGCCCACGCCGAAGGCGCGCAAGGAGTTCTGCCCTCCCAAACTGCTCCGTTCGAAGAAGGGAACCTCATCGCCGCCGACCGTGGATTCCAGCCTGCCTCGAAAGACGAAGGTGTACTGCTTCGTGGCGTTCGGAATCAGCTTCCGGTATTCAATCCCATACCGACTGAACACCGTATTCGTACTGGCCGTGATGGTCTGCGCCAGCTCCGCAAACATCGAAAGGTAGTCACCGATCGTTGGCGTCACCGTGTCGTCTCGTGTGTCTTTCAAGTAAGCCAGCTTGTGGCCCCACACCGTCCCCCCGCCCGTCCCTTTGATCGCGGGAAACACCGATTGCGTGAAGGGAAGGTCCGGCACCACGCCCGGCTGGATCTCGACGTTGCGGAGCCGCTCGGTCCAGAGCACTCGCTGGCCCGGTCCGACATAGAGCCCTACCGAGATTTGGCCGAGCAGCTCGCGGTCGGTGTAGTTGGTCTCCTGTGCCGTCGTGGTCTGATTGCCGAAGCCGAAGAACCGCGCCGTCCCGTTCTTGAAGAACCCGACATTCATCTCCAGGCTGAAGCGGCCTCCCTCCAGGAAAAGATTCCGATAGTCGTAGAGGAACTTCCGCTCGGTCCTCTCGGTATACGATGCGATGAGCCGGTATTCCTCGCCCCGTGTCGGATACTGGAAGACATTGATCGCCGCGCGTAAGCCCACGAACTCGTTGTGGATGAACATCGGCGCGATGATCTGGGTGACGCGCTGCTCATCATCCGCAAATACGTAAGGCACGATCACCCCGACGTCCACGCCGTCGTTCTTCGACGTCGCGACGGCCGGAATCACGAAATGGGATCGTTCTTCGGCGGGCACTGGAACTGGGGAAAGCAGAGCCGGTGCCATGGCGCACAGCGCCACGAGCCCGGCACGTCGAAGACGACGTGCCACCTGAACTCATCGGCTCCGGGCCGAATCGGCGCCGGCAGGGACAGGGGCTTTGATGTGCCCCGCCTTCTCCCGAAGCTGCTTGGTCAGCGCGGCAAACGACTCCTTGCGGAGGATCCTTTTGAACTGTTCGCGATAGTTCTGGACGAGGCCGGTGCCCTCCACCACCACATCATAGACGCGCCAGTCCCCTGATGCCATCTCCATCTTATAGATGAGGTCCAGGGCGGTTTTGCCATTGTCGATCTTCGTATAGACTTCTGCGTACTCGCCATCGACGATCTCTTTGAGGTATTGCACCTTCTCCCCGGTGTAGTTCTCGATTCTCCCTAAATACGTGTTGGCCAAGAGGGTCTGAAATGAGCCCGCAAAATCCTTCTGCTCCTCCGGCGTCCGTTTGTTCCACTCGGCTCCCAGGGCCCGCCGCGACATTTCGAGAAAGTTGAACCTCTGGGCGATCGTCTGCTCCAGCAGTTTCCGTCGCTCTTCTTTCTTCTCGGGTTTCTTCCACGCCGGGTCCTCCAGAATAAGAATCACCTCATCGATGGACGTCCTGACCGCTTCTGTGGAAGGCCCTGCCCATGCCGTCGCGCCGAGCATCCCTCCCCCAACACAACCACCGATCAGGATAGCAGCCCAGAAATTTTTGCACCGTTTCATTGCCCTCTCTCCTCTTGCACTGTCAGCATGCAGACCATACGACCGACTCACTTGACGTTGCCATGAATGAACTCTCCGATCAACGATTCCAGATCCACACCCGATTCCGTGTCACGGATCTTGCTTCCCGGCAGCAACTCCTTCTGGGACCCCCCAGGCGAGATGGACACGTACTTGTCGCCGATCAGCCCGCGTGTCCTGATCGACGCGATGGCATCGCCGTAGATCTTCACGCCAGGACGGAGAGACAACACCACCAGCGCCCGGTCGTCCTTCAGCCCGATCCGCTTCACTTGGCCGACCTGCACCCCCGCGATCTCCACGGTCGACCCAGATTTGAGCCCGGCGACGGAATCAAACTCCGCTTGGAGCTCAATCTGATTCCCGCTTCCGATGACCTCGAGCTTGCCGAGCTTGACCGCGAGATATGTGAGCGCCGCGAGTCCCACCAGGACGAAGACTCCGACGATGAGCTCAAGTTTAGCGTCCTTCATGCTCACCTCGCCTCCTGAATGGCCCCTCATGGTCCGTCTTGGGGCCCCGCCGCCCGACGCTGATGAATTCCCGGACTACCGGGTGCTGCGTGTTCTGAAACTTCTCCGGGGTCGCCATTTCAACGATGACGCCGTCCAGCAGCATCGCCACGTAGTCGGAGATGCCGAAGACCTCCGGGATTTCGTGGCTCACCAAGACGGCCGTGAACCCGAACTTGCGCTGGGTCTCAACGATCAGGCCGTGGATGGTCCGCGCCAGCAGCGGATCGAGGCCGGTCGTGGGCTCGTCAAACAACATGATCTCCGGGCCCATCACCAGCGCGCGCGCCAAGCCCACCCGCTTGCGCATGCCGCCGCTCAGTTCGGCCGGGAACTTGTGTCCTATCTCCGACAAGCCGACCTCGTTCAGCATTCCCAGCACCTTGTCCTTGATCTCCGCCTCGGACAATGTGCTCTTCTCCCGCAACGGGAAGGCGACATTGTCAAAGACGGAGAGCGAATCAAACAGCGCCGACCCTTGAAACAACATAGCGAACTTTTTCCGGACATCATTGAGCTCCCGTGAGCCCAGCCGGGTGATCTCCACGTCGTCAACCAACACCTGCCCGCTATCCGGTTTCAACAACCCGATCAAATGCTTGAGAAGAACGCTCTTGCCGCCCCCGCTCTTGCCGATGACCGTGGTGAGTTTGCCGCGAGGGATTTCCAGATTGAGCCCTTGCAGGACCTCCTGGCCGCCGAGGGTCTTGTGCACCCCCACGAGGCGGATCACCGGCTTAGAATCCTCCGTCTGCATCACATCAGCACCGAGGTGATGAAATAATCCCAGATGAGGATCAGGACGGAGGATAGCACCACCGCCTCGGTGGTGGCCGTTCCGACCCCTTCGGCGCTCATGGTCGTGTTGTATCCTTTGTACGTGCAGACCCACGAGATGATCAGGCCAAAGCTGACGGCCTTGAGCAATCCGCCGTAGACGTCCTTCCACTCGACGCTGGATTCCATCGAACTCATATAGGCGCCCGAACTCACCCCCAGCAGTTCGACGCCGACCAGGTGGCCGCCGTAGATGCCGATGACGTCGAAGACCGAACACAGCATGGGCATGATGAGAACGCTGGCCAGCACTTTAGGCGCGATGAGGTACTGCATGGGACTGACCGCCATCGTGTCCAAGGCGTCGATCTGCTCGGTGATGCGCATGATGCCGATCTCGGCCGTCATGGCGGACCCCGCTCGTCCCGTCACCATGAGCGCCGACAGCACCGGTCCCAGTTCCCTGATGATGCTCAGCGCCACGGCCGAACCCAGCAACCCCTCCGCGCCGAACTTCCGGAGAGAGTAATAGCCCTGCAGTCCCAGCACCATGCCGGTGAAGGCGCCAGTCAGCACGATCACGAAGAGAGATTTTACGCCGATGAAGTGGATCTGTTTGAGCAACTGGAAAAGACGAAAGGGAGGGCGCACCATCCAGGCCACCGTGCTGATCAGGAAGATCAACATGCGGCCCATCTCGCCGACGAGCCACAGGATATTCCGACCGAATCCGGCGACAGCAGAGGCAACCATCAGTGCGCTCCCATCGTCAGGGTCGCCTCCGCATCAGGAGGCGGAAGCTGTGCTTCGAGAACGAGGACCAATGCGCAAAAGAACCTTCTCAGGCTTTCCGACGCCTGGTCCGCACGGCGCTTCATCTCATAGAGCCCATAAAGAATGGACGGATGCTTCACGACCTTGAGAAGACAGCGAAATGACCCGAACGGCGAGAACCACACGTTGACATCCATCGGCAGGTCATCTCCAACTCGATCGGATATCGCGCGCGCCACCAGAAACGGGACACCGGACGCGGTCGCGACCCTGGCTATGACGACACTTTCCATGTCTACGGCAATGGCCCCACTGACCTCTCCGAGGGCTCGTTTCTCGCTAGCTCGCCAGACCACGCGTTCCACGGTGACGACGGATCCCTGCGTCCATCCTACGCCAGCATCACGGGCGGCCATCCGTGCGCTCTCGAGCAGCCGTGAGTCAGCCTGAATTGTCGTGAGGGATCTTTCTTGGGTCCAATCACAAACGGTCGTGCCGAGGATTAACTCCCCCAGCGCTGCGACACCCAACGCGCCCGCATACCCTGTTGAGATCAACGCATCGGGGGTCAGGGCAAAGACAGCCCTTTCGCTCGCTTCCCGCGCACGTTCCGGACCTATCCCGGTTTCGATGAGGTGCAGCTCCAACCGTCCAGTCTTACCGGCCTGATGCGGAAACGGTCCAAGGTGGTCGCGTTTGAGATCGCCGAAGAAACCGAAACCGCTCAGCACGGGCGCCAGTTCGCGGGAGGAAGCGGCCAACACGGCGAGGCGTTGCATCGGCTACGCCTCGAAGCGGAAACGGCCGTGCCGACGATTCTGCTCCTGGATCTCATCCGCGCGGGTACGCCCGCGCACCTTGAGCGACCGGTACATGGACAAGGCCCAGAGAGGGAAGTACTGGCAGTAGCCGTGGTAGCAGAGATAGAAGACGCGCGGAAACCCCGTACCGGTGTGCTTGCCTTCAGAC
This sequence comes from Nitrospirales bacterium, assembly GCA_045403215.1. GTDB lineage: Bacteria > Nitrospirota > Nitrospiria > Nitrospirales > NS-4 > NS-12. The sequence goes on along the minus strand of JAXIOW010000091.1, from coordinate 9,329 downwards.
CAGAAGCCTCGCGCGTCCTGTTGCCGGAGCAGGTAGTTCACGCCGCGCAACACGCTGAGCGAGTCCACCTCGCCGGCGCAGATGAGCGCGATCAGCGCCCACGCGGTCTGGGACGGCGTGCTCTCGCCCACCCCATGCGCGTCAGCCTCGGCGTATGAGAGACAGGACTCGCCCCACCCACCGTCCGGATTCTGCCTCGAAACGAGCCACGCCACCGCCCGGCGGATGTACTCGGCCTGCATGTCCTCGCCGATCGCCTTCAACCCGGCGAGCACAGACCAGGTACCGTAGATGTAATTGACGCCCCACCGCCCGAACCAGGACCCGTCGGCCTCCTGGTTCTTGCGCAGAAAGCGCAGCGCCCGCACGGCCGCCGGGTGCTTCCTGTCGAACCCCAGCGCCCCCAGCATTTCCAGTTCGCGCCCCGTGAGGTCGGCCGTGCTGGGATCGAGCAGCGCCCGGTGGTCGGCGAAGGGGATCTGGTTCAAGAACATCTTGTCGTTGTCCTTGTCGTACGCGCCCCAGCCGCCGTCACTGCCCTGCATGGCCAGCGTCCAGCGCATCCCGCGCCGCATCCCGTCACGCTGGGCGTCCCATTCGGGCATCTCGAGCTTCGAGAGCGCCATCACCACCACGGCCGTATCGTCGTTGTCGGGATAAAACTCGTTCTCGAACTGGAAATACCAACCACCAGGCTCGGCCTTCGGCGACGAGACGGTCCAGTCGCCGACCTTCCGGCACTGCCGGGAGAGGATCCAGCGGACGGCCTTCACCAGCGCCGGGTGATCCCGCGGGAGCCCGCTCTCGATCAGGCTGTTGATGATCAAGGGGGTGTCCCAGACGGGAGAAAAGCAAGGCTGGAGGTGCAGGGTGTCCCCTTCGTGCACCTCCAGCGCCTCGATCTCGTGCACGGCCTTGCCCACCAGCTGGTGATCGACCTCGTACCCCAGACATCGCAGCGCCACGACCGAGTTGGCCATCGCCGGATAGATGGCTCCCAACCCACCCTCACCCTCCATCCGCTCGAGCATCCATTGCGCCGCCCGTTCAATGGCCTTTTTCCGGAGACTCGGGGGGACGACCTGTTCATAGAGACGTAGGGCGCCGTCAAGTGTGATGAAGAAGTTGCGCCAGGTGAACCAGCGCCCATCCTTGCGGAACGGGGGCTCGCTTCGGAAGTCGACCAACTCGCGGGCCGTGCAGTAGAGCTCGTCGATCCCCTGCTCTTTCGGAATCCGACAGACGGGCTTGTAGTGGAAGATGATCAGCAACGGGGTCAGCACCACCCGGGACCAATAGGAGAGGGCGTAGAGGCTGAAGACGAACCGGGGCGGCAGCAGGACGATCTCCGCCGGCATCGACGGGATCCCGCGCCAGTCATACTGGTCGAAAAGCGCCAGCGCGATCTTGGTGAACACGTTCGCCCCGACGACGCCACCTTTGCTCTGGATCACCTGGCGGGCCTTCTCCATGAAGGGCTCGGCGGCCGACACGCCGCGGAGCTTCAACGCGAAATAGGCCTTCACCGACGCGCTGATCTCGGGCGGCCCGCCGTAGTAGATCGGCCACCCGCCTTCAGGCAACTGGGTGTCGATCAGAATGCGAACGGCCTTTCGCTCTTTTTCCGCATCCACGAGACCCAGAAACCGGCGCAGCATGAGGTACTCGGAAGTGAGTGTCGTGTCGGCTTCCAATTCGTGGACCCAGTACCCTGCATTCGTCTGGCGCTGCAACAGCCACTGCTGGCTTCGCTTGATGGCCTCGTCAACGGCATCGCCTTTGTGAGTCCCGCTCTGGCCGGAAAGCTGTCCTGTATCGTGAGGCCGCTGGACGGCCGGAGCAGACAGACAGACGTTGGGGTTGCCGCCGACAAGCCGGAGAAGCCGATTGGCCTTCTGCCGGGCCTGCTGCTGAACGCGCTTTGGCGCCGCGGACAAAATTTTCTCGGACCAGTTGGTCAAGAGACCGAGCAACCGCTTCATGATGTCCTTGGATCGAGCCTGAGTAGAATCGTCCGCCTCATGGCTCTGAGGAAGGCCAATGGGGGCGCATTGAAGGGCCAGTATACAGCAAACGGGCCACAGAGTGTCAAGCGCAGGTCCTACGGAACCATCGTAATCTGCAGAGGGTTTTGCCTTGTGCGCGGGACGGAGTTAGATGTGACGACCAGTGCAGAGGTTCACGATGACCCTCCCAAGCCGTTCCATTTCTCTCTCTTCGATGCGGACAAACTCAACCCCAACCAACCTTCCCGCAATCGTCCGGACCGCTGCGGCTTCAATCTCAAACAGCGGTTGACCGTCAGGCTTCTGGATCCTGAGACACAGCGACTCGCCGGGGGGGATCGGGGTGTCAGTCTCTATCGTACCGCCTTGTCGAGACAGGTCGACCACGGTTCCCTCACCCGACACCTGCTTGCCGGAAAAGGTCAGCTGGAACTGAACCGGAATCCGTACATACTCTCGACGGCCGTAGTAGGTGACGAAGCTGCGCCACCACCATTGAAAGGCGAGAAATCGGTGCGTGCAGAGCTGGCAGCGAAAGGGACAGATGCAGAAGACGCGCAAAAGCGCCTCGATCAGGCCCTGTCGTGGAGACTGCTGAACGAGGAGACTGCTACACTTAGGGCAATGAATACGCCCCATCGGTACTCCCCCATGACCGTCGTGGGTTGCCTGTCCTCGAAGTCGGAACGATAGGATCTTCGTCCAGCATACGACTGGAGCGCGACGGCTAGTACGTCGGCGCGAGGAGCTTGTTCAGGCGCACGGAGATCATGGAAGAGACGCCGGGCTCTTCCATCGTGACCCCGTAGAGCGCGTCCGCCATTTCCATCGTCTGCCTGCTGTGCGTCATGAGGATGAACTGAGTCTGCGCGGCCAGCTCGCGCAGCACCCGCGTGTAGCGCAGGGTATTCTCCTCGTCCAGTGGCGCGTCGATCTCATCGAGGATGCAGAACGGCGTGGGGCGGATCAGCAAGCTCGCGAAGATGAGCGCCATCGCGGTCAGCGCCTGCTCCCCGCCCGACAGCATCGCGATGTTCTTCAGCCGCTTGCCGGGAGGCTGGGCCACGATGTCCACACCCGGCTCGTTCGTTTCCTCATCCTCCATCAGACTCAGCTCGGCCCGTCCGCCCCCGAAGAATGTCTGGAACATCTCGTCGAACTTCACCTGAAGGTTCTGGAACGTCTCCGTGAACAACTGTCTCGTGGTACGGTTGATGCGGGCGATGATGGACTTCAGCGAGGCGATGGACTGGGTCAGGTCTTCCTCCTGCGCCGTCAGGAAGCGGAGGCGCTCCTCCATCTCGCGATGCTCGTCGATGGCCATCACATTGACGGGCCCCAATTCGGATAGCCGCCGGCGCCGCTGCGCCAGAGTGTCCTTGATCGTCTCGATCTTCCCCGCGTCGGACTTGCCGATTTCGGCCGCGGCCCCCTCGAAATTGAGGCCATAGGTGCCCGTCAGCATCGCCTCGAATCCTTCCAACCGGGTCTGGGCCTCCACGCGGCGCAGGCGGACCGCCTCCTGCTGTTTGTGCAGCTCGTCCAGGGCGTGACGAAGCCGCGTCCACTCGGCTTCGCGCGCGCGAACCTTGGCGACGCGGCTCGTCTGCGATTCCTGGTCCCCTACCAGCCGCTGCCGGACGTCCCGAATGGCCGCGTTGAGGGCGGGCACGCTCGCCTCGACCTTGCGACGCTCGTCCAGGGCGGCAGTCCCGGCGGCTTTTATCTTAAGCCTCTCCGCCTCCAACTCAGCAAGCCGGCCTTCACAGAGCACCGCGGCAGCTTCGAGGCGCGCCTTCTCGTTCCGTGCCTGGTCGAGGCGATACTGCAGCCCGGCGACCTCGACGCGAAGATCGGCCACAGCCGCCTGTCGCCTCTCGACCTCCGCCTGAGCGGCAGTGACCGCGTCCTGCCGCACCTGCAAGGCCTGTTCGGTCCCGGCTCGTTCACGGTCCAGACGTCGGAGGTCGTCCGCGGCCGCCTGCTCGGCGCCAGCCAAGGCGGCCAGTTCGGCCGCAGCCTCCTCCCGCTCGGACTGGAACAGTGCGATCGACTGATTCCACCGGGCGACGTCCTGCTCGCCCCGCTGATCATCCTTCCGTTCGCCGACCAGCGCTATCTCCAGCGTGTGGACCTCCGCATCCAGCGACTCCACCCGTTTTGCCTGCGTGTCCAAGACGGCCTGGAACTCGTCCCGGTTCGTCTGCGTGGCGTGCAGCTCCTGCTCCAGCTCTTTCATGCTCACAGTCAGATCCCGGAGTTCGCGCGCGCGGCTCATGGCCCCCGCCACCACGCCCGCCGGGCCTCCGCTGACGATGCCGTCAGGCGTGAGGACTTCACCGCCCAACGTCACCAGCAACGCCTGCCGGTCCTCCGTCATGGACTGCCACAGGCCAAGCGCGTGCTCCAGCGTCTCCACCACTACCACGCCAGCCAGCAGATGGGCGACGAGGTCCTCATCTCCGGCGCGCGGGGTCACCAGATCCCGCGCCGGCCCCACCACACCGGCACCCTGCCAGCGCGCGGACGCACCCGTCCCCCACACGCGCGGCCGCTTGGGCACGAACGTCCCGCCGGCCGTGCCCTGCGCCTTCAATATCTGGAGCGCCTTCACAGCATCCGACGGCCCCTTGACGAGCCGGCCCAACAGGCGATGGCCCAGGACCGCTTCGATGGCACGCTCATAGACTTGAGGGACGGAGAGAACCTGGGCCACGGTGCCTTTCAGGTTGGCTGCAGGGACGAGATCCCCTCCCACCACATCGTGCGCCACCGCCTGCAGGACCTTCTGACGTGCGACCGCCACCGCTTTTTCTTCCTGCAGATGAGCCAGCCGTTGCTCAGCCTCGTCAAGCCGGCCCCGGACGCGCGCGACCTCCTCCGCGAAACTCGCTCTATTGCTTTGGGTCTTCGCCAGCTGCGCTTCGAGCTTTCGGCGCCGCTCGATACAGGCCGCGAGCACGGTCGAGGCCAACTCCAGCTTCGAAACAGCCTGGAACCGCTCCTGTTCCACGCGCTCGATCCGACGGCGGAGTTCCGCCGCGCGAGCCCGATCACCGGCCAGCCGGTTGTTCGTGTCGGTGGCGGCGATCGCCTGCTCCATGACGGCTTTCCGCGCAGCATCGAGCGCGGCTTGGTCGTCGCGATGGCGCTGCACGGCGCCGGCCAGCACCGCCTCGGACTCCGCGGCGACGCCGGACCGGAGAGCGAGCTCATGGGTCATCTGCTCGAGGCGGGCGCTGAGTCGGGCGAGGTGCTCGGTCGACTCCCGCTGTTCTTGCTTGAGGCGCTCGATATCGGCCTGCACACGGGCCCGCTGCTCGTCGAGCAGGGACGCGCGCTGGGCCAGCAACTCGAGCGTGGCGACGGCCTGCGCCAACTTCGCTTCCGCCTGGGTGACCTGCTCCCGCAACCCGGTCAGCGTCGCCTCCCCCTCCGTCACGCCGAGCTGGTAGGTCTCCACCTCGTTCGCAAGACGCGCAACCGCAGCGGCCTCGGCGCTTTCACGCAGGGCAAGCTCGCCCAGGACCCGGTCGGCTTCCTCTCGCTCGTGGAGTACCGCCCGGTAATCATGGACGAGGACGGTGAGCTCGAGACGCCGGACTTCCTGGCGGAGTGCCTGGAACTGTTCGGCCGCCCGCGCCTGCCGTTCCAGGGCCGCCAGTTGTCGCCTGACCTCATTAATGATATCGCGGACTCTCAACAGATTTTGGTTGGTGGCCTCCAGCTTCCGCAACGCCTCGGCCTTTTGTTTCTTGTAGCGGATGATCCCGGCTGTCTCTTCGATCAACTCGCGCCGCTCGACCGGCGACGCCTTCAGCACACGATCAATCCGGCCCTGCTCGATGACCGTATGCCCTTTACTGCCGGCGCGCGTGTCGAGCAACAGGCTGCGGACGTCTTTCAAGCGGCAGGGCGTCTTATTGATGAAGTACTCGCTCACGCCGTCGCGGAACAGCCGGCGCGTCACCATGACCTCCTGACATTCCCCGAGCGCAAATGGCAGCGGCGCTGCGTCGCCGTCGCCGTTACCGTTGCCGTGTGATTTTCCATCAACATCGCCGAGGATGAGGGAGACTTCGGTCATGCCGAGAGGCTGGCGGGACTCGGTCCCGTTGAAGATGACGTCCTCCATCCGTTCGCTGCGCAGGGCTTTGGTGCTCTGCTCGCCCAGGACCCAGAGGACCGCATCGAGGATGTTGCTCTTGCCAACTCCGTTCGGCCCGACGACGGCCGTAATCCCGGGTTGGAAGAGCACCTGAGCTTCCACGAAGGACTTAAACCCCCGCATCTCCAACCGCATCAAATACATGTGCTTCCCTCTTTACCTAAGGGCGCTGTCCATTAGAAGTCACCCTTGGAGGAAAGCCTCTACCATATCTTGTGGGCAAATGCAAATAAAAACACAGCCCAATGGGCTTTTGCTAGAAAACGATCGTGTACTGCAGCCGCGCCCGGTTCTCGATCAGCGTCGCGGCCCCGCTGCCCGTATCCACCGCGCTTAGATGCGTGGTAATCACCCCATAGTCGAACTGCAGCTTGTGCTCATGCCCGCTCAGATACCAGTTGAGACCGCCCACCGCTGAGGTGAGGATGTCCTGAGAGAGATGCGTGTCCGGGTCCATGTAGCTGTAGCGCCCGACAACTTCGATGGTCTTCGGCACTATGAAGTAGCCGCCCTGCACGTAATACCCCGTCGCGTTCCCGATAAGCTTGGAATGATCGTGCGTGTCCACGTTCCTGACGAAGCCTTCCCCTTGAAGCGAGAAGCCCCTGTACTTGAAGACGAAGTCCACACCCGTCGTCCCGATATCCACCACCCCTTGATTGAGCAGCCGGCCGTTGCCTAGTGATGCAATTGCCGTGGAAATCTGGGTATGGCTCCCGGGTCCTGCGGTGTTCGTCTGAAGCCCAGCGTTGTACCCGTAGCTCGCTCCCACGGCCAATTGCGGGGTCAGCGAGTACCCCAGATCCCCTTCGAGGTAGCCCGGCTTCCCCAGCAAGTCAGCCGTAATTCTACCCACGTACATCAACTCGTTGGCATTGCCCGGCGTGCTCAGGCTGAGCCTGTTCAGATTGATGCCGACGCCGTTGAACACCCCGAAGGCATAATTGAAAGGGTATTTCTCCTGGTCGCTGAAAATCGTGACGCCCTGATCACGGCGGTCGATCACGTTGGGCACAAAGGCTTCTGCGACGAACCCACGATCCACAAACTGCATGAGCGCCGAGGAGAAAAACTCCTGCCGTCCGAAGTGCGTGCGGAACTGGCCCACGCGGAGATTGGCCCACGGGGTCTGCTTCAAGGTTAGATAGGCGTCGTAGAGCTGCGTCGTGGAGCGCGAGCCTCCCAATTGATTTGTGGCATCGGCCGTGTCATTCCTGAACTGCACGAAGTAATTAACGTCCTGGCTGAAAGCGAACCCTTCAAACACCAGCCGAGTGCGGTGCACGCCGAAGAAGGCCAGATCCTCGGCATGTTTCGTGGCCGAGATGACGCCGGCCGAGGAGACGCTAGGATAATTCTTCGCATCTCCGATCGTGTTGTACGCCGAGTTGAAGTGGCTATCAGTGAACCGCGCCTGGATCCGGATCCGGATCTTCAATCGGAATTTGTCCTTGAACTGGGTATATAGCCCGCGGTCATAGCCGAACTTGATCCCCTTGCCGAGGTCCACCGTGCTGTCCTGATCCGGCGCGGGAGCAGCATCCGCCCTGGCGGACGCCGCAACCGGGGGTGCCGCCTCTGCTTTGGGAGGAGACATCTCAGGAAGCTGACCGGTCTCCCGAAGCGCCTGATCGTATTCCTCCTGGGTGATGATTCCTTTTTTCAGCAGCAGCTTGAGCGCGGGATCGGCGGCACCCGCCGTCCCGGCTGCTAGCAAGAGGACAACGATGGACGCAATGAAGGCATGGGTCCATGGTCTTTGCATCTTATTGTATCCTTTATTTGTCTATTTAGTAAACTTTCAATAACAAAAATGACGCTTCAAATGGTCTCCGATTGCATGGCAGCACGTTTCCTCGTCGTGAAAAAGACGTACAGCAGATAGGTGTCTATCACAATCGCCAGCACCATCACGCTGTAAGCCCACGGGCTTTCCATCAATTTCAGATCGATCAGCACGCGGGAGAGACCGAACCCGACAACCCAGGCATCAAAGCTCATGCAGATGCGGCGAAACGTCTCGGCGTCGAGCAGTCGAATGAGATAGGCGCCAAGAGGAATCCCCACGATGACGCCCGGAAGAATCATCACGAACATGTTCTGACTTTCCGCCGCAAACAGGCCGAGGTAGTAATAGACGATGGCGGTTAGAGTCGACTCGGCCACACGAATCAATCCGAGACCGGCCCGGAACTCTCGTTTCACCAGGCCCTGATTATTGAACAAAATCGCCAGTGGCGGACCGGATACGGTGGTGACAGAGTAGAGGAAGCCGAGCCCCATTCCGAACGGGAGACCGATGTGCCTTTCCGATTGGATCGGCCTCCGCACACCGGCTGCCTGGACAAGGATGAGGGGAAGAAGAACAGAATAGGTGACAAACTTGATCCAGCCCGGATGAAGCGAAGCGAGAAGGTAGCTGCCGAGCGCAATGCCGGGCAGCAGGCCGATGAGAATGGGATAGACCCGCTTCCATACAGTCGGAACGCTAGCCCTATTGATGAAAAGCACATACAGGTTGATGAAGACTTCGATGAGAACCAGGGCGGGATTTAGAATGCGATTGGTATAGAAAACGAGCGCGACCGGCACGGTGAGCGATGAAAATCCATACCCCAGCGCTCCGTTGACGAACGCCGCAAAGAAAGTAATTCCCACGAGTATGATCGCGCTTATTTCAAATGAGGGCATGGTTTATTTCCGACGTTGGCGCGAACTGCGGGCGACTGAAATGAAATCCTCCAGGCTGTAGTTGTCGAGAATGTCGGCGATGGCGTTCCGCACCTCGCCCATCGCCTCCTGCAACGGGCAGTGGGCTTTCTTCGCATACGGGCAATCGTGGCATTTCTTGTAGGCGGTCTTGCTGACGCAGCCGATCGGGGCCAACGGGCCGTCCAGGATGCGGATGACCTGTCCCAGCGTGACCTTCGACGGCGGCTTGATCAGGGCGTACCCCCCCTGCGCCCCGCGGGTGCTGGCCAACAGCCCGGCGTGCTTGAGCGCCAGCAAAATCTGCTCCAGGAACACGATCGGAATGTTCTGCCGCTCGGCGATCTGATGCCGCCGGACCGGGGTCCCGTCATAGGCCTTGGTCAGCTCGATCAGGGCGCGCAGGGCGTACTCGCTCTTCTTTGAAAAGCGCATGGACTCCTTTA
>JAXIOW010000143.1:0-2433 GCA_045403215.1 Nitrospirales bacterium | reverse complement strand
ATGCAGTTTCTCCTGGGTGGGCTCTTCAGCGCCTATGCCGTCTTTTACTCGCGCAGTGCGACGCTCACACGCACCGGGGTCTTCCTAGGCGTGCTTGTCCTGCTGCTGATGGCCAACGAATTCTTACGCGATCGCCTCTCGAACCTGCGCCTGCTCGTTGCGCTTTACGCCCTGGCCAGCTTCAGCTTCTTCACGTTCTTCCTGCCTGTTATGGTCGGGACCATCGGAACATGGGTGTTCCTGCTCGGAGCCGCGCTGAGCGTGGGAGTGACGCTGCGCGTGGTCCAGTTGATCTATCAACGCAATCCAGAACGGTCGCAGAAGGAAACGATATTGGTCGGAGGACCCGCGATTGCCCTCATTGGCCTCCTGGTCGGGTTCTATTTCTTGAATTGGATTCCGCCCGTGCCGCTCTCGATGAAATTCGGCGGCATGTATCGCGAGGTGCAGAAGCAGGACGACCGGTTTGCGCTCAGTTTCGATCGCGAATGGTATCAAGTGTGGAAGCGCTCGCAGAATCCGTATCCAGCCGATGAGCCCATTTACTGTTTCACCGCCGTCTTCGCCCCAGTAGCGCTGAACACCACCGTCTACCACCATTGGTACTTCCGAACGAACAGCGACAAGCCCTTCACTCATGCCGACAAGATTCCGATCAAAATTGCCGGCGGCCGCGAAGGCGGCTACCGCGCTTACACGTTCAAGCAGCGGCTCGATCCGGGGGACTGGCGTGTGGATGTCGAAACCGAAGACGGTCGAGTTATCGGGCGAGTGTCTGTTGTGGTGGCAGAGCGGGGAGAAACAGGGGCGACACCCAGAACGCTCTTGTACTAATCCGATGAAACGACTCAGCGGTCTCAAGCTCCTTGAGGAACGAGAAGGCGAAGGGACGCCTGCGAACAAGGGTGACCGCATCGTGTTCAATATGAGGCTTTTCCTGAACAAGGGTGATGAGGTTCCGCTGAACGAGACGCAGGCAAAACACCTTCCGAAGGAGATGATACGAGTTGTCGATGGAGTAACATTGATCGATCGCACGATCGTACTGGGATGCCGTGAGGCGATGGCCGGTGTCGAACATGCCTTGATGGGCATGAAAGTCGGCGGCTATCGGAAAGTTCGCATCAGTCCTCATCTGGCCTACCGAGATCAAGGCATTCCGGACCTCATTCCTCCCGACGCGGTGTTGATTTGTGAGATCTGGTTGCGCGACATTGTGAGTACCCTTCCCTCGTAAGGCGTTACCAGGTGTGACATGAATCTTCGTACCTTAGGACCCTGCCCCTCCAGCCCAAACTGCGTCTCGACGCAGGCGCCGGATAAGGGCCATGCCATCGCGCCATTTCACTATCGCAAGTCGCGGGCAGAGGCGAAGGAGGCACTCAAGGAAGTCATCCGTTCCTTGCCACGCACCAAGCTCGTCGAAGAAGACGTGTCGTACCTGCATTACGAATTCACCAGCCTGATGCTGCGCTTTGTCGACGACGTCGAGTTTCTCTTCGACGACGAGACGAAGACCATCCACTTCCGTTCCGCCTCCCGCACCGGCTACGGCGACCTGGGCGTCAATCGCACGCGCATGGAGCAGGTCCGTGCCCTCGTTGGGGAGAAGCTGTAGCTCCATTTGGCAATTTCCTTTTGAGTTGTGCGGCCGCTTGCTATGATTGCGAAAACAGGAGGCCGGAGCCGATGGGGTTCAAGCGAAAAGGGTCACGTGTCGAGGTAAGCCGGGGCGGCCGTCTCCAGCGGGGGCCTCTCTCGGCGCCGTGCAAGGTTCTGGATGTCAGCGAGACAGGCGTCCGGATTGAGAGCCGCTTGTTCGTGAAGAGCGGCGATGCGCTCCAGCTCGTGATCGAGCTTGAGCAAGGGAGAACCTTGACCTGTTGGCTGCAAGTCATCCACGTGCGTTCTCCCAACTTCGGAGCGAAGATCACCTCGATCAGTCCGGAGGACAAGGAGCGACTGGCCCACATCTTCGACGAACACGTACAGACCAGTTTTTCACGCCGGTAGCCGTTCCGCGCTAGCAGGATGCTGAAAAAGTCCGCCAGCCCGTCTTGTTCATTAGGTCTGTTTGGTCTGTCTGGTTTATTTGGTTGCATGAGACTAAGCAGCTGGACCAGACAGACCAGATAACCAGACAAACCGAGATTGTCCCAGACTTGCAGACACCGAAGTTCTGCTGTGCGGATATGGTTTTCCGCAGCCTGCTAGTGCGCGGGGCTGGGTGGTTTCGGGCCGAGCCTGGTTGTGTGCTGGAAGACGCACTTCGGGCAGGTGTAGTGGACGAACTGCTTGCCACCGACGAGACGCTTCTTCATCGGCACCTGGCACCAGGTGCAGAGGCGATCGGGAAGGTCGGCTGAGGGCGGAGTCGGGTTCGGTTTTGATGGTGTGACATTGGCCATGCGCGGCATTCTCTCCGACCGCTGA
>JAXIOW010000139.1:0-2681 GCA_045403215.1 Nitrospirales bacterium | reverse complement strand
GAAACGTTGTCTACGACCTGCTGCTGGCAGAAGGCAAGGTACTCAAGCACCGTCGCTTTGGTCGCCGGCTCGGCGGGTTGTGTAGGTGCTTCATTTTCGAACCGATAGGCTTCGCGATGCCCAGACCAGGGGCTGAACGCTTCCTCAGACTCTTGGACATACAGGTGCGTAAAAAACAGGGCGTGATAGGCGACCTGCCAAAACGGGTTGCGATCATCGGGATTGTGCCAGAGCGTTTCGAGGCAGGCAAGAATCGATTGCTTGAGCATTTCGAGAGCAGCGCCATATTGCGAGATGATCGGTTCGCGGAGATCCATTGCAATCCCTCCTAGACGAGCAAAAGGATTGTGGGCATACCGGGAGCTGACTACCGATGACTGACCGCTCCGTACTGGCATGAGGCAGCAGCGCGCGAGGCGGATTCACAGCGTGGAAGGGCGCTCCAGGAAGGCGAGGGTTCGCTCCCACGCCAGGCTCGCCGCCGCCTGGTTGTATGCCTCGGAGCGGTCGGGCTCGAAGAACCAGTGCCCCGTGCCAGGGTACCGATAGAACGTCGCCGGGCGGCCAGCGCGCTGTAGGGCTTCCTCCAAGCTGTCGACATTGGATTGCGGCTCATACGGGTCGTTCTCGGCAAAGTGACCGAGATAGGCTGCTTTCGAGCCGTTAAAGTCGTCGACTCCCGTCCCGTAGAAGATCACGACGGAACTGATGTGTTCGGGATCGGCGACCGAGAGATCCAGCGCGTAATAGGCGCCTAGCGAGAAGCCAATCACGGCAAGGCCGCGCTCGGCTTGTCCGGCGCGTTCGCCGAGGAAGCGTGTTGCATCGCGGATCTCGGCCCTGGCCTGGATGTGGTTGGTGTCGAGCGCTTGGCCAAGGGTTTCGGCATCGGCAATCGTGTCCGCGACCTTGCCATGATACAGGTCGGGGGCGAAGGCGACGAAACCAGCTTCCGCCAATCGCGTGCAGAAGGCCTTGATTGTGTCGTTCAGGCCCCACCATGCGTGAAGCACGAGCACGCCTGGCCCGTCGCCGCGTTCGGGTAAGGCGAGATAGCCGCGGTCCTCCTGATTGTCGCCGTAAGACGTGAACTCTTCTGATGTACGATTCCCCATCTCGCGATCCTCCTTGTACCTCAGACCGTTTCTCTGAAGAGGAACTCTAGAACAAACGATCTAGATTGTCAAGTTCGGATCGTCTTCGCGATGCGCTCAATCTGCTTGACATGCGGCCGTTCATGGCCGGCAAGCCACTGCCCATAAAACTGCATAGTCCGTTCGAGGGCCTTGCCCGCCCCTGTAACGGTCGCTTTACGTGACCAGCCTTCGGGAGCTAACGGTTCCAAGACCGCCAGGAGATCGGCGCGCTGCGTCGTAAAGGCATCCAACGAGCGCTGGAATGGCTGTTCGCGATAGTCCGTCTTGTTGATCCACGTCCTGGGATTGACAGCCCGCAGGGTCGGGTGGTCGTGGGCGATGATCTCCACTATGCAGTTGCCCCACATGTCGGCACATGCGCGCAGATGGGCTAGCACCTCATTGGCGGACCACTGGTCGGGAGCGGGGGCGGTCTGTAATTGCGCCGGGAGCAGACCGGCGGTCAGCGCGGCGATGCGCGGCGGCGTTGCGGCAAGCATGGTCAGGAGCTCCGCATTGGTGAGTGGTTGCTTAGCCACGTGATGCCCTCCTTCCCTCGACAGCGCCGCGCCTGTCGGGAAGCTCCAGGACGGCGCGATGCGCATGGTGATGTTGGCACAGGCTACCACAGCCGCAGCTGTTCTGGGGATCGTCGCCCATCGAGCAGCACATAGGGTGCCGCCCAGCTGGTGGTCACGCCGAGCGCCTTGAGCTGGGTCATGTCCCGTAGCCGGGCCTCACGTCGTGCAGCAATAATTTTATCGGCGCTCTTCGGGCCAATACCGGGAACTTTCAGCAGAACATGACGCGGTGCCCGGTTGATCTCAACTGGCTCGTGGAGGTTTTGCTCTGCCCATGCTTGCTTGGGGGTCTTGTCGCGGGGTAGCAGGCCGCTTTCATCAAACGGCAGTTCCGTATAGCTAAAGCCGTAGTCTCGGATCATGAAATCGGACTGGTAGAGCCTAAGGGCACGGGTCGGGTCTTCTGCCGGCTGGTCTGCAAAGGGTGAGCGGTCGATTGGGTGGAAGGCAGAGAAGTAGGCGCGCCACAGCCCGAGCTCGCGGTGCGCTCGCTGTACGGTCTCCAGAAGTTCACGATCGCTCTCGCCGACCGCGCCGACCACAAACTGGGTGGTGATGCTCTGTGCCGCTTGCCGGCCTTCCTGGCGTGCCCGCTTCATCAATTCAGCTGCCCAGGCCATGCGACCCCACATGCTGCCGGCGAACTCCTTATCAGGCGCCAGCTCGGCCAGCCGCGCCTGGTTGGGCGCCTCAAGGTTGAGCGACACCCGGTCGGCCAATTCGACCGCGCGCTCGATATACTCGAACGACGCGCCGGGGATGAGCTTCAAGTGGATATAGCCGGTGTAGCCTTCTTTCAGCCGCAGCCGCTCGACAGTGGCGAGCATCTTTTCCATGGTGGTGTCGGCGTCGGGCACGATCCCGGAGGAGAGGAACAACCCGTCGACGCGCTTCTCGCGCTGGAGCGAGACAAACGTGTCGGCCAGCTCGTCGGGCTTGAAGGTGGTGCGCTTGCGGCGGATGG
>JAXIOW010000192.1:0-20788 GCA_045403215.1 Nitrospirales bacterium | reverse complement strand
GTCCTGGACATCATGATGCCGGGCATGAACGGGATCGAGGTGCTGCGCACGTTGCGCGCGAAAAAGTACGAAGGGGGAGTACTGATGCTGACTGCCGTCGAGGACGACACCCTGCTGAAAAAGGCGCTAGACCTCGAGGCCGTCGATATCCTGGGCAAGCCCATCGACCTTGAGCGGCTGGCGTTGGCGATCGAGGTAGGGCTGATCCTGAACAGACTCTCGCGTGAAAAAGGAAGCGTCCCCTGCGCCCCGCGCCCGCCCGCCCCGTAGAGCCAACCGCTCTAAGCTACTGCCAAACTTGCGTAAAATTTGCTCCGGCACGGGGTTTTCTGTATTATTCTAGGTTTACACTGGGGGATCGTCTAGTGGTAGGACGGCGGACTTTGGATCCGTCTACCCAGGTTCGAATCCTGGTCCCCCAGCCAAATCCTCCGCCACCCCGCGAAGCCGGACGCATCGTAGTAAGGAGAGGAGCATGTCGACAATCCTCGTGGTGGACGATGAGCGGTTGATCTGCGACCTGCTGCAGGCAGTGCTCAGCCGCCACGGCCACGAAGTCCTCACGGCCTCGTCCGGTCGCGAGGGCCTCGAGTTGTTCAAGAAGCACCGCCCACGCTTTACGCTGCTGGACCTCCGCATGCCGGAGATGAACGGCATCGAGGTGCTCAAGCGGATTCGCGCGATCGATCCGCAAGCTGCCGTGATGATCCTGACGGCGTGGGGATCGGATGCGTTGGAGAAGCAGGCCCGGCAACTGGGCATCGTGGATTTTCTGAGCAAGGGGCTCTCGCTGGAGGTCCTGGTGGCTGCGATGGAACGGGCGCTCCAGCAAGCGGCCCCAGTTGCCTCGCCCGCTGGATCCCCGCGGGCGGCCCCGGCCGCCGCGGGCGATGGGGATTTCATCCTGGTGGTGGACGACGAGGCGCAGATCCGAGATCTGCTCAAGCGCTTCCTGTCCCTGCGGGGATATCAGGTCCAGTTGGCCTCCGACGGCCGGCAAGCGCTGACGATGGTGGAGCAGGAGGCCCCCCAGCTGATCGTCCTCGACATGTACATGCCGGGCATGAATGGCGTCGAAGTGTTGAGGCAGTTGCGGGAACGGAAGTTTACCGGAGGGGTCATTCTGCTGACCGCCAGCCAGGACGACAAGTTGCTTCAGGAGGCGCTCGACCTGGGGTCCGTCGATGTCCTGGGCAAGCCGGTGGACCTCGAGCGGCTGGCCCTGGCGATTCAGGTCGGCTGCATCCTGACCGAGCAGCAGGGCAGCATGGCACGGAGGACGTGAACGTGGCGACCGACGCACGAGTGTTGATCGTGGACTCCGACGTCCCAGGCGCGCAGGCCCTCGCGCGCCTGGTGGAGCAGCACGGCTATCCCGCGCCCGCGCTCGCCTCGTCCGTGTGGAAGGCGCTGGAAAGCGTGGAAGACTCGCTCCCGGACGTGGTGGTGTTCAGCCTGTATTACCCGAACGTGGACCCGCTCCTGTTCTGCCGCGCGCTCAAGCAGGCGCACCCCCTCCTGCCCATCATGGTGATCACTTCGTCCGGCGCCTCCTTGGGGGAGATCGAAACCCTGGGGCTCCTGGCCGGGGGCCGCGACGCCGTGCTGGAACGTCCGCTGGACGAGGCCCGATTTCTCTCCGCGCTGCAGGAGGTGCTCGCCAAGCGCAAGTTGCTCACCTCCTCCTCCATCAGGGAAGCGACGCGGGCGGTCTCCAACCGCGAGCCTTCCGTGGAGCTGGCCGCGCGGACCATTCTCTTCACCGACGTGCGGGGCTCGACCCGACTGCTCGAGATGACGACCACCCAGATGTTCTTCAAGGAGCTGAATTACAAGCTGACCCAGCAAGGCGCGGTGGTGCGGCAATTTTCGGGTGATGTGGTCAAGTTCACCGGCGACGGTTTGATGGCGTCGTTCAATGGGTTTGACCGGCTGACCCGGGCGTTCCAGTGCGCGATGAAGATTGTGGAGCTGGAAAAGGAGTCGGCCTCCCAGCGTCTGCCCATGCTCGTCGGGCTGGGCCTGTGCGACGGGCTGGTGGTGTGTGCCTTCGTCGGCGAGGAGAAACAGGAGCGTCCCGACATCTTCGGCCGGCCGGTCCACCTGGCGTCGCGGCTGTGCGGCCACGCGCCCGGCGGGACCATCTTCATGAGTAAAAAGGACTTCGACCGGATCGACGCGAACGGGGTTCCGCACACGCACGCGGGGTGTCTGGAGTTTCGGGGCGTGAAGGAGCCCGTCGAGTGCGTGCAGATCGGCCTGCCCGTCCCCACCGAGCCCCTGCCCCATGTCTGAACGCAAGAGTGACGCCCGCTGGAAGGCCCTCTTCGAGACCGAGCCCGACGCCGTGCTGGTTGTGGCCGGCGACGGCGCGCTGCGCGAGGTTAATCCGGCCGGCCTGATCCTGTTTGAAGCGGAACGGGCGGAGGAGGTGGTCGGCCGCACGCTGTCAGAGTTCCTCGCTCCGCCGCACGGGGAGGCTTTCCGGAGCTACGTCGAGCGTGTGCGCGGGGGCCACAAGGGCTCGCTCGAAGTGGAGCTGGCAGGGCTCAAGGGGGGCACGCGGACGGTGATGGTGCGGGCCGCGCCGCTCGAGAAGAGGCCAGGCAGGGGCGCGTCCCTTCTGGTGCTGGCGCGGGATGTCACGGAGCTGCGGGAGCTGGAGGCCGACTTGCGCGAGTCCCGGCAGATGGCGGCGGTCGGCCAGTTGGCCACGACGTTCGCGCACGATTTCAATAATCTACTCAATGGCCTCATGGGAAGCCTGTGGCTGGTGGCGACGAAACTGGGCGCGGACCATCCGGCCGCCCCGCAGGTGGCGTTGGCCGGGCAGGCCGGCCGAAAAGCCGTCGAGGTAATCCGGCAGCTTCTGGCCATCGGGCGGAAATCGAAGGGCGACCTCTATCCCGTGGCCCTGCGGCCCATCGCGGAGCAGGTGGTCCGGCGGTTGCGCCGGACGCTCGATCCGCAGATCGAGGTGGCGCTGGAGGCCGACCCGGATCTGTGGACCGTGCCGTCCCACCCCGGTCAGATCCGCACGATCCTGCTGAATCTCTGCACCAACGCGCGCGATGCGATGCCGCAGGGAGGCCGTCTGACGATCGAGCTGAGGAACGTGAAGAAAGAGGACATCGGTGAGTGCGTTCGCCTGACCGTCAGCGATACCGGGGCAGGCATGGATGCCGAGCTCTCCCGGCGCATCTTCGAGCAGTTCTTCACGACCAAGGAGGAGGGACAAGGGATCGGCTTGGGCCTGCCGGTGGTCCAATCGCTCGTGAACCGCCTGGCGGGTACCATCACCGTCGAGAGCGAATCCGGACGGGGCTCCCGGTTTGTCATTGACCTGCCGCGCATGGTCGCGGAGTACGCCTCGGCGGAGCCGGCACCTGCCGAGCCGCCCGCGCGTGTGGAGCCGTCCGGTACCGACCGGGCCATTCTCGTGGTGGACGACGAAGAGATCCTCAGGGTGGTCGCGCGCGCGGCGTTGGAGCAGGCCGGCTACGTGGTCCTGGAGGCCGAAGACGGCGCCGGCGCCCTTGAAGTCTTTCAGCGGGAGCGTGAGCGCATCGCGGTCGTCCTGCTGGATGTGAATATGCCGGGACGATCGGGGGAGGATGTTTTTCAGGACCTGCTCGGGCTCGATCCAAACGTGTCGGTGATCTTTTGCAGCGGCTCGATCACGGAGAAGAAAGGAGCGTTACTGACACGTGGTGGCGCGAAGGCCTTTCTCCCCAAGCCCTATTCCGCGAGCGAACTCACTGACTTTGTTCGACAGGTCCTCCAGCCGCAACCCAAACGCTAGCTCTTCTACGCTGGCCCCCCTCCCCTCACCCTCCCCCTCATGACCCATTGCATCGGTAGGAGCAATGGGTGCCCCGGAGGGATGGGTGGGGGTGCTCACTCCGAGGCTTGCTGGCGAATGGCGACCTGCTCTTTTTCCAATTGGCGGTAATAGCGCCAGAGGTAATTGTGATAGTCGTCGAGGGTGGCGAGCAGGTAGTGCAACTCGACCGCGTCATTGCCCTCGATCGCCTTGGCCATGCGGGTCCGGAGAAATGCGGCGATCTGCGTGGTCTTGTCGATCGCGGTGAACTGTTTGAGTGGACCGCCGAGCTTGTAGTCTGGCATCGTGAGTGCTCCTTCTACAGCTTGTAAAGTTCGCCATACTTGTGTTCCAGATAGGTCAGGAAGTGATCGGGGGTCAGCGGCTCCCCGGTGACGCGACGCACGAGCTCGTCGGCCGTGTAGAGGCGCCCCCACCGGTGGATGTGCTCGTTGAGCCAGGCCTTCAACGACAGCAGGTCGCCCCGGGCGATCCGGTCGGGCAGATCGGGGATGTCCCGCCTGGCCTCGTTGAAGAACTGCACAGAGTACAGGTTCCCGAGCGTATACGTGGGGAAGTAGCCGATGGCGCCGAGCGACCAGTGGACGTCCTGCAGGACCCCCTCGCGGTCCGTCGGCGGGACGATCCCGAGGTAGCTCTTCATCTTGTCGCGCCAGAGTTGGGGCAGCTCCTCGGCCCGGACCCGGTCCTCCAGGAGGTCCCGCTCGATCTCGAAGCGGAGCATGATGTGGAGGTTGTAGGTCAGTTCGTCGGCGTCCACCCGGATGAACGACGGCTTCACAATGTTCAGGGCCGCATAGAACTCGTCGAAGGCGACCGCCCGCAACTGGTCGGGGAACGTGTGCTGCAGGAGCGGATAAAAGTGCTGCCAGAAGGGGCGCGAGAGCCCCACGCAGTTTTCCCACAAGCGGGACTGGCTCTCGTGAAGACCCAACGACACCGCCTCGCCCAGCGGGGTGCCGTAGTGGGTGGCGAGCAGCCCCTGGTCGTACAGGCCGTGGCCCCCTTCATGGACGCAACTGAAGAGCGCGCCCGTGAAGTCCTGTTCGGACACGCGGGTGGTGACCCGGACGTCGGAAGGATGGAACGATGTGGTGAAGGGATGAGCCGAGATGTCCAGGCGTCCCCGCTCGAAGTCGTACCCCATCGCCTCGAGCACCATCCTCCCGAAGGCGAGTTGCCGGTCCCGATCGTACCCCCGCGTCAGGATGTCCTCCCGCGGCTTCACGGGCGAGTGGACGATACGATCGAGCAAGAGGACCAGCCGGCTCTTCAGCGCCGCGAACAGCGGCAGGAGCTGCGCCGTCGTGGCGCCGGGCTCGTAGGTGTCCAGCAGGGCGTCGTAGGGCGTCGGGACCGGCCCGCGATAGCCGACTTCTTCCTTCTTGAGGGCCACGATGGCCGCGAGGTGCGGCAGGAACGACGCGAAGTCGTCCTGCTTTTTGGCTTCGGCCCACACCTGCTGGGCGAGGGAGCAGGCCTTGCCCAGCCGCCGGACGAAGTCGTTCGGCACCTGCCTGGCCTTGGTGTAGTCGCGCCAGGTCTCCCGCAGCAGGGCGCGCGCGAGCGGCTCCCAGCCGTCCGTGGCGCCGCTCAGCGGTTCCCCGGTCTTCAGGTCCAGCCAGCGGCCCAGCAGGCCTTCGGTCGCGGGCGACGTCAGCCGTTCGTGCGCCAGTCCCTGTAAGGTGGCGAGGTGTTCCGCCCGCGCCTCACCGCCTCCGGGCGGCATGTAGGTTTCCTGGTCCCAGGAGAGCACCGACGCCGCGCTGTTCAGGTGCGCGATCGGCAGAAGGTGGCGCCGCAACGGCTCGAGCGTCTCGAGCGTGCCCGTCATCCTACGACCTTCTGCGGTCGCTGGAGGAACAGGATGAAGACCAGGAGCGTGGGGAGGGGGGCAAAGAGAAACGGCGGCAGCCAGAGCCACACGTTCGCGCCGCGGATGCGGGCCTGGTCGAACATCCAGATGAACACCCAGATGGCCAGCAGGCTGTAGTTCACGAAAATATATTGGATCATGTGCGGGTGGATGGCGCTGGGGCCGCTGCCGATCGTGTGTGGGATCAGATACGCTTCAGCCACGACAAACAGACTCAGCGCCGCGACGGCAAACCGTTTGCTCCAGACAAACATAGTATCCTCCCTCTCTCCGGCCTATTCCGGGTCAACGCCTATGGTAGAATACCACCGCTCTTTCGTAAAGGCGACAACCGAGGAAGATCTTCATGCGGCGGCGAGTGAGCGTCAGGGTCGGGGCGGTCCTCGTGGGAGCGCTGTGGATGCTGGCGGCGATCGAGTCCGAGTCCTTCGCCGTTCAAGTCTCAGATCCCAAGAAAGGGGCCGTGGTCAGGCCCGGTGAGGCGATGAAGGTCAAGGTCAGGTTCCAGCCGGGGCTGCAGGTGGTGAAGGTCACGTACACGCTCTTTGAAGAGGACCGGGTCTTGGATGACATCAAGGTTGACGCGCCGCCGATGGTCGAGGTGACGGCTGCTCCGTTTGACGCCGAGATGCCCGTCCCCGCCGAAGCGGTGGGCGCCATGCGCCTGCTGGCGGTGGCCCAGGTGGCGGAGCGGCGAGGGCAATATGTGCTGTTCGACGAAGTCTCCGTCCGCGCGGAACCCGCGGCGGAGCTGAAAGGCCTGGAAGCGGAGATCCCGGTCCGGTTTACCAAGACCGTCGGCGAGGTCCGTCTGCTGAGCGTCCGCGGGAAGTATGCCGACCGGGTGGCGCGGGACCTGACCCACAGCCGCACGGGCACTACCTACCGGTCAAGCAATGAGAAAGTCGTGCGGGTCAACCACGACGGACTCGCGCAGGCAATGGGCCCGGGCACGGCGGAGATCGTGGCCAAAAACGGCAAGCGCGAGGTCAAGATCCTTGTCGTGGTGGAGGTGGAAAACCCCGAGAACCGGCCGCCGGTGGCCCATGCCGGAACCGATCAGAGGGTCAAGCAAGGTGCGAAGGTCCGGCTAGATGCGCTGCTGAGCGGGGATCCGGAAGGGAAGAACCCTTTGTACTACTGGTCGCAGGTCCAGGGGATGCCGATCAATCTTGTCGAGCCGCTCAGCCCGCGGCCGTACTTCTTCGCGCCCGTGGTGGACGAGCCGCGTGTCCTGCGGTTCCGCTTGATCGTGCGGGACGAGGAAGGAGCCGAGAGCTTCCCCGCCTATGTCAATGTCACCGTGGTGCCCTAATTAATGACGGGGTGGCCGCGGCCCTCCAGGCACTTGATGTAGCTGCGTTTGTATTGGCGCTCCGCGGACGCTCCCTGGTGCACGCCGCCGCTGGTCCCGCCGACCGCTGATCCCAACGCGGCCCCATGTCCGGGACTGCCGGAGACTGCGCCGATCACCGCCCCAGCCGCCGCTCCGATGACAGCGCCTGCGCCGGTGCCCTTGGCGGCTTCGGTCGCCGTGCCGCCCGACGCCTTGCTCGCTAGTTCCTTGCACTCGGCGAGGTCGCGCTCCAAGGTGTCTTGGTTCATGTCCCGGCTGGCATCCACGGTGGGTTCCCACCCCCCGTACGAGGCGCACCCGCTGACCCATAAGGCGACCATGCCCACGGCCATAAGTCTGGTCATAATTCGCCTCCTTTTGGTTAAGTATACCAGAGGCGGGCGGTCAATCTATCTATTCACAGGGGCCCGGTGCGATATAGAGGAGGTAGTTCCCCATGCCGTGGAGATCCAGGGGCTCCTGTCGAGTGAGATGGTAGACCATCGTCATCTCATACTCGTCCTTGGCGTTCACAGGAAAGCCTTTCGTGCTGCTGTAGACTTGATGAGGAAGGAAACCGCGCAGGTTCCCGCCGTTCTCGACGTCAGGCACGCTGCGCAGAAGGGTCTGGTTCGTGGTTTTGTTGTCGAGCGCGATCATGAGCAGCCCGTCATGCCCATGGGGATAGGCGTACTTGACGCAAGCGTCCAGCGTGAATTTCAGCGGCTTGGAGTCCACCTGCACAAAGCCCGGCTTCAATTCCCGGCCTTCGTCCGACTCGTTGGGCGGCCGCTTGCTGAACTGGCTGTAACAGACCACGTTGACACCGACGGTGTACGCTTTTATCGGCTTGACTCTGGCACCCTCGGGGGCCAGGTCCATGGTGAAGGTCGCCAGGACGTCCTTGGTGGGCGGGACCTTGTGGTAGAAGGCTACGATCGCGACCAGCGTGCTGTCCTTTTTGATCGGCACGCCGTAGCCTGGGGGGAATTTGGCATCCGTGATCTCGATCCCGGCTCCGGCGAAGTAGGATGGCTCGCCGGGACAGGAGAGACTCTTTTCTTCCAGATTCTGGAGCAGGATATGGTGGAGGTACTGGCCAGGCAGTTCCTTGCCGTCCTTGGTGAAGATGCGCGATCGAAAGCCAGTCACGGTCATGTCCTTGGGCGCCTTGAAGGAATGAATCGGCAGGCTCGAGGCCAGGTCGCCGCTGTGACCGGCCGGCAGGTCGATCGGCCCGAAGGTGAGGACCAAGGCATCGCCCTGCAAAGTCACCGTCGTGGTGCCTTTGGACTGGGGCGCCGTCGGAGCATGTCCATGCGAATTGACCCCAGCGAGGACGGGGGAGGCAACGAAAAGCAGAATGGAGAGGATGAGCACAAGTCGAACCATAGAGCCCTCCCGGTGAGTTATGATTCGGTGCTGGTTTACTCTAGCAATAGCATAGCAGAATGGGCCGGAAGTCCCTACAGATTTTTAATATACTAATTATTATACGAGGGTTTAGTAGTCTTGTTATGAGTAATAGGCGGAATTGTTCGCACTTGACTACACTTGACCAAGCGAGGCGGAAAATGTGTCATATTGTCAGGGAGGAGGGCTGGACAATGCTGTACGTATACGCAGTCGGGACTGGGTTGCTCGTCCTCCTGCCGATCATCACGTGCGCGGCGGTGGATCCATTCGCCTTCGATGTTCCGCTGGACCCGGACGGGATCCAACGGGCCGTGGTCGAAGCCGACAGCTATGAGTTTAGCCCGCGCCATCTCGTCGTGCGGGCCGGCAAGCCGGTCGAGCTGACCGTCAAGAGCGTGACCGTGCTGGTGCCGCACAACGTGGTCATTGACGATCCCCAGTCGGGGCTTTCAATCAGGGAAGAGGTCCCGGCCGGACAGACCAGGAAGATCACGTTCACGCCGACGGTGCCGGGCTCCTTCGCGATCTATTGCGACAAGAAACTGCTCTTTTTCAAAAGCCACCGCGAGAAGGGCATGGAAGGCGTCCTGGAAGTGCGGTGACACCCCCTACGATTTGAAGAAGGCCTCGATCCGCGACACGAGCTTCTCAAACACGCCGGGCGCCCTCGCGGGTGTTGGCTTCACGATCGGGCGGGCCTGGAGCACGTAGAGCCGTCCGCCGGCAAAGGCCCATTCCACATCAATGGAACGGCCGTAGTGACGCTCGATGGCGATTACCGCCTCGGTTAATGCCTGGAGCTGGCCGTCCTGCAGCGACAGTTGCGCGTGCCGGGGGTCCTCGCGTTCGTGCGTCCCGCCGCCGGTCAGGAGAACGACAGCCCGTTCTTTCTTGCCAAGCTGCCTCTCCAGGATCCTGCGTGTCGGTTTGTGTACCACGAACCGGTCGGGGGACACCCGGCCGGCCAGGACGGTCTCTCCGAGCCCCCAGTTAGATTCGAACACGGCCTGGTCCGGGTCGCCGGTGACCGGATGGACCGAAAAGCCGACACCGGCCGCCTCGCTGGCGATCTGCTCCTGCACCACGATGGCGATGCGGGGCTCCACCGCTGCGAGGCCACGTTCGCGCTTGTAGGTGACGATGCGGACATCGAGGCAGGAGGCAAACGCGGTGTGGAGCGCGGCTTCCAGCCGATCCGCCGTGACGCCCAGCACGGTCTCGTAGCCACCGGCGAAGGACGTGGTCCCCAGGTCCTCCTCCGGGGAGGAGGAGCGCACGGCAAAGAGGGTTTTCTCATCGAAGGCGATCAGCGCCTCGCGAAGGCGTTTCTTCTGCTCCGCGTTCAGCTCGTAACCGGCGCTGATGGCCTTGAGTCTTTGGCAGGCATCCCGCAGACCGGCCGGATCCGCGGCGAGGAACTGCTTCCAGGCCGGGGTCGCCTTCAGCAGGACGACCCAGGGCGCGAAGAATGCCGTCGTCAGGACGAAGCCGGACGGGACGGGGAACCCCGCCTGGAACAGCCGCATGAGGGACAGCCCCTTGCCGCCGACTTGGTCGAGGGAGGGCAGCGGGCTGTCGCCGAACCGATAGACCAGTTTCAAGCCCTCGTTACGCTATCCGATCCGCTGCAGGGACGAGATCCGCTCTTCAATGGGCGGATGGGTCGCGAACAGGTTCATCCACCCGCCGGTTCCGCCGGAGATCTTCATCGTCGCGAGCGCGTCCTGAGTCGAATATTCCACCTGCGCCGCTTCGACGAACCGTTGGATGCTCTGGAGAGCCGAGATCATCGGAGCAGGTCCATAAGCCTTGCCCGCAAACCGGTCAGCCTCGAATTCCCGACGCCGTGAGAACCAGCAGATCGGAATCATGGCCAGGAACGACAGCACGATCTGGAGGAAGAAATACGAAACTAACCCCAGCGCGGCATTGCGTTCCGCCAGGTGACGGGCGATGATGTTGCTGATGAAATACACAAAGGTGTTCATCAGGCCCGCCAGCACCGTGGTGGTGAACATGTCGCCGTTCCAGACGTGCCCCATCTCGTGCGCCAGGACCGACCGCACCTCTTCTTCGTTGAGATTCTCCAGAAGACCGGTCGAGACGGCCACCATGGCGTTGTTCTTCGTCGGGCCAGTGGCGAAAGCGTTCGGGTCCGGCGCTTCGTAGATCCACACTTCTGGCATACGGATGTGGAGCCGTTGAGAAAGCTCCCGGACAGTTTGGAACACGACCTCCTCCGGCCGGGTCCGGGGTTCGGTAATCTGATAACCGCCCACCATGGCCCGCGCCATCTGTTTGGATAAGGCCAAACTGATGAAGGCGCCGCCAAAGCCGATGAGCATGGCCCAGACCAGTTGCGTCTGATTGACGGAGCTTCTGATGTCGATGCCAAAGGCAGGCAGCAGGACGTTAATTATGAGTGGGAAGGTGAGAGACAGTGTCAAAAAGATCAGGACGTTGGCCAAAAGCAACAACCCGATCCCCTTCAACTTTTTTAACATCTGAGTTTCTTCCTCCTTTTCACACCCATGCCGCACGATGATGTGTTTCCTGATATTACCATCGCAAGGGGCAGAGTCAAGGCCCCTTGCTGCTTCGTCTTGACCGCTAGGGTCAGAAAGTGTACTAGTCTTTCAAATGGTTACGAGGGCCTCCCCCGACACCCTCCTGCGCACGGTCCTCCGCTCGGTTGCCCGCTCCTTCTACCTCACCTTGGCCGTGGTCCCCAGCGACGTCCGGGCCCAGGTCGGGGTGGCCTACCTGCTGGCTCGTGCCGCCGATACCATCGCGGACACCGACCTCATCGAGCGTCCACTGCGGCTCCAGTATCTTACACGATTTCGGGAATGGGTGATGGCCCCGACCCGGCGGGAGGACGTGCTCAGGGAGATGCAGGCCGCCCTGCTTGTCCATCTGGACGATCCGCGGAGCAGCTCGCAGACTCGACCGGGAGAGCGGACCCTGCTGACCCACCTGGTGGAATGCGGGCACCTCTTGCACGGCTTCGAACCGGCCGACCAGGCGCTGATCAGTCAGGTTGTGGGGACCTTGGCCCACGGCATGCAGAAGGACCTGACGCGCTTCCCCGGCCACACCATCGCAGCGGGAGGGGGCCCACCACCCGTTGCATTCGGCGGAGCAACGGGTCCCCGCACCCCTCCCGCACCCACCCACGCTCTCGTCGCTCTGACTACACTGGACGAACTGGACCAGTACACCTACGATGCGGCCGGCTGCGTCGGCGATTTCTGGACCCGGCTGATGTACGCTCATCGCGCGGCTCTGCGGCGGTGGGACGTGGAGGCGATGGCGTGCGTCGGCATCCGCTTCGGCAAGGGGCTGCAACTGACGAACGTCCTGCGGGACCTCGCGACGGACCTGCGGCGCGGCCGCTGCTACATCCCGACAACCTTGCTGGAGCCGGCAGGTCTGCAACCGGCCGATCTGCTGGACCCGGCCACGCTGCCGAAATTCCGGCCGGTACTCACGAAGATCCTCCGCGCCGCCCTGGAGCACCTCGATCAGGGCTGGCTCTACACGATGGCCATTCCGCGCCGGGAAGTGCGCCTGCGGCTGGCCTGCGCCTGGCCGATCCTGTTCGCGGTGAAGACCCTGCAGCGCGTGAACGCCTCACCGTCGCTGCTCGATCCGGAGGTCACGCTCAAGATGAGCCGCGGGGAAGTCTATCGGGTCATGGCGCTGACGGGCGGGACGCTGGCCTGCGAGAACACGCTCACCGCCTATTACGGGCATCTCCGCAAGCGCGTCGCCTGCTAATGGGGGGTCTGGCTCATTTTCTTCCGAGAAAATGTGCCTGACCCCGTTTTCGTATTCAAGCGGAGGGTGTGGTAGGGCGATGGTGTCACCCGCGTCGTTCAAGTGGCGCGGATCACCCTAACCCTCTCCCTCAAGGGGCGAGGGAAACAGATGCCTACTTGGTAGGGGGCGTCTTCGTGGGCTCGAGGAGCTTCTCGCCTTTGCGGAAGACGGTGTAGATGGCCTGCGAGGGGCAGGCATCCAGGCAGAGCCGGCAGGTCTCGATGCAGCGGGAGGAATCGAATTTGTAGGGCGGCGTCGAGAGCCAGGCCCCGGTCGGGCACACCGGGATGCAGACCGCGTTGTGGGTGCACCGGTCGGGGTGGCGGACCAGGTGATCTCTCTTCAGCATCATGGGTTTGACTCCTTCAAACAGGGCCCGCGAGAAAAGCTCGAAGATGTCCTTGGCCGGCGTGGTCACGCTTGTAACGGCTCGAGCGCGGTCTTGGGCGGCTCATGGCCGGGCATGAGGAGGCGCTTGACGATCTGCCCTCCGACGATGTGCTTCTCCATGATCTCCGTCACGTCCGCCTCGGTGCCGGCCCAGTACCAGACGCCTTCCGGGTACACGACGATGCTGGGCCCGTACTCGCAGTGATCCAGACAACCGGCCTTGTTCGCCCGGACAATCCCTTTGAGCCCCAGCCGGTCCACTTCCTTCTTCATGAACTCCTGCAACGGGACCGACCCGTTGTCCGCGCAGCACCCGCGGGGATCGCCTTTCGGACGCTGATTGATGCACATGAAGATGTGGCGCTTGAACGAGGGCATCTCAAGCAGTGGAGGCGGCGCGGTGGGTCGCGAGGGACCGCGCGAGGGCCGCGACCTCCTCGGGTTTCAAGAGGGTCGGCTTGAGCGCATCGGCGGCGAGCAGAGCAACGATCTCCTTGAGCCGGAGCTTGGCCCGCTCGAACTGGTCGGCCCGGCCCAGCGCCGAGGCCGTGCCCTTGGTGAATTTCTCGAACTCGCCCTTGATGTCGCGGAAGTCACGCTGGAGATTTTTCTCGACGGAGCAGCGGTCACAGTACCACTTCGGGCTCAGATCGGCGCTCGGCGAGAGCCGATCGTAGACGCGCCCGAAGAAGTCGCGGCCCAGCGAGATCTTCATGAGCGGAACGTCTGTGACTCCGCAGCCGTCGCACTTGCCGGCCGGCGAAGCCGTGACGTCGCCTTCCGTCATCGTCGCGACCCTCCCAAGGTGAAGCGATCATACCGCAAAGCCTTGTAGGGGCGCAATTCATTGCGCCCCTACGTCCCCCTCTTGTGATCCTGCCTCATTATCGAACACAATAAGGTCATGCGTATGCTGTTCGTTGTGGCAGCCGTGATAGGCGTTGTGCTCTTCGCCAGTGGCGCGCAGGCTCTGGATCTGGACCCCGTGGCCGAAGCCAAGCGACTGGAAGCCGGCTATGCGCGGCTGTGCGGCGTATGGGAGTGGACCGTGCATTCCCACACCCTGAGTCACCGGGAAGGCAAGTCGCAAATCGTGTTGCCGTCGCCGGAGGCGGCCGGCGTCCAGGGCCCATCACCCAACGAGATCAGGATTTACGGCGATGCCGTGTACTTGCGGTGGGAGTTCAAAGGGGAGTTCCAGGAGGACAGCCTGCTGCTGACCGAGAATCGTCGCCTCGAAGGAACGTTCCGCACGTCGTACGGCGCGGTCGGCGCGATCACCGGCAAGCGGCTGTCGACGTGCAAGCCCTCTGAATCTGGCGGCAAGCCATGATCATCGGCATTCCCAAGGAGATCAAGGACCATGAATTCCGCGTCGGGCTGACACCGGACGGCACACGCGCGCTGGTGAAGGCCGGCCACCGGGTGCTGGTGGAGGCCGGTGCCGGCGCGGGCAGCTGGCTGGAAGACGAAGCGTACCGGGCGGCCGGCGCCGAGGTGGTCTTCGACAAGGCCGCCCTCTTCGAGCGCGCGGACATGATCGTGAAGGTCAAGGAACCGCTTGCCGAGGAGTATCCGCTCTTCCGGAAAGGCCAGGCCCTCTTCGCCTATCTCCATCTCGCGGCCAACCGGCCCTTGACCGAAGCCCTGCTGGATCGGCGGGTCTCCGCCATTGCCTACGAGACTGTCGAGCGCTCGGACGGCAGCCTCCCGATACTCCGGCCGATGAGCGAGGTCGCGGGGCGGCTGTCCGTCCAGATCGGGGCGCACTACCTTGAGCGGACGCACGGGGGCCGCGGTGTCCTGCTGGGCGGGGTACCCGGCGTGGCTCCAGGCAAGGTGGTGATCCTCGGCGCCGGTGTCGTCGGGACGCATGCGACACAGATGGCGGTAGGGCTCGGGGCCCAGGTGACCGTTTTCAATCTCGGTCGGGAACGGCTGGAGGCGTTAGATGCCCTGTACCAGGGACGCGTCACGACCATGGTTCCTCATCCTGAATGGATCGAGCAGGCCGTCCTGGAAGCCGATCTGGTCATCGGCGCGGTCATGGTGCCGGGCGGCCGGACTCCCCTCCTGGTCAGCCGCGGGACCGTCGGCCGCATGAAGAAGGGAGCGGTCATCGTGGACGTGGCGGTGGACCAAGGCGGGTGTATCGAGACGACTCGGCCCACGTCCCACTCGGACCCGGTATACGTAGTGGACGGTGTGCTGCACTATGCCGTGCCGAACATTCCGGGGATCGTGCCGCACACCTCAACTTTTGCCTTGACCAACGCGTCGCTTCCCTTTATTCTCCGCTTGTCCGAACTGGGACCGGAGCAGGCGGTCCGGACCGACCCGGCTCTCGCGAAAGGCCTCAACCTCGCCGACGGTCGTGTCAAGTATCGGGCGGTGGCCGAGGCGTTCGGCATGTCGTTCACTCCCTGAATCGGGGCGTAGCGCAGCCTGGTAGCGCACTGCGTTCGGGACGCAGGAGTCGGAGGTTCAAATCCTCTCGCCCCGACCAAACCCGCCCGTGCGGACGGTCCTCGTTAAACGTTATGCGTTATTCGTAGAACAGAGCAGTTTTGTACGTTTAACGATTAACGTATAACGTGGAATCCTCTTCCCATGGCTTCTCCTCAACACCCAGAACTCGTCGCCGCCGAGGTCGTTGTCTCCGGCGAGGTCCAGGGAATCGGTTATCGCGCGTTCACGCAACGGGCCGCGAAGGATCTGGGCCTGTCCGGCTGGGTGCGCAATCTCTATGATGGACGAGTGCAGGTCGAGGTCGAAGGTCCGCGCGCGAAGGTTGAGGAACTGCTGGCGCGGCTTCGCCGCGGGCCGTCGCTCGCGGTGGTGACAGACGTGTCGGTGGCCTGGAAAACGCCGACCGGGAGCGCACAAGGCTTCACCATCCAATTGTGAATTGACACACCTTCCTCGGTGCCCCTATACTCACCCCTTTATGAATTACAAAAAGCTCATTCGTGAGGTTCCGAATTTCCCCAAACCCGGGGTCCTGTTCTATGACATCACGACGCTGCTCAAGGACCGCGCGGCGTTCCGCAGCGTCATCGGAGACCTTACCGCGCTCTATCGGAACCGCAACGTGGTCAAGATCGTCGGCATCGAGTCGCGCGGGTTTATCCTGGGCGCTCCGCTGGCGCATCAGCTCAAAGCCGGCTTCGTGCCGGTCCGGAAGCCCGGCAAGCTGCCGGCCGACATCTTCGAGGTCAAGTATAATCTGGAGTATGGTTCCAACTCGCTGGCGGTGCACCGGGACGCGATCGCCATGGGCGAGCGGGTGCTCATCGTGGACGACCTGCTCGCGACCGGCGGGACTGCCGCCGCGACGGTCAATCTGGTTCGCCAACTCGGCGGGGAGATTGTGGGGCTGGCCTTTCTGGTGGAGTTGTGCTCGCTCAAGGGGCGCGAACAACTCGAGGGCTGCGAGGTCCAGGCCCTGATCCAGTACTGAGGGCCATGGTTATTCACCGCATCTCGTCGGGCGGCGTCGTCTTCCGACCGGCCGGCGCAGGCTACGAGGTGGCCTTGATCCGGGTGGCCCGCGCCGATGGGGACGCATGGGCCATACCGAAGGGCTGGGTTGAAAAGGGGGAAGATCTCGAGCAAACGGCCGTCCGGGAGGTTCGCGAGGAGACCGGGCTCGACGCCAAGGTGCTCCGGAAGCTGGGCGAGGTCACCTATGAGTTCTACTCCAAGGCCGATCGCACCCGCATCGTCAAGACGGTGCACCTGTTTCTGATGGAATACCTCGGCGGGAACACGGCCGACCATGACGACGAGGTGGAAGAAGTGCGCTGGTTTCCGCTCGTAGACGCGCTCCGCACGCTGTCGTATAAGAACGAGCGCGAGATGCTGGAGAAAGCCATGAGTCTCATTCAGGGGGGAGGGCAACCCGCATGACCGCGAAGTCGAAGCCGCGCCGGGCGGTCAAGGCGGCGGCGAAGACGGTGGTGAAGGCGAAGGCCAAGGCAAAGGCCAAGGCGCCCGCCGCAAAAGTCGCAGTCGCGCCTTCGTCGAAACCCACGAATTCAAGCGAGCGCACCGAGGCGCTCCGCAAGATGCTGCTGGATCGCCGCCAGGAAGTGATGAAGGAGATCGATGGGCTCATCGGTCATCGGATGTCCGACGAGATCCAGCGGCGGGTCGACTCGGCCCCCGACGTGGGCGACCAGGCGCTCCTCGACACGGAACGGGTCCGGGACATCTCCATCATGGAGCTGCGCAACAACATGCGGCAGCAGATCGACGAGGCCTTGGCGAAGCTCGAAGAAGGCACGTACGGGCGCTGTACCGATTGCGGGGCTGAGATCACCGAGAAGCGGCTGCGCGCGGTCCCGTTCGCCCGGCGGTGCGTCGCGTGCCAGGCGAAGCAGGAGATGCTCGAGAAGATCGAGATGGAGGAGGAGCAAGAACTGTAACGGGATGCGCTCCACGCTCCTCGTGATCGCCGCGGCCTGGGTGGCGGTGTCTTCGGCCCGGGCCCTCGCCTACGACTTCTTCTTCAACCCGATCCCCAGCGATTCGTCAGGGTCCGGTCAGACTCGGTGAGCTCCCCCGCTAAACGAGCCGTGGTGCTGTGCAGCGGGGGATTGGACTCCACGGTCACGGCCGCCGAGGCCAAGGCCGCCGGCTACGAGCTGTACTTGTTAAGCGTCAATTACGGCCAGCGGCACGCCGTGGAATTGAAGCGAGTCCCTGAGATCGCCGCGGCCCTCGGCGCCAAGCGTCACCTGGTGGTGGAGGTCAATCTCCGGGCGATCGGCGGCTCGGCGCTGACCGACGCCGTACCGGTTCCCAAGGACCGCCCGGACAAAGAGATCGGCTCCGGCATCCCGCCGACCTACGTCCCGGCCCGCAACACGCTGTTCCTGGCCCTGGCGCTGGGATGGGCGGAAGTGGTGCAAGCCGAGGCGATCTATTTCGGGGCCAATGTGCTGGATTACAGCGGCTATCCCGATTGCCGTCCGGAGTTCCTTCGCGCGTTTGAAGCCCTGGCCCAACTGGGGACGAAAGTCGGCGTGGAAGGCGGGACGATTCGCGTGGAGGCGCCCTTGCTCCGGATGACCAAGGCGGATATCATTCGGCGGGGCCTGGCCCTCAAGGCGCCGCTTCACCTGACCCATAGCTGCTACGACCCGGACGAGCAGGGGCGCGCGTGCGGCCGCTGCGACAGTTGCCGGCTGCGCCGCAAGGGCTTCGCCGAAGCTCAGGTGCCCGACCCCGTCGTCTACAATCCGGGGAGTCTCTGATAGAATAGAGAACAGAGAAAACCATGTACAGCATCTCTCCGGAAGATTTCTTCATGTACCTGATCATCGGGCTGGTCATCGTAATCCCGATTTCCGTCCGGATTTACCGCTGGTTGTTGATCGGCCGGCTCAAGGCGCAACTGCGAGAGAAGGATCGCAACCCATGACACGGTTCCTGCCTCCTCTGGTCATCGCGACCCTGATGATCCTGTCGGCTGCGCCCTGGAGCGATGCCGCGTCCCCCGAGGTTCCGGACAGCACACTTGCCGCCGTGTTCGTCCGCTACTACGGCGCGTTGCAGAAGGAACGGTATGAAGAGGCGCTCGGGCTGCTGCATGAACGGTTGAGGCAGGCGTTGCAGATCAGGACGGCGAAGGACCTTGCCGCGAGCAACATTGCGGCTCAGCGCGACCTCGTCGAGGCCTTCCGGCGGTTCGACCGCATTGACGTGGCGAAGACCGAGGTGGACCTGAGGTCCATCAAGGCGACCGTCTCGGCCTCCGACAGTGTGAACGTGTCAGGACAGGTCAGTTACGATCTCGTGGTCTTTCCGGTCGGGCCGGGCCGCACTCTCATGTACCGGGTGTTCATGGATGTGGGCCTTTCGCATGGCCAAATCATCCGGCTGACCCAAGAGTCCATCACCCGCATCGATCCCGGCGCCATCCGCGACGTCCTGTAATTTTGTGGCGACTTTTCAGAACAAGCGGGCGCAGGCGAAGGCGCTCCAGGAGATGAAGTCCCGCGTCGCCGAGCTTCAGGCCCGCATCACCAAAGACGTGGACTACGCCTTCGAGGCGCTGTTGCAGGTGCAGCCCGACCTCTCCTTGAAGATGGAGGGCGAGCTGGAAGAAGTGTTGCGGATGGCGGAGCTGATCGAGAGCGAACTGGACGAGGCGTCCGGCATCTCGGAACTGGAACGGTTGGACCGGCGCATCGAGTTCATCGAGGATCGGTTCGAAGAGCTCGAAGCCGAGTTGTACAGCCGTCCCCGGCGGCGCCGGAAACGGCGGCCCAGCCTCTTCGATTTCTTCCGGCAGGCGACAGGGGGCGGCGGCTGGGGCGGCTCGACGGACCCGCAGGGCGAAGTGTCCAATGCCGCCGAAGCCTTCGCGATCCTCGGGCTCGAGGAAGGCAGCTCATACACGGTAGTCACGAAAGCCTTTCGCAAGAAAGTCAAGGAGCTCCATCCGGACGCGCGGGCCGGCGATCGCAGCGGCGAAACGCAGCTCCGCAAGCTGATCGCCGCGTATCAGTACATCAAGTCCATCTACAATTGGGGCGAGGACACGCCATCTTCCTCGCGGGGTGTCTAGTTGTGAGGAACGGTGCGTTGCGACGCTGTGCCCTGATAGTCGCGTTGGTCTCCGGCATCTGCGCGGGCGTCGATGGAGTCCGAGCAGCCGAGGAGTTGGTCGTCTACTCCGGGCGCGAGCAGATGGTGGTCAAGCCGGTGGTGGAGGCCTTTCAAAAGAAGACCGGCGTCGCTGTCAAGCTCAAGATTGGCAGGACGTCAAGCTTGGCCCACGAATTGGTCCAGGAGAGGGCACGCCCGCTGGCGGATATCATCATCGCCACCGAGGCGGGTGTGATGGAGATCCTCGCCAAGAACGGCGTGCTGGACGCGTATGTCTCGCCGGAGGCCAAGGACCTGTTGCCCGGGTCTCTCGACCGGGAGGGTCTGTGGACCGGCATCTCTTCCCGCGCCCGCGTCATCGTCTACAACAAGAACCTCGTCCCCGATAAGGATGTCCCCCGCTCGGTGTTCCAACTGAACGATCCCAAGTGGAAGGGGAAGATCGCCATCGCCGGCACACAGGAGCGGACGACGTTGAGCTGGGTCTCGTCGCTGGTTGCCGTCAAAGGGGCCGACTTCACCAAAAATTACTTGATACAACTGTACGCGAACGGCCTGAAGATCCTGCCGGACAACGCGGATGTCTGGCAGGGGGTCGGGCGCGGCGAATTCGCCATCGGTCTCACCAACTCGCCGAGTTATTTTCTGGCCCGCAAGGCGCACTACCCGGTCGGCGTGGTCTATCCGGACCAGAGCAACGGCGAGGTGGGCACGCTCCTGAATCTCAATGCGATCGCGCTCGTGAAGGGCGCCCCGCACCCCGCCGCCGCCAAGCGGTTCATTGATTTCGTCCTGTCGCCGGCCGGCCAGCGGATTCTCATCGACGGCGCCTATGAGATTCCCCTCAGACCGGATATCATTGATCTCGTCCCGCTGACCGGATTCCGGCGGACACCCGTGACGGAGGAGCAACTGGCGGAGCTGGCCGAGCCGACGCTGAAACTCCTGGCCCAGATCGGCCCGGAGTGGTGAAAGGAGCATCCATGCGATACCTGCTGCGACGACGGCTTCTGTGGCTGGTTGCATGCGTCGGGACCGCCGCGACCCTGTTGGAGGCGGTCCCGATCGCATGGGCCGACGGCCTTAACCCGGACCTTCTCAAGACAGGGATGACCCTGCCGGACGTGGTCCAGGCGTTCGGGCAGCCGAACCGTATGGAATGGGTCAATCAGAAGGGAACGCCGGTGTTGTTCCTCTTCTACCCGACCGAGGATCGGTTTTCCCTGCGCCGTCCGTTCGGCAATGACCTTGTCACGCTGGAAGACGGCCGCACCTACACGCCGCTGGGATTCGTGACCGAAACTCTGGCCGGTTGGGGCAGGAAGTTCTACGACCAGACCCGGGTTCCTCAACAGTAGAAGGGGCCCATGCGCATCCTGATGCTCGCGAGCGAGGCGGTCCCGCTGGCCAAGACGGGAGGCCTGGCGGATGTGGCCGGGACGCTGCCGATCGAGCTGGCGCGCCTGGGACACGAGGTTCAACTGGCCCT
>JAXIOW010000013.1:0-1933 GCA_045403215.1 Nitrospirales bacterium | reverse complement strand
AGAAACCTCCCGCTAGAAAGCCTCGCACGATCCTGCTTATAGCATAGCACCATTCAGACACCCCGTGGGTCCTGCTTTTTGTTTAATGTACTGCTGGAGACACGAGGAATCTATGCAGCTTTGGTGGGGGGACGACCCTCTCGAAAGGGCCAGGTAGATCAGTTGTAGGCTGTTGTAAGCTACTGATACTTCATTGATTTCATCCTGAGGCTTCAGCGGATGGAGTGGTGCGCCCGGAGGGACTTGAACCCCCAACCCTCGGATCCGAAGTCGCTAAAATGCCAATTGAGACGGAGAGTGATGCAGAGTGATAGCGTGTGATATCGCGCATGGATAAAGGCGATTCTGATGCTTGAGAAGGGTATGGGTGTTTGACGGAATGTGATCGAGTTAGATTCAGAACCGGGACCTAAACTGGGACCAGAATACGAGAGTGGCGGGTGTGTTCGGTATGACGGGGTGGGCATGAGCATGCTCGGCCTCGCCGCGCAGACGCCCGCACCGCCTCCTCTGCAAACCGACGGGGGCTCGCAGACCAGCGGGGGCCTGATTGAGGACTCTCACGCCTAGCCACAAATCCATCCGCCTCTCCTGGGACCAGTCAGAATTAGGAAAGTTCTTGCGGGATGTGGCGCCTAGTGACACACCTAGACCATGAGCGTGATGCGGAGAAGGGCCTGGAGCAGCCTGGGAGGTAGCCTGTTTTTGGCCATCACCCTGAGCGCGTGCGGAACCCTGCCTGCCACCTCAGTGAACAAGAAAAGCGATCCGGCTGCTGTCAACTCAAGTGTCGTCCAGTCCCTTCAGCGACAAATCAGAGAGCGAGAGAATCGCATAGCGGATCTAGAGTCCCAGTTGAATGCCTTGAGGTTGATCGATCAGGACATGGAGAAACGGAGAACGTCCAGCCAGCCACCCGCGACGTTGACGCCTGCAGCGACTGATCAGCATCGGTAATTCGCCTGTCGCTGTTGAGCGCTTTCTCGTCCATGCGGTCCTCCTCTCGGATAAAGCCGCACTCTGCGGGAGGTCGTGAGAGAGGAGCCCTCCCGCATTCATGATTTGGCCACGACATACTCACTTTCTCACCTGTAAGGGCTCGACCTACTAACGCGTACCTCCGCACCCCTTATGGGCACAGGAACAGGGAGCGCCTGTTTTTGCCTCTCGGCAATTAGACGAACAAAATTCCTTCCCCGGTTCTGCCGGACATGTACAACGAGGATTCGCGCATGATTTTTCCGCCATGGTGGGCCTCCTTCTAACATTCACGATCATTACACAGGAAATAGTTGGACACGCCCTCTGGGTCGTGTGAATCAGAATGGTACCTAGTCGGAGTCGGCAGAAGGTCTAATGCAGAACCGTCCTACCGACTCTCACTGAGACAGTTACCTACTACCACCCCCTTGAGCCCTCTTGCCTGATTCGAGAGGAGAGTCAGTCGTACAGCTGGCGTCATTTCCCGTGCTCAGCATCAGTTTCGTGGAGCGAATCACGGCCGCCTTCACTTCCGTTACCAGCATCAGTTCCTTGGGCCGAGCGAATCGATAGCGCGTGATGCTCATCGTTCATCTTCGGCTCAATCCGATCACCCAGCTTAAAGCTTCCGATTTTCTCGGTGGTTTGGTCGGTATGCAAACGCACCTCTTTCCCGTCTTGCCCCTTGACGAAATAGTTCTCGCCTTCAACGCGCAACACTTCGCCTTTGATAATCGTATTGTCTTTTGACTCGACACCCTTCATCTCATCGCTTACTTGCTTTTCACCAGCTTCCTGACCTCCTTGCCTCCGATCAGATTGGTCAGCCTTCATTTCGTCTGTAGTCGGAGCCGCATTATCTGCCTGCGCGGCATGGGACAGACCCAGGCACAGCAAGAAACCACAAGACAGGACACCGACGACTTTGGGAATAGATACCATGGGAGCCTCC